>JAGDMK010000214.1 GCA_017860635.1 Bacteroidota bacterium
GCGTTGCTCACCAGGATCAGCTGTGATCCGTCGTACATGTTGAAGTTGTACCGCCGCTCCCCCGTGATCACGCTCACCGGATCGAGTGCTTTGCAGCTGTCGATGGTGACCCGCGTGGCCGTGCGTGTGACAAACCCTGCCTGGCCGAAGTGGAGCGCGGTGCAGGAGGTGATCCAGCAGTCTTCGACGAGCGACATCTCTATGGCATCCCACGCGTGATTCTCATCCGTTCCGCCTGCCGTCTCGATGTCTATGCGGAGATGTTCGATTCCGATCAGGGTTCTGAGCCCTGTCCGCGCGTACTTGTAGATGGTTGCAGCAGAGAGTGAGCGGACGAACGGATTGAAGAGAGGGGCGTCAATGGAGATCGTGTCGGCGTGGATTGCAGTGATGAACCGGTTGTACGCTATGGGTTGACTGTTCACCGCCCACGGCACGTCGACGCCAGGCTCTGCGCCCGGTTCGGTGTAGTGTGTACCACCCGAATCGATGGCGGTGAGCCAGGCCGCCGTGCAGGGATGATACAGGATGATATTGTCGCCGACGGCAAAGGGTGCCGGATTCGCGACGCGGAACCTCTGCGCACCGACGTGCACGGTGTCATCCAGGATTGCCGTCGTGGTCCCGCTGACCGCTTCTTTCCAGTGAGTCGAACTTCCGCCTCCCGCGACGAGAACCGTCCGCTGATGCGGTGAGTCTCCTTTTCCCAGCAGAATCGTATTGAACGCCGGATCGGCACCGTCGCCCGAACCGCGCAGAATCACGCCGCTCCCGGTGATACGCAGCGTTCCGTGGATTTCGTAGGTGCCGGGGGCAAGGAGGAGAGCGCCGCGAATGCCCCGGCTGTCAGGGGTCAGCGCAGCAATCGTATCGAGCACCGCCTGGATGCGCGGGGTGTTGTCGCCTGCGACCGGCGTGAGAGAGCGGACTGCGGGAACGGTGGGAGGCGCTTCGACACCCCCCCTGAAGCCCGCATAGCTGAAATCCGGGATCCGGTTGCCGGCTCCGTCCCTGGTGTATTCAAGCCGATCCGTAACAGGGTCGACGAACACACGGCTGGATTGCCATTCCTGGCCGCTGGCGGTCAGGGTGACCGCGGCTGTCAGGAAGACCCACGAAAGCACCTTCATGAAAGACCCATGCGCCTCACTCGGTGAAACGCGGCCGCACCTGATCCATGCTGCATCCCGGGCATCCGCGCTCTCTTGTTCCGGCTGTCCGGCAGCCGGCTATCGCTTGATCCGTGCGCTTCCCCCGCCCATGACGTGCTTCAGCTCTTCCATCGTCACCATGCTGGTGTCGCCCCGCGTGCTTTGCAGAAGAGCGCCGTGTGCCGCCCCCATCTCCACGCACTCCTGCGGGGGCATGCCATGAAGCAGCCCGTAGACAAACCCGCTGCAGAAGCCATCGCCTCCTCCGACACGGTCTTCGATTTCAAGATGTTCATACCGTCGCGAGCCGTAGAACTGTCCGTCATAGTACATGATCGCAGACCAGTTGTTCACCAGCCCGCTGACGACTTCCCGGAGCGTTGTGCCGACTGCATGAATATGCGGGTAGGCGGAGACCACCCGCTCCACCATTTTCTTATACCCCTCGACGGGGAGTTTCTTGAGGTGTTCATCGGTCCCCTCGACTTCGAAGCCCAGGACTTTCTGGAAATCCTCTTCGTTGCCGATGAGCACATCGATGTAGGGGACAAGTTTTTTCGTGACCTCTATGGCTTTCTTGCTTGGCCACAGCTTGCTCCGGAAGTTCAGATCATAGCTCACGATGGTGCCCGCTTCGTGGGCGGCTTTCATCGCTTCCACGGCTACGTCCGCGCAGGAATCGCTCAGGGCGGTAAAGATGCCGCCGGTATGGAACCACCGTGCCCCACGCTTTCTGAAGATCCGGTTCCAGTCCACATCGCCCGGTTTCATGTGGGCAATCGCCGTATGCCCGCGATCGTACAGCGTCACACTGGCACGTACGCCTATGCCGACCTCCGTGAAATTCAGTCCAATCCGGTCGGCGCGGCCAACGCCGTCGTAGGGGATCCAGATGACCTCGCTGATGTCCATGCCGCTGGCCCGGGCGTGGTTTTTGATAATGTGCCCGATTGGATTGTCGACAAGCCGGGAGACCCAGCTGGTCCGCAGGCCGTACCGCGCCAGCGCATACGACACGTTGTACTCTCCGCCGCCGGCATAGACCTCCAGCACGGGAGTCAATTCGAGCCGCTGGTGGCCGGGAGGGCTCAGCCGGACCATGCATTCACCAAGTGTCAGAACGTCAAACTCAGTTTCCCCTGCAGCTTTGATGCGCAGTGCCATGATCATCTCCTGTTTTCAATCATTCGATTCGCTGCTCTTGTGATCACGCAACTCCTCAGGACCTCGCGGATCAGCCGCCTCCCCTCTCTCCGCCGCTGCATCCGGTACCGTTCCGACGAAATCCCTGTACCATTTCCGTTGTTGTTCCTCGGAATGCCTCCGCCTCCGGCGGATGCCCTGTGTGGAGCAAATCCGCCACGGTACGCTGGCGGGGCGCTAGCCGATCGCCGTCATCGCAACCCCGTCCATGTCTTCAAAGACCTGGTTTTCGCCGCCCATCGCCCAGATGAAACAGTACGCCTGCGTTGCCACGCCGGCATGGATCGACCAGCACGGGGAGAGGACAGCCTGCTCGTTCCGCATGACGATGTGCTTGGTTTCCTCCGGCGTGCCCATCATGTGGAACACAACGGCATCAGGTGCGACATTGAAGTACATGTAGACTTCCGAGCGGCGCTGATGCGTATGAGGAGGCATCGTGTTCCAGACACTCCCTTCATCGAGCTCGGTGAAGCCCATCACGAGCTGACAGCTCGGCACTCCGCGCGGATGGATATACCGGTAGATCGTCCGCCGGTTGGCATCCTTTTGCGAACCCAGTGGCGCACGCTCTGCCTCGCTGAAACGAATGTGTGCCAGCGGATAGACATGGTGGGCCGGGTAGCTGACGAAGTAGAAGCGTGCCGGTTTTGCGGGATCGTTGCTCGCGAAGAGAACTTCCTTCGATCCCCTGCCGATGTACAAGCCATCCCGGTGGACCATCGGGTACTCCTTGCCGTCCACGGTGATCGTGCCCGGGCTGCCGATGTTGATCACGCCGATCTCCCGCCGGTCCGCAAAATGTTCCGCGGCCATCTCCTTCTTGCTTGCCAGCAACGGAAGCGGTCCATTCACCGGAACAGCAGATCCCGTGATCGAACGGTCGATATCGGAATACACCATCGGCACCGCATCCGGAAGGAACAGTTTTTCCAGCAGGAAGGACGCCCGCAGCTGTGCGGAGGTCATCGTGCGGAATGCAGCGGGATCTGTTGAAAAGCGTATATCCATTGTGAGTTCTCCTCAGAATGATCTATGGTGGTATTCGGGACAGCCGGCACACTTCATCTGCGAACATCCCCCCTGATCGTCTACGGTTTCTTTCCGGACGCCTTCATCGTGACTTTGAGAGGTTGGCGGAGGCCATTCGCACAGCGGTCGAGCATGGCATGCCAGTCGGCGGCAACGGCAACATCGCCGCTCCGTGTCCATGCGGCCCCGGCATAGTAGGTCAGCCGCTCATGAGCCCGGGAAGAGCCCAGCACCATATGCTGCTGTGCATCCTCAACCACGGCGCGGCCGACCGACGCCGGCATCACGATGCCTGTTCCAAGAAAACCGTTTGTGGAATCATCGTTCACGGGACCCCAGAATGCGATCCATCCCCTGTCGCTGCGTGCGGTACTGGTCACATTCTTCCGTTTGACCAGACCGGCGGCGACGCTCAGCGTGTCGGAAGCCCCCTGGCCGCTGTACACGATCTCGATCCGGTTGAGGTTCTGCCCTGCATCAAGCGTCACAGTCTGTTCTGCGTGAAAGGGCAGCCCACCCGCGAAGCCATTGTCGTACACGACGCGGAATTGCACGCGGATCGGACCCTTCGACAGCACACGATGCGACGAAAAGATTCCCGGCTGATACAAGGTGTCGTTCCTCCAGATCCCGCATCCTCCTGCCCCCAGGCTCTTCCCAACGCTGAAGAAATCTGCGCCTTCCCCCCGATCAACATGGTACGTGTCTTTCCCCGGCTGAGCCCCTTCACTCTCCTTGTACCACTTCTGCACGATGAGGGCGCGGACCCGCTTCGTCCACACATCGATCCCGTTCCGGACATCGCCGGCCAGGGGAGAGCCGTATATTCGGAATGCGATCCGGTCGTTCTCCCAGGCCATATCCTGCCGGGGAAGGACGAACTGCGCATCCACGAGCGGCGGAAACACCTTCGGCTCAACCGCCGGCCGCACGGTGAATTGCTTTCGCTGCGCAGGAGCAAACGTCGACTGGAAGAGCAGCTCCTCGGGCACACCGTCCGCGTCAGCGTCCACCAGCTGTGACGGGATGACTCCTTCCCCGTCAAACACGCTGACACCGGCTGGAGCAAGCGCAGGGAGAGCGGTTACGACCTCTTTCCACGCGAGGACAATCGTCTCCTGCGGGCGCTCGAATGGGGCAGGGTTGACAACTGTCACGACAAGGTGCGATGCTCCGGCAAGTGCCGTGCCCGTAGCGCTTAGTATCAGACAGAGCAGAACGAGTGTTCGCATACTGGACCCCTCATCTATTATATCCGTGAAGATAACGCGCCATCGCCTCGAACAGACAATAGTCACCATACACAAGAGAAACGTCGATTTCAAGTCCGCCGGGGTGATGAACGGCACAGAGTTCCGACGAAGGAAACGTCATGGCCGATCCGGCATCCACTCTGACAATGTGAAGTCAGTCATTTGCTATCGTCCGTAGCCGAACAGAAGGTTGACGACATGCACACGCGCCTTTTCCCCGCCAACAGCATCTGCCAGGGGGAGAAGGTTGAGATCCGGGTACTGTCGCGCGGCCTGAACGAGTTCCGGGTAGTAGTCGGCCGGATCTCCGGGCCGGAGCTGTTTCACTCCCCATGCCCGCTCCCCTTGCAGGACCGGCAGAACATACTCCAGTGCCTTGCGCACACTCCGACCATCCGGTGTGCTGAAACGCCAGAGATCTACTCCCGTGCGTTCGGCGATTCCGGCAAGTTGAACAAAAGCCTGGATGTTGAAATGCGTATAGTGCTCTGAGATTGCGCGCGCCAGTTCGCGCGGCATGCTTCCGTCAGGTTCGATCTGCGCTGCGACGCGTTTTTCTTTTGCTTCCAGCGCGATGCGGCGTGCCGTGGAGTCCCTGCCCGTAAAAAGCGCGACTGCGCTGGTCTGGACGTCGTACCAGACGCCATGATTGTTCTCCGCTGCGGATTCGCCTTTCCCGGATTCACTTTCCAGCAGCCACCGCAGGTACTCGCTGAACCAGTCCACCATGTGCTGCTGGTCGGCAGGGGTCCACGCCTGTGAACCACTGAGAAGGCCGATCGCATCCACAACCTGTACGAACCCGCGCCCATCGAGCACGCCAAAAGACCTTCCATCATCTCTTCCACGGATCGCCTGGGCGAACCGGAGATTCGGCCGCATCGCGGTTGCGGTATCGAGGAACCACGCGCGGATCAGCCGGGCCGCATGCTCCGCATAGGGCTCGTGTTCTGTGAAGTAGTACGCGGCTGACAGCGTCGACACTGCACGGACCATCTTATTGAGCTGTTCATTATCAGGGATAGCCGCAACCTCCGGGTTCACATCGCCATCACGCCTGATATACGGCAGACCGTTCGGTGCGGAGGGATCCGGCCACCAGTAACGCGACAGACTCATGTATTCGTGCTTGTCGCCGCCGGGTGGAAGCTGATCCTTCAGCATCACCGAAAACGGACCCATCTCCATCGCCTTGTCAGCGTCCCTGCGGAGCTTCCGCAGGGGATCCCGGAAACGTTCTTCTCCACCCTTGATTGCTTCTTTTGTATGCTGAAGCACAGCCGGGTTCAACGCGAAGACG
>JAGDMK010000215.1 GCA_017860635.1 Bacteroidota bacterium
TGCACTATGCGCCGAATCCATCAAGGTCCGGAGAAGACAGAAGCAACACAGTCCTGGCAATCTGCGAAGCACGTGATGGTACGTTCTGGATCGGGACTGCGTCAGGTCTGCATCAATTCGACAGGGCAACAGGGACCTTTACGTCTCTGCCCTGTGATTCCACGGATCTGGGCAGCATCTCGCACAGAGTCGTCAATGCCATCTATGAGGATACAAGAGGTGCTCTCTGGTTTGCCACCGGCGGAGGGCTGGACAGGTACGATGCTGAAACCAGGAAGTTCTCTCGCTACTGGAATAATCGGACCAGCAGGTACGAGGATCCGGAGAATGACTCAGAATACTGGGTTCTCTCGTTGTGCGAAGATGAGACTGGCACGCTCTGGCTGGGCACAAACGGAGGGTTGGTGAAATACAACCCCGGGGATGGGATCACCTCGCATTATCGCTACGAACCGAAAGAGGGTCACAATCACATCCACTCAATATGCCAGGACGCTGCCACCGGTGCTCTCTGGATGGCAACCGGCAGATTGCTGCTTACATTCGACAGGCAGTCGAAGACATTCGACCGCTACGAGTACCGTGCAAACGCTGTCTGCAGCGAGCGCTCGGGAACGCTGTGGCTTGGGACTGACACGTACATCGAGAAGCTCAACCGGGCAAAACGGCCTTTCAAGAAATATCCCATGAATGACATAGCCTATGGCGTCAAAAACGGAAAGGAAGGGATTCTCTGGATCTACACGCCGCAAGGATACAGGAAATTCGACATACAGAAAGAGGAGTTCGTTCCGTATTCCTTTGGTGGGGATTCCGTGGTGTTTGTGTACAATGACGGAGGGGAGATGGTGCTCTATTCGAAGAACCAGACTCTCTCCATAATGGACAGTCTTGACAGAAGGCAGGAGTGGGTCCCGTTACCACTGGAATTCGCGAATGCCGTTTCCATCTCGTGGAAAGGCAGCAAAGCATATTGGGTCGGCACCTACCTGGGCGGTCTCTTTGCTGTTGATGCCGCAACTCGACGCGTGAGAGAAATGGCAAATGTGAACGTGAGCATAGAATATATCTACGAAGACAGGGATGGAGTGGTTTGGACTGCCACCTCCATGGGGAAACTGTTCTCCTCCAATCAGTCGCAGGATGCTATGGTCGAGTTTGTAACCGATCCGAAGAGTCCTTCTACCATCAGTGGCAGGAAAGTCAATGAGATTTATGAGAGCAGAAAGGGGATGCTATGGTTTGCGACAAATGACGGTTTGTACAGACTGGAGCGTTCAACCCGAAACTTCATCCGTTGCCCCGGAGATGGCAGGTTGCCCAGCAATACCATACGCGGCATTCTCGAGGATGATCATGGTTGTTTATGGATGAGCACAAACAAGGGTATTTCAAAGTACGATCCTGAAACAGATCGCTTCCAGCACTATGATGCGTCATACGGTGTGGAACCGACAGCTGACGTTCTTTTTGGTCGGGGATGCAAGACAACGAACGGTGAGATGTTTTTCGCAGGGGCCGGTGGATTTACACGGTTTCATCCCGACAGCGTGAGGGACAACCTGTTTGTGCCACCGGTGGTCATAACCACATTCAGGAAATTCGACAAGCCGTGTCTATTCTCCCATGATATCCAGTTGCCGTATGACGAGAACTTCATCGCATTTGAGTTTGCCGCACTCAGCTACGTCAGTCCGGAGAGGAATCAGTATGCGCATATGCTGGAGGGATTGGATAAGGATTGGGTCTACTCGGGAACACGGCGGTATGCCTCCTATCCGGGGCTGGAGCCGGGTACCTACAAATTCAGAGTGAAGGCGTCGAACAACGACGGCGTATGGAACGAAGCTGGTACGTCCCTCTCAATCGTCATCTCTCCTCCCTGGTGGAAGACGCCATGGGCATACCTTGTTGCAGCGCTCCTTGTTCTCGGCCTGCTGTATGTTGCCTGGAAGATGCAGGTGAAGAGTATACGGATGGGACATGCCTATGCGATGAGCAAATTCGAGTCAGAGAAGCTTCACGAAGTCGACGAGCTGAAGTCTCGGTTCTTCACGAACATCTCTCATGAGTTCCGCACGCCCCTGACGTTGATCCTTGGGCCAGTGAAACAGATCATCGAGACCACGGAGGACGGGAGGATCCGGGATGATCTGCAGGTTGTGCACAGAAATGCGAACAGACTTCTGGCCCTCGTGAATCAGCTGCTTGATGTTGCGAAACTGGAGTCGGGCACAATGAAGCTGAGGACAGTGCCGCAAAATATCGTCCCTTTTCTCAAATCCCTGGTGATGTCGTTTGCATCCTACGCGGAGAGGAAGAGGATTACACTGACATGCAGTTCAACGCCAGAGGACATTAACGCCTATATCGATGCGGAGAAACTTGAGAAAATCATCACAAATCTCCTCTCGAACGCATTCAAGTTCACTCCCGAAGGTGGAACAATTGACGTTGCTGTGACTCGGGATGAAGGCCGCGTGAATATCGCTGTGCGCGACACAGGAACAGGGATTCCGGCTGAGAAGATGTCCAGGATCTTCGATCGTTTCTACCAGGTTGATGGAAGCCACACAAGACCCCACGAAGGGACAGGGATCGGATTGTCGCTTACCAGGGAATTAGTCGAACTCCACAAAGGGAGTATAGAAGTCGAAAGCGTGGAAGGAAAGGGAACGACATTTGTGGCTCGCATTCCGTTGGGGAAGGATCACCTCAAGCCGGAGGAAATATGCGAGCCGGAGAAGGATGAAGAAAGAAATAAGTGTGCCGGCGGAAAGGTCTCACCTGTGCTCGAAGAGATAACCCGCGATGAGATGACGAAAACCGAGAGGCCTGAGAGTGGCACGATCGCCGGGACAGGTAAACCGGTGGTGTTGATCGTCGAAGACAACGCCGATGTGAGACGGTACGTGGCCATGAACGTAAGGAATGACTATGACATACTGGAGGCCATCGATGGGGAAGATGGCTGGAACAAATCCACCGAGCATCTGCCCGATGTCATTGTCAGTGATGTCATGATGCCTGGGATGGATGGATTCGCGCTCTGTGAAAAACTCAAAGGGGACGAACGCACAAGCCACATCCCGGTCATCCTGCTCACGGCCAAGGCTTCCAGCCGGGACAAGATCGAGGGACTCGAGACAGGTGCTGATGATTACATCATGAAGCCTTTTGAACCGGAGGAACTGAAGGCGAGAATTGCGAACTTGATTGAACAACGCAAACGACTTCATGAACATTTCAGGAAACACGGACTCTTCGAAATCGAAGATGCGAAGATCACACCTGTCGATCAGAAGTTCCTGCAGAATGCAGTAGAGGTCATTGCGAGGCACATATCGGATGCCGCATTCGGAGTGGAGACGCTCGCGGCGGAAATGGCGGTAAGCAGATCGGTACTCCTCAAAAAAATCGAAGCATTGGTCGGTGAGCCACCTAGTGAGCTGATCAAGAGAACCCGGCTGGAGAGGGCTGCCAAGCTGATTGAAGGGAGGTTCGGCAATATCTCCGAAGTCTCACTGGAGGTAGGCTTCAGCAATCCGTCGTATTTTGCCGAATGCTTCAAAAAGCAGTACGGCTCGAGCCCATCCCAGTATCGCCACAGATCCCCGGAGCAGTAGACATCAGGCAGACCAGTAGACATCAGACATTCCGGCTGGACGATATTACGATGTACCATCAGCCTGTGGTGTATCTGGACCGAACCTAAACCCGGGTCACGTTTGACCTGTCCCTGCTGGCTTGCACGAAGACCCCCAACGCCTGACGCTAGAAAGGCAAAAACGGTGGCAATCGACGCAAAACCGGTAGAAAACCCTCCTCCAGGATGCTATCATGCGTGCAATGACAGCCACCCCTGTGGCCCTCAATCCTGTGGACAGAGGTCCAGGGAAACGCCCTGATGTTCAAGGGAGGCGGGACTTCGCGGTATGAAACCAGCTGGCAGTACAGATCTGATTGCCCTCGTTCCATCCGAGTTCTCTCTGAGCCAGAACTACCCTAATCCTTTCAGCGAAAAGACAACGGTGAAATTTTGCGTGGCGTATAGGACAAGAGTCAGGTTGGAGATCCTCACTGCTGAGGGCAAGAGCGTAAGGACTCTTGTGGATGGAGAGAAGGATCCGGGAACGTACGAAGTTGAGTGTGATGTCAGAGGTGAGTACGCGCCCGGAGGGAATGCCTGCGATCTGTCTGAAGGAGTCTACGTCTGCAGACTCCTGGCGAGGGATTTCGTGGAGACAAAGGAGATGGAGGTGCGGCATTGACGAACCCTTCATTGGAGGTGGCCTCATGAAACGCGCATTGAAGGTTCATCATTCGGGGAGAGCAGCCGGTCTCGTCAGGTTCTGCCTCCTCATCCTGTTCCTGATTGCGGTGCACCTTGAGGCGCAGGCACAAAGTGGGGCATGGAAAAGGAAGAGAGATATGCCTACAGGAAGGGCAGTGATCTCCGCCTGTGTTGTCAACGATACGATATACGTTATCGGAGGATACGACCCCAATGGTGTTAACTACGCAGCAAACGAAGCGTATCACCCAGCAACAGACACCTGGAAGGTCAAAAAACCGCTGCCAAAAGGCAGAGCGTTTCTTTCCACTGCTGCAGTAAATGGGATAATTTTTGCCATTGGCGGTGGCTTTCCGAATGCTACAACGGAGGTGCTCGCATATGACCCCGTGACTGATACCGGCTGGACTCCGAAAGCGGTTCTCCTGTCGCCCAGATTCGGAGCCTCAGCCGCTGTTATTGATGGCATCATCTATAACGTGGCTGGGAATCATTTTAACAGTGACTGCGAAGCATACAATCCGGCGACCAATACATGGACAAAGAAGGCGGATATCCCCAATACTGCAGGTGGGGTAATGGTGACCTCGCTTAATGGAATGCTCTATGCATTCGGCGGAGGGTACTCGAGTCCATTTTCGACAGTCTGTCTCTATAGCCCAGGTACCGGCCAGTGGACCTCGAAAGCGTCGATGCCTACGCCGCGAGCGACGTCGCAAGTCTGTGTAGTCGAGGGCAAAATCTATGTTCTGGGAGGATACGCTTCGGCCATGGGCGAAGTGCTGGCGGATGTCGAGGTGTATGATCCAGCGACTGACAGCTGGGTGAAGAAACCCGATATGCCGTTCAAGCTCACGATGTTTGGAGCGGCTGTAGTCAACAGGAAGATCTATGTGATCGGTGGAACATCGGACTGGGGGTGGGCACACGGGACTCAAGTATGGGAGTATGACCCTGCGTTCCATACCGACGTTGCCGGAGGCAACGTCAGCGGAGTCTGGACAGAGGACAAATCCCCTTATCACATCAATGGAGAAGTAACAATTCCCGACGACTCCACGCTTACGATCCAGCCTGGGGTGGAAGTCGTGTTTATGGGGCACTACAAATTCAATGTGCAGGGAAGGCTTCTCGCGGTGGGGACCCAACGCGACTCAATACGCTTCACTGCCAATGAAGCAGCGACCGGCTGGCACGGGATACGGTTCGTCAAGACGCCGAGTACAAACGACACATCGAGGATCGCTTACTGTGTATTCAAGCACGGGAAGGCGAATACCGGAGAATGGATGAGCCTCGACCGGGCCGGCGGTGCAATCATGATCTCCGAATTCGACAAAGTCGTGGTGTCACACTGTAACTTTGAAGCCAACATGTGCTATGGTGAGATGTATGAGACAGGAGGGGCAGCGGTCTTCATCCACAAGGCGTCACCAACGGTGACACAGAGCACGTTTCGGGGCAATGCCACCGGCACCACTGATTTCGCGATCAAGTGCGTGTATGCCTCGACGGCGGTCATATCGAGAAATGTTATCACGCACAGCACGGGGGAATGGGATGCCATCATTTGTGAGCATACTGCTGAAAACCGGCCGCTTGTCACCGGCAATCTCATTGCGCACAATGTTTC
>JAGDMK010000216.1 GCA_017860635.1 Bacteroidota bacterium
AGCTGAAATGTTTTTGAAATTCCATCAAGACAAAGACATTTTAGTTCTGTTGAACTCATGGGACATCGGAAGTTCTAAATTGATAGAAGCATGCGGATACAAAGCAATCGCAACAACAAGTATGGGAATAGCCGCCTCTTTAGGCTATCCTGACTGCCAGGTAATACAATTGGCGGAAATGATTGAAGTTATAACGGGGATCGTACGTGGAGTACAAGTTCCGGTAACCGTGGATATAGAAGCCGGATATGGAAATACCCTGGATGAAATACTGGATTCGGTTACAAAGATCATTGCAACAGGAATTGTCGGAATAAACATTGAAGACAGTATTGATTTGAATCCGGTATTAATTGACGAGATGGAATTTTGTGAAAGAATATCAGCCATTCGTGCATTGTCAGATTCACTGGGTTTTCATTTGGTCATTAATGCGCGGACTGATTCATTCTATACTTCATCAGGTTCGGCACGAGAAAAGTTGTCCGAGTCAATACGGCGTGGCAATAAATACCGGGAAGCAGGTGCAGACTGCATATTTGTGCAGCCAGTATGGGAAAGAGAAACGATTTCTACACTGGTGAAGGAAATCAATGCCCCAATCAATATTCTGTCAAACCCCGGGATTGGGGCAGGATTACCTCCATCTGTCCGTGAACTGGAGGATTTGGGCGTCGCCCGTTTGAGCCTGGGTTCAAGTTTGATGAAGGCTACTTTAGCCTTGATCAAGAAAGTTGCTGACGAACTATCAAAAGAAGGAACTTACAATATCTTATCAGATACTCTAACACCGCTTCCCAACGCAGCATTGGCTTATAAAATGGCGATAGGGTTACATAAATGAAGAACAGCCTGGACTGCGCCCCTCAAATGAGATAGACTTCAAATACACAAAGAGGCCCGACCCCGTCGGGTTTTCTCATTTCCCGCAGGTCAGTCCCTCACCTGTTGCTCTCGACATTCTGACACTTTCGTCAACCAAGCTGCCGTTGACTCTAGTCCTCCGATCATGTATCTTTTTCTCCATTGTTCGCCACTGTTCTTGTCGGAATCGCTCGAGATCAAAGGACGCTCCCATGATCGGAAAGACCATCTCCCACTACAGGGTGCTTGAGAAACTGGGTGAAGGCGGCATGGGCGTCGTGTACAAGGCCCTGGACATCAAGCTCAACCGCCCGGTGGCTCTGAAATTCATACCTTCCGCCTTCCTCGCCGCCGAGGATGTCCGCAAGCGATTCGTTCACGAGGCGCAGGCCTCCGCTTCCCTCAACCATCCCAACATCGCCACAGTCTACGAGGTCGACGAGTTTGAGGGGACTACATATCTGTCTCTCGAGTACATAGAGGGACAGAACCTCACGGAAATGTTGAAGACCGGTCCCCTGGACACCAAGGATGCGATCAATATTGCCATCCAGCTGTCTGAAGGTCTCAAGGCGGCTCACAACCAGGGAATTGTCCATCGAGATATCAAGTGCCAGAATGTCATGGTCACCCCCGAAGGGCGTGTGAAGATCCTGGACTTCGGACTTGCCAAACTCCGAGGTGCTTCGCCGGTAACGAAGACAGGGACGACGGTCGGGACCATGGGATACATGCCTCCGGAACAGCTTCTCGGGGGAAACGTTGATCACCGCGCTGATCTATGGGCGGTTGGTGTGGTTCTGTACGAAATGATTGCGGGAAGGAGACCCTTTCACGCGGAATTCGACGCGGCAGTCGCGTACAAGGTGATGAACGAGCCGTATGAGCCGTTGACATCCGTAGCTGCGGGCATCCCACCTGAACTCGATGGAATCTTGGACAGACTTCTCGCCAAAAAGGTGGCTGATCGCTATCGGAGCATTGAACAGGTCCTTGAGGATCTCCATTTATTGATAGGGTCCGACACTCCATCAACCCGGTCTTCCCGTCGCCGGGGCAAGCGCAGTGTCCGGAAAAGAGTGCTGATTGGAGGTGCCATCGTAGCGACAGTAACGATTCTTGCATTGCTCGCTCTCCTCCTGCCAGCCTCGAGGGATCCAGACACAATGAAATCAGTGGCGGTACTTCCTTTCCAGAACCTCAGCGATAACAAACAGGACGAGTACTTCAGCGACGGCATGACCGACGAGCTGATCACTGCCCTGGCAAAAATCGAAGGATTGCGTGTCACTGGCCGCACAAGTGCATTCCTTTTCAAGGGGAAGCAGGAGGATGTCCGGCAGATCAGCGAACAACTTAATGTTGCCACTGTGCTCGAGGGGAGTGTCCGCAGGGTCGGCAACCGGGTCAGGATATCGGCGCAGCTTATTAATTCGACCAATGGATTTACTCTGTGGGCGGATGTCTACGAGCGCCAGATGGATGACATCTTCGCACTGCAGGACGAGATAACACGACGAATTGTGGATGTGTTACGATTGACGTTCAAGAAAGAGAAACACACGGCAGTGCGGCCCCGGACGAAAAATATCGAAGCATATAACCTCTATCTCCGTGGCATGTACCATCTCAACAAGCGGTCGGCGGACGATATCAAGACGGGTCTGTCGTATTTCGAGGAAGCAAGCAGACAGGATACGCTCCATGCATTATCGTACGCGGGGATTTCAGAAGCATATGTGCTGCTGGCCAGTCAGGCGGCGCTCTCCCCACGTGAGGCCTACCCGAAAGCGATCAGCGCCGCCCGGAAGGCTGTCCAATTGGATGATCACTCGCCCGAAGCACACACCTGCCTCGCTCACGTGCTCTTCCATATGGGGAATTATGACTCAGCCTCGGAGGAATTTAGACGTGCGCTGGAACTGGAACCCCAATTCGCCCCGGCCAATCACTTCGCAACAGAATACTACACCGGGATGAACCAGCTCGATTCAGCGAAGATCTCGATCAATCGAGCGCTCGAATTCGACCCGCTTGACAGGGCCACAAATGCCGCGCTCGCATCGTTGCTCATCCAGGAGAAGAGATTTGACGAAGCTGTCCGTCAACTGCAACAAACCCTTGACCTGGATTCCAACTATTTCCTTGCTCATCTCACATTGGGTAACGCCTACAGGGCACTGGGGAGAGAAGAGGAGGCCGCTTCTGAATTCAAGTTGACAGCCCGACTCACGGGAGGGAATCGCGGACCCGGCGCACTTGGGCTTTTGTACGCCTCCACGGGCAGACCCGCTGATGCCCGATCCATCCTCGGTGATATGATCAGGCGATCACAGAAGCACTACACCAGTGCCGTGGAGATCGCCCGGCTTTGCGCTGTACTCGGTGAGAGGGAGCAGTCGCTGGTCTGGCTCGCCCGCAGCTTCGAAGACGACCCCTGGTCAATCAAGAAGACCCAAGCGCTGCCAGAATTCGATTTTGTGCGGCGAGAAAAGCGATTCGAGGAGCTTGTCCGGCGTGCACGCGATTTTGATCGTCCAGAAGAAGGGACCTGGAGAGACTGACCACCTTCAGGGTTTTGTAGAAGCCCCATCCAATCTGTACCAAGCGCCCAGACCACATCGGTTTGGGCGTTCTTGTTTTCGGGCGTCGACTTCAGGCCGAGGTCGGGAGTGGTTCTGTTGGCACTTAGTCAGCGGATCAGAGGTAGCATTTTCGACTAGATTACAGAACTGGTCAGTCAATGCGCGGTCGCGCTGATGATCACGGAGACAGAGAACTGGACCGAATCCCTGGGTGCCACACCAACCATCCACCTCTGATGCTCGATCAATCTCAGTTGGCATTTCCCCGGTTTCTTTGTGATGAATGTGAAGGTTGCGACACTCAGACCTCCGACAACGATGGGACCATCCCCTTTCTGTCTATAGGTCGGTGGGCCGAACATGCCGACTATGAGCGTATCGCTGATCTCGCAATCCCAGCTGTAGCCCGCATCAGCCCAGGAATCGAGCTGCAATGTGAACTTTTTTCGTTCAGGATAGACCACAGTCTTGCCATCGACTGTGGCATCCAGCCCTTCCGCGTCTATCTCGTCAGGAGCCGTCAGCTCATTGCAGCCACCTGAGCCGAGGCAAACACACAGAGCCATTACCAATGTCACCCTCACTGGTTGTCGCTCCCAGTTAGCACCACGAGACACCTCATAGTTCGTTCGAAACCTGATGGATCGTGCACTGTAACGGCCATTCGCCCTCTGTTATAGAAACGGACTAGAGACGCCAAACCCCCATTCAGGTGAATAGACTCCCACATGGTCGACTCCTCCCCATCCCCCGCCCGTTCACAGTAGTAGATCCGCCAGATAGAACGAGGGGAGCCAGATCGAGTTCGCCTGTCACGACCCCCTAAATCAAGATTCATCGGTTGGGATGAGTAGTCACCGGATGTGGCCGTCTGCTCTGCCTGAACTGTCCGCAGTGCCTTGAATGTGGGGACGCCCGCATTCAAGACAATCCGGAGGCATCCGAAGAGAGAGGCGGGAATGAGCGGCCGCAAAGAGCGGCAACATTTTGCTTGCATTTGAATGTGAAGCATCGTACTTTGTGGTGCAAAGTACTTTTGAGGGATACCATGAAAGACGTCGACTCCGGACTCCGGGACATTGCCGAGATCCGCTCCATCATGGAGCGCTCCACAAAATTCCTCTCCTTGAGCGGTTTTGCGGGGATCGGCGCGGGTGTGGTCGCCCTGCTGGGCGCCTGGGCGGCCTGGGAAATGTTCACTGCAGACAACGTAGCGCTCACGTACACCGCGACCGTGGCCGACCTGCAGCCCGACACCCGGATCAGCCTTGTGCTGCTTGGTGTGGTGGTGCTTGCGCTGGCGTTGGTGATCGCGTGGTTTTTCTCACGGCGGCTCATCCGGCGGCACGCTGAGCCCGTGAACGGAACGGTGATGCGGCAGCTGGTGCTTTCGTTTGCAGTGCCCATCCTGGTCGGCGCTATCATGACACTGCTGTTGTTCTATCATGGCCCACTCTGGCCGGTTGTCCCCTCGATGCTTCTCTTCTACGGACTTGGGCTCTTCAGCGCCGGCTCGTTCACGTTCGGAGAAGTAAGAACGCTGGGGATGATCGAAATCCTCCTCGGCCTTGCCGCTGCTCTTCTCCCTGAGTTCGGACTGTATTTCTGGGCCGCCGGATTCGGCGTGTTTCACATTGTCTACGGGCTTCTGTTCTTCCGAAAGTATCACCAGTGAGCTCCCTCATCGCACAACTGAACCCGGTCTTCGAAAACCGGGTGCGGCTGGGGATCATGTCGGTCCTCCTCGTTGGCGATCCAAGGGATTTCACCACCCTCCGGTCACTGCTTGGGGTCACCGACGGAAATCTCGCGAGCCATCTGAAGGTGCTGGAAGAGCACCGCTACGTGAAGGTAAAGAAGGAGTTTGTTGGCCGGAAACCCCAGACTTCGTACGTGGTTACAGAGGCCGGCCGCAGAGCGTTCCAGAACCACCTGGAGGGACTGGAGAAAGTGATCCAGGGCACGCATTGATTTTTTTTTGCATGTTAACTTTGTACTACAAAGTACTCTGACACTCAAAACAATAAGGGAAAGACCGATGGCACACAATTCTGCTGCAGTGCGTTTCCTGCTGCTCACCACGCTCATCCTGGCACTGGCCGGAGACATGCTTCTCAGAGTGCAACCCTGGGGCGTCAACTTCACAGTGGTTTCGCTCCTCATCTTTGCCGGAATCGCCATCCTCAGCCGCCGGCTGCATGACCCGATACCGCTTGAAGCCTGGCCGATTGCAGGATTTGGCATTCTCTGTGCCACCTGCTTTTCGTGGCGCGACTCCTCCGAGCTAGGCGCGTTCAACTTCCTGGCGACTCTCGCTGCGGCACTCCTGGTCACCGCACGAAAGCGCCCGGGAGATCTCTTGCACATGACCTTCCTTGACCATCTCTATCAATCACTGATCCAGATAATCCACGTCTCCGTTGGATTCGGCTTTCTTCTCCTCCGTGACCTTCGCGCCGGACGCGGAGA
>JAGDMK010000053.1 GCA_017860635.1 Bacteroidota bacterium
GACAAGAAATTCACAATCCGGGCTGTTGATGGTCGATCCTTCGACATCTTTGGCATTCAATCGCTGTCGCATCTTCTCCAGGAGCTTGCACTCGCGCAGGAACGCAGGAGCGATACAACGTTCCTCGTGTTCCAGAGGCTCTACGAGCCCCCTGCCGATCGCATTTCCCGGTTGATACGCGAACGCTATTGGGATGGACTGACGAGAACTGTGGATTCAGCAGGTCTCCTGATCATCGCCCGCGATTCCAAGCTGGCCGCAGACGGGGGACCGCATCATCTCTATGTTCCCGCCAGCGACAGCCTGGCTGTCTCGTATTTCACATCGCTGGGGAGACGCCTGCCGCATCCGGATATACTCATACATCCGCTCGTCCCCACCGACATTGCGGAGTTCGCAATGCAGAGCCGACAACACCACGGCTTGCTGACGCTCGCAATGCAGCGGCAGCCGGACGGACGCGTGACCGGAGTTCAATTTGTCGTTCCCGGTGGCAGGTTCAACGAGATGTATGGGTGGGACAGCTATTTTATCGCTTTGGGGCTTTGTGCGGACGGCCGATTTGACCTTGCACGCGGCATGGTTGAAAATCTCGCCTATGAGATTCGTCACTACGGCAAAGTCCTTAATGCCAACCGCACGTACTACCTGAGCCGCTCCCAGCCGCCGTTTCTGACTTCCATGGCAGCCGAGGTGTACCGGCACATGAAACCCGATTCGACCACGAGAGCCTGGCTTGCCGGGATTCTCGCGGCCGCGATAACTGAATATGACAGTGTCTGGATGGGGAAGCTCCGTCTGACCAATACGGGACTGAGCCGGTATCATGACGAAGGCAGGGGCATTCCTCCTGAAGTTGAACCCGGCCATTTTGCCCCGATCTTCCAGCAGTATGCATCGCGCTATGGTATAACTCCCCAGGCAATCGAACGCGCGTACCGGGACAATATCCTGAGCGTACCGCAACTCGACACATTCTTCGTGCATGATCGGGCGATGCGGGAATCAGGGCATGATACGGGGTATCGGCTGCTCGGCCGTTGTGCAAACCTTGTCACGGTGGACCTGAATGCCCTTCTCTACAAGACCGAGGATGACCTAGCCCGCCTGATCCAGAGCGAATTCGCCGGTTCGCTCGAGCTGCCGTCCGGCCGCACAACAACAGCCACAGAATGGAAGGATCGTGCCCGGATCCGGAGAACACGCATGGACTCGCTGCTCTGGGATCGGCAACGCGGCATCTACATGGACTACGACTTCGCGGCACAACGAAGAGTCCCCTACACCAGCGCCACAGCTCTCTATCCGCTTTGGGCTGGGTGTGCAAGTACTGGACAGGCTCGCAGTACGGTCTCCATCCTTCTCCCGCTGCTGGAAGAGCCGGGGGGCATTGCATCGTCTGACGAACTCTCCAGAGGGCCCGTAACACCCGAGCATCCGCTTCGCCAGTGGGATTACCCCTATGGCTGGGCACCTCATCAGATGCTAGCCTGGAGCGGTCTTCAACGCTACGGTTTTAACGCAGCGGTTCAACGGCTGGTCTATCGATGGCTCTTCACGATCACCATCAATGCCGCGCGCTTCGCGGGGATGGTAACCGAGAAGTACGATGTTCAGCAGCGGTCACACCAGGTCTTCGCGGAATATGGCAACGTGGGAACAGACTTCTCGTACATCACCCGTGAAGGCTTTGGATGGACTAACGCCTCGTACCAGGTCGGCCTGCAGTTGCTGACTCCTTCGCTGCGCGGGCACCTGAACCTCCTTCACCCACCTGAGTGGCTGTTCCCGCCTGCAAGCGGAGCGTCCGCTCCGTGAACGGGTCGGTCCCTCCTTCTCTCTCGCCGTTCCGCACAAAAGTACCAATGATCTCGAGTCGGCTCTCGACTGTGTCATTCCAAAGGGGTCCTTTGCATCACCCGGAAAAATCCCGTACCTTGCGGACACCAATCCCGTTTACCACAAGAGGACGTACGTACCATGAAGAAAGTGGTTTTGCTCCGCCATGGCGAAAGTACATGGAACAAAGAGAACCGGTTCACCGGATGGACAGATGTCGGGTTGAGTGAGAAGGGGGTGCTGGAAGCACATGAAGCCGGTAAGATCCTGAAGAAGGAAGGATACGTGTTTGATGTCGCCTATACGTCAGTCCTCGCGCGCGCGATCAAAACGCTCTGGATAGCACTCGAAGAGCTCGACCAGATGTACATCCCCATCCATAACAGCTGGCGTCTGAATGAACGCCACTACGGCGGCCTGCAGGGACTTAACAAGGCGGAAACCGCTGAGAAACACGGACTCGAACAGGTGAAGATCTGGCGCAGGAGTTACGATGTCCCGCCCCCGGCTCTCACCCCTACTGACGCCCGCTACCCCGGCCATGACCCGAGGTATGCCGGGCTCACCCGTGAGGATCTCCCCCTCACAGAATCGCTCAAGGACACCGTGGCGCGCTTTCTCCCATACTGGCACCAGACCATTGCTCCGGCGGTGCAGTCAGGGACGCGCGTGCTCGTCGCAGCACACGGCAACAGTCTCCGTGCTCTGGTGAAGTATCTTGACAACATCCCGGAACAGGAAATCGTCGAGCTCAATATTCCGACCGGGATCCCGCTGGTGTATGAGCTGGACGATCAGTTGAAACCGATCCGGCACTACTACCTGGGTGACGAAGCCGCTATACAGGCTGCCGCAAAAGCGGTTGCAGATCAGCTCAAGAAGAAGTAAGAATGGAGAGCATCAGGGCTGTTTTGTTTCTTCCGGAAGCCGCCGTACCTCTGCCATGATGCTGCAATCGGAACCGGCTGCATTCTGCAGCGGGATGCCGTGGCCTGGCGGCGCCTCACGAGCTCTCGAGACGAACACCATCCGTCATCGAGACGACGTACGCCTCCCCGCCCGCACCTGCGATGGCACGGCCGACGGATTCCGGATCGTCAGGGGCATACACAAACATGCACCCGCCGCCGCCGGATCCGTTGATCTTCCCCCCGTACGCACCCGCAGCCCGCGCCGCATCCAGCATCCGGTCAATCTTGGGCGTGGAAATGCGGAGCCTGTCCCGCAGAACAGCATGGTGCTCATCAAGCAGAGCCCCGAGTGCGCGGTAGTCCACGGATGCCGAACCGAGAAGCTGCCGCGCTTCATGCGTCAACTGTCTGTTCCTGATGGTTCCCTCGAGCAGTGAGGCATCGTCTGCAGAAAGCTCCGCTCCGAGATCTGCGATGGTGCTCTCCGTGGCTGTGTGCAGCGAGAACCCCGTGTGCCGCTGCTCCAGCATGCGCGTGAGGTGCAGCACCCGGTTCTTTACCCGGCTGAGGATGCCGGTCGTGTCTTTGGGCTCACCTGAGTTGCCGAGGACGAATGTGCCGGGGGAGGCGGAGAGTTGTTCGAGGCGGAGTGCGGGGGCGAACTCGATGGCGAGAATGCCGCCCAGCGCGGTCGAGTAATGATCCATCTGTCCTCCGGGTTCACCGAATTCCAGAACCTCCGCCTCGTGCGCATACCGGGCGCACTCTTCGGGCGAAAGCCGCCTGGCCTGGTCACTCAGGCATCCCAGAAGCGCTACCCATGTCACCAGCAGGGCCGAGGAGCTGGAGGTTCCTGCGTTGATGGGGATCTCGCTGTAGACCGTGGCGCGGATCCCTCTGTCAAAACTGAACCCGTGCCGCCGCAGCACATTCAATCCGCTTCGCAGATAGTCCCTCTCATGCCTGTAGGAAAGCGGCTCCGCGAGCGGAAACTCCTCGCGGGATCCGATGTCCGGCAGTGCGATGCTGATCATTCGCTCACGCTGGTGGGCGGCATCAACCGTGATGCGCAGCGAAATAGCACAGGGAACAACAGGAAGATGCAGGTAGTCCTGATGCTCGCCAAAGAGACACACCCTTCCAGGCGTGGAAAATCGTGCAGTTGCCATGTTCTTGGAACGTGGGAAGAACGTTGCTATCGAGTGACGTATCCGTTCGCTATCGCAAAGTGGATCAGATCCGCGTTGGTCTCGGCTTTCACCTTTTCCATCAGCCGGGCCCGGTAGGTGCTGACTGTCTTCACGCTGAGTGAGAGCGACTCGGCCATCTCCGTGAGCGTCTTTCCTTCCGCAATGAGACACAGGACCTGCGTTTCCCGGTCGGAAAGGGTGATCGGAAGCGGCAGATCCGGATGATTGGCAAGGGATTCCAGCGCAAGCCGGCGGGCCAGCACCGGGCTCAGGTACCGTTGTCCTTTCAGTCCCATGCGGATGGCCGTCGTCAGCTCTTCGGAGGCGCTCTCCTTCGTGACATATCCCACGCCCCCCGCGCGGAGCACCCGCACGGCAAACTGGTCCTCCGGATGCATGCTGAGAATCACGACAGGAAGTTCGGGATATTCGACACGGAGATCCTTGAGCACATCCAGCCCATTCCGGTCGGGCAGGGAAATGTCCAGAAGCACTATATCCCATTCCTGTTCGCTGACGAGTTGCATCAGCTGATTGGCACTGCGCGCTTCGCCAACCTCGCAGTCGTCGAACTCATCCACAAGGATCTGCCGTACGCCGCGGCGCACAACCGGATGGTCATCCGCTATGAGAACCTTCATCCCCTGTCTCCTCCGTTAAGCGGAACCTTGACCCGAGCAACGGTTCCGTTGTATTCCCCACGCGCGATGGAGAGGGTCCCGCATATGCGCAGTGCGCGCTCCTCCATGCCGAGGATCCCCAGAGACGCAGGGCGCCGGATCTCTTCGGGATGAATCCCCCTCCCATTGTCACGCACCTCAAGCGCGAGCACGCCGTCGTCAAGCGTCAGCGTGATCTGTACTGTCGAGGCATGGGCGTGACGGGTGATATTGGTAAGCAATTCCTGGTAGATACGGAAGAACTCTGTTGCCCGCCCCCGATCCATCTGCAGCTCATCGACGCCAAGCGCGATGTCGCACCGGATGCCCGTCCGCTCCGCGAAATCGCGGGCCTGCCATTCAATCGCCGCCACAAGGCCAAGATCGTCCAGCACCGCTGGGCGGAGTTGTCCGGCAATCTTGCGAACCGTGTGAATTGCGTCATCGAGCATGGTGTTCATCTGATTGATCCGCTGGGACACCGCCTCCGGAATCCCCCGCCCCTGCTCCTGCGCACGTCTCCGGAGCCACGACAGATCCATCTTCAATCCTGTGATCAGCTGCCCCAGTTCATCATGAATCTCCCGCGAGAGGGTCGTCCGCTCCTCCTCTCGAACCGATTGCAGGCGGTTGGCAAGAGCGCGCAGCTGCTCACGGGATTCCTGCAGGTGTTGCTCGTTGCGCTTCCGCTCGGTGATATCCTCTGCATGCACCAGGACAAGATCCGGCGGGACAAATGCCAGTGTGAGATCTACATCGATGGGAGCGGGAAGTATTTGATGTTCGAATCGATACTCTTTCCGTACGGTGGCCCGCGACTCATAGCACGTGTCAAGAAGACCTCTCCGTTGAGGTCTGTCGGCAAAGATCTCTTTCGTTGTCTTTCCCACCCATTCGATTGCGCGACCCTTCGTGAGAGCCACCGCAGCGTCATTGCAGTCGCTTAGAACGAATCCATCAACCGCCTTCCTGAATGTGGCAGTCGGGACCGGAAAGGCTTTGTACTGCGTCCTGAACCGGACTTCATTGTCCCGAATCGCCCTGTTGTACGAACGGTACCGGACCCAGCCAATGAGCGCCATGACGAGCACGAGAAGAAGCAGCAGAGCCAGCGGAATCGCCACAGCAGGGCGGAGTAACAATGGAGGGGGAATATCGAATATCCGGGAAGCCGTCATCGCATGCTTCTGACCGAACGGAGCCTTTGGCTGGACATCGATCCGGTACGTGCCCGGTGCCAGGTCCTTGAATGTGATCGCGTGCTGCGTACTCCACGTGGACCAGGCGCTGCCCGAAATGCGGAAACGGGTATCGATCAAGGTCGAAGGTATGTCTCCCCAGTATGCGTGGGGTCGCCAGGTGATCGATGCATCGTCGTTGTCAATAGCCAGCTCACCAATCCTGACAATGGCAGGAACAGGATTGAGAGAGTTGAGTTGAAGAACGGACACTCCATCTCCCTGCGTGCCGATCAGGATTTCACGTTCCAGGGGAAGTATCGGCCAGAGCTGGTCATTCGCCAGGCCGGAACGGGAGTCCAACCTCGTCCAGTCCGTTCCGTTCCAGCACACCAATCCATTCCCGGTAGCCACCCAGAGCCATCCCCGCTGATCGACTTCCACCTCCTCGACCGGAAAGCCGACAAGCCCTTCCTCGTTCGAGATGTAGTGGATGCTGTCATGCCTGTCGATGTAGCCTAGTCCCCAGTACTGGTGGCTGAAGAAGACCCGATCGCTTGTATCAACAGCCAAGGTCCACGTCCGTGATTCCTGAAGCCCGCGTCCTTTCTGCCAGTACGTCCACTGGCCATTGCGGAATCGGCTGAGGCCTGACCACGTCCCGAACCAGCGTCCCCCTTTTGAGTCTTCGACGAACGAGTAGACGCGACCATCCAGAAGTCCTTCTTGTCTCCCCCAGCGGATGAACCGCCCTCCGTCAAGGACGAACGCCCCCGGCTCATCGGCCAGACCTGCTGTGATTTCTCCGTCCTTCAGACCCAGAAACCAGAGTCGTCCCTGCCTGTCTTTCGCCATCCGGTGGATACGGGGAGTAGCGAGTCCTTCTTCTGCCCCAACGTGAGACCACTTCTGTCCGTCCCAGCAAAAGGCACCGGAGAATGAAGCACCGCTTCCGATCCAGATCCGTCCTGACTGGTCCTCGCCGATCGCCGTGACACGCCCGAGACGAACACCGGAGAGCTCGCGGATCCACCGGACCCGGCCGTCTGCCGAGCGCACCTGAACCCCGTCCCGGGTTCCGATCCAGAATGTGCCGTCCCGCGCCCGGACAATCTCGTTGATCACATTGGAGAGAGACGGTTTTGAGAGTGACGATGTCGCTTCCTTCCAATTCGTCCAGCGTTGCTGTGAAATCCTGCAGAGAAAAAGTCCCTTCTCCCCTCCAGCCCACAAATCACCCTCGCGACGGAAGCGGAGGAAACGTGGTTTTTCAACGGGCGGCGGGAGCGGCCGCAGCCAGGACCAGGCTCCGTTCTTCCGCAGCCGGAGTTCACCGGAAGTGTACAGGACAATCGACTGGCCTCCGGGGCTGACGGCGATCGACTGAATAAGATCGCCGGTCTCATTGGGAAGCTCTTTCAGCCGGCCGTGCGCAGACCATTCGAACACCCGCATGTCCCCCGCCACAGGTTCAAGAACAGCCATCCCTGACCCCGAGGCATTCTCCACGATCTGGTGGATTTTCAGGAAGTTCGCCGGGGGACGAAATGCTATTTCCCATTGCCCGGCCACATAACGGTAAAGTGAATGTCTCGCTTTGAGCCAGAGACCGCCATCCGTGCAGAGAATGAAGTTGACCGGAATGGACGGCGGAAAGGATACATCGTGAGCTGATGACTGTGGCAGAGGTATGGACGATATGCCGGCGGCTGTCATCCGGTGCAGAACCGAATCACGCTGAAGAATCAACGCGCCTCCTGGCTCCCTCCACGCCGCAATGGTGGGGATGAACCCTTGCTCATCCTCCACCGGGACGACATCTACTGTGCTATCGTGCAAGGAGAAGAGCTTGTGCTCGTAGTTCACCAGAATCCCGGCTGTGTCAGAGGCAATATTGAGCTCGTGCTGCACCGTCAGGTCCATTCCAGGGATCACAGCCGGTAACCACTGGAAGCCATCGAAGCGGGCCAGACCGCCTCCGGTGTTCACCCACACCTCACCTTTGCCCGACTCGTACACGCCGAACACTTTCAGCGAGGGAAGGCCGGACTCCGTTCCGAATTGCACCCAGCGCCAGGTCTCATACAGCCGCGATATCTGGGCATGGGCATGGACGGGAATCAGAACGGCAAGGCAGAACAGCAGTAGACCGTTAGACCGTCCGCGAGAAGATAGGTTTTTCTTTGCTGAGGCGTTCAAGATAGGCGTCGAAGCACATCGCAATGTTCCGCAACAACAGGCGGCCGGGGCCGACGATGACAAGGTGATTTCCCCTGCGTTCTATGAGTCTGTCCTGCTCGAGGGGCACAAGGGCGTCCATCGCCCGGGCAAAATACGTTTCAAACTGGATGCCGAACCGGCGCTCAACCGACTCCATGTCCAGATCCAGATCACACATCAGGCGCATGATCACATGCTTGCGCACATGATCGTCTGCCGTCATCCGGTATCCGACATGCGTGGCCAGCGTTCCCGCGTCGAGCGCCCGGTAGTACTCAGTAAGCGTCTTGGTGTTCTGCGCGTAGATATTCTCGAAGTGGCTGATGGCCGACATCCCGAATCCATACAGATCGGCACCGGCCTTTGTGGAATATCCCTGAAAGTTGCGGTAGAGCGTACGGTTGGCACGGGCGCGCGCGAGTTCATCATCAGGCCTGGCAAAATGGTCCATCCCGATGTATTCATATCCGTTCGCCGTCAGCAGCTCGATGGTCATCTTCAGAATATCGAGCTTGGCCTCCGGGGTCGGCAGGTCATCCTGGTGGATCAGTTTCTGGTGGGGCTTCAGCCACGGCACATGGGCATAGTTGAAGACAGCAATCCGGTCCGGGCTGTATCCGATCACGCCGCGGACGGTTCGTTCGAACGAATCCACTGTTTGATGGGGAAGACCATACATCAGGTCGATGTTGATGCTGGAGAATCCAAGTTCACGCGCCCATCCATAGACCTGGCGAGAGACCCATTCGGGTTGAATGCGGTTGACCGCTGACTGGACCGGCAGCTCGAAGTCCTGCACCCCCATGCTCATCCGGTTGAACCCGGACTCGGCGAGCGCTTCAAGATGCTCCCGGTCGAGTTCCCGCGGATCGATCTCCACGCTGCACTCCGCATCAGGGGCGAACTCGAACGCGGATCGCAGTGCTGAGGCAAGCTCGCGCATCTCCTCCGGAGAGAGGTGCGTCGGCGTTCCCCCTCCCCAGTGCAGCTGCGTAACCCTCCGGCCGGGGGCTATGAGCGAGGCAATGCGTGAGATCTCGGTCTTCAGGTACCGCAGGTATTCGTCAATGCGTTTCCGGTCCCGCGTCACCAGCATCGTGCAACCACAGAAAAAGCAAAGCGTGTCGCAGAACGGAATATGGACGTAAAGAGAAAGGTCTGCCGTGGTTCCCGGACTGTTTGTTGCTACGATCTCATTCCGGAAATCCGCGGCAGTGAATGCAGCATTGAACAATGGAGCAGTCGGATAACTCGTATACCGCGGCCCCGGCCTGTCGTATTTCTTGAGAAGAGCAACATCAATATTCAAGAACGGT
This sequence comes from Bacteroidota bacterium, assembly GCA_017860635.1. Taxonomy (GTDB): domain Bacteria; phylum Bacteroidota; class Ignavibacteria; order UBA10030; family UBA6906; genus JAGDMK01. Next base: position 9,314 of record JAGDMK010000053.1, read on the forward strand.
CATCCCATGGAGAACATACGGAACATCCTAGTATACCGATTTGGGAGGGAAAAACCAACCAGCAGTCCGGCGTGTCCGTCTCATCCTGGCTGGACGATGATTGTCGGATTGACTTCGACGATTGATGCGATGGAATTGGCAACCAGACAGTGTTTCTCCGCCTCACGCAGCAAGGTATGAACATCTGTCTCCGCCACTGCACTGCCGACCGTGATCGTCGGAAAGATCACGATGCGGGTAAACCGGTAATCGCCGTCGATGAACTCCAGAACGCCGTTTGCATGGCTCTTGTAGGAGATAATCGAAAGTTTCCGCTGTGCGGCAAAGGAGAGAAATGTCGTCATATGACAGATCTCGACAGAGCCGACGAAGAGGTCTTCCGGCGTCCAGACGCCGCGTTCGCCCTTGAACTCGGGCGGACTCGCGACACGCAGGGTCGGTTTTCCCTCCGACGAAAGCGTTCCGGACCGGGACTCGAGCCATGTCGTGCCGGTCTTGTACGTGAATGACTTTGTCCGGGAAGAGGTGTGTTCTACAGAGTCCATGATATCCTCGTCAGCGTGGTGAGGCGGACCGTTCAACGAGCCGTTTGCGTGTGTACGGAATCAGACCACCTGCATCCACGATAGCCTGCCGTGCGCTGGGAAGCCGTTCCGTCGCGAAATTCCGGCCGCTCGTCCGGTTCACAACGCGGTCTTCCTCACATTCGATTTCGTCACCGAGCGATGCTTCCAGATCAGGGACCACGATGAGCCGCAGACCGAGATTCACGGCATTCTGCATGAAGATGCGTGCCACACTCCTCGCAACGATGATCAGTTCATGACCCTTCAGCGTGGAGACTGCCTGCTCCCGTGATGAGCCGCATCCGAAGTTCTTTCCGGCGGCGATGACACTCCCCGGCGGTATCTGTCTGTTCTTCAGCTGATTGTTGAACACCGCATCATCGGCAAAGGCAAATTGCGGCGTCTCCGTGGGCAGCACCGTCGCCATGAACCGTCCGGGATAAATCACGTCCGTCGAGATATCGTCGCCGACTGCATACACAACTTTTGCCATGGCCTTCATGCTCCTTTCCGCGGATCAGTAATTTCACCGGCAACTGCCGAAGCTGCCGCCACAGCCGGAGAGCAGAGGAAGACTTCCGCCGTCGGGTTTCCCATGCGCCCCTTGAAGTTTCTGTTGGTGGTGGACAAGGCCACTTCGCCGTCACCCAGCGCTCCCTCATGGACACCCAGGCAGGGGCCGCAGCCGGGGTTCATCACGACCGCACCGGCTCGCACAAGATCCGCAATATACCCCTGATCCAGGGCCCGCTGGTAAATCCGACCAGAGGCAGGAAACACCAGCATGCGGGTTCCCGACGCCACACTCTTCCCTCTGACCATTGCAGCCGCAGCGGCAATGTCATCCAGCCTGCCGTTCGTACACGATCCAATCACCACCTGCTGGATCTTTTTCCCTGCCACCTGATCGATGGGCTTCACGTTGTCCACCGTGTGCGGACAGGCGATCTGCGGTGGCAGCTGCGATACATCAATGGACACCGTACGCTCATAGGCCGCATCTGCGTCGGGCAGCACCACATCGATCAGGTCCCGGACACCTGCTTCCTCACGAAGGTAGTGCACCGTCTCTGCGTCCGCGGGTACGATGCCCGAGGTCGCACCGGCTTCGACTGACATGTTGCAGATGACCAGTCGTCCGGACGTAGACATGCGTGCAATCGTTGGACCATGGAATTCGATGACGCGGAAATTCGCCCCCTGAGCTGACAGGGTACCGATCAGATGCAGGATCAGGTCTTTGGGTCCCACCATCGGCAGAAAGTCGCCCGTCACGTTTACCTTGATCGTCGCCGGCACCTCAACGTTCACCGCAAAACCGAGAGTCCATACGCTGGCCATCTCCGTGGCACCTATGCCGAAGGCAAACGCTCCCAGCGCTCCATGACTCGTGGTGTGAGAATCCGTTCCTACCACGACATGACCGGGCCGCACATAACCGCTCTCCGGAAGGATCTGATGGCAGATGCCCCCCCGGTCTCCCCGGATGTCATGGAACTTGCTGATCATGTGCCGCGCAACGAATTCGCGGACCTTTTTCTGGTTGGTTGCCGTCTTGGAGGATTCCGCAGGCACCCGGTGGTCAAAAATGATGGCCACGCGGGACGCATCCCACACCTTCGGCTCAAGCCCCGTCCCTTTGTAGATCTCCAGGAACTGATTGATCACGAGGGCAGCGTTTTCGTGCGACATGGCGAGGTCGACGCGGGGCTCCAGCACGTCCCCCGCTTTTACCGAACGCTGTCCCGTAGCACGGGCCAGAATCTTTTCGACGACAGTCATTCCCATACTTTGCCTCTGTGTGGTAGTTCCATACTCTGCTGCTTCCAACCCGTCAACCGTTTCCTGGCCCAGTGCCAGTCTCCCCGCACCTTACTGAATCTCCACGGCAAGGGACACAGTGAGCATCACAGCTCTATGCGAGGATATGGAGCGTCCCATGATGATGTCGGAACAGGTCTAGACGACCTTGTGTTCCCTGAACGCCGCAATCTGCCCGTCATCGTAACCGAGCGAACCCAGGATTTCGTTTGTGTGCTCTCCCAGTTTCGGAGGCGGGGTCGACACCGTGCCCGGAGTCTTCTCAAATTTCGCGGTCATATTGAACAGCGGAATGGACCCGATTCCCTCCACGTCGACGGTTCCGAATGTGTGGCGATGCTCCACCTGCGGCTGATGCATCGCCTGGTCGAGCGTCAGAATTGCACCGGATGGCACATCATGGGCATTCAGGACGTCCACCCAGTGCGCCGTATCATGGTCACGAAGCCGCGCCTCCAGCAACGGCGTCAAGGCCTTACGATTCTTCTTGCGCGTGTCACGCTCCTGAAACCGCGGGTCAGTCTTCAACTCGGCCAGGCCGAGGACATCTGCAACGGCCTCCCACTGCTCCTGCTTGTTCGCTGCGATGTTGATATAGCCATCCTGCGTGGCGAAGACGCCGGACGGCGCCGCAGTGAAGTTGTCATTTCCCATCAGCACGGGCTGTTGTTTGCCGATCAAAAGATTGGCGACAACCCACCCCATGAGCGGCATGATCGAATCCAGAAGGGCTACGTCGATCGCCTGGCCTTCACCGGTCCGTTCACGCCAGAACAGCGCCGCCATAATGGCGAACGCGGCATTCAGCCCCCCGACGGTATCACAGACGGGGAAGCCCGCGCGCAGCGGAGTAAGCCGCTCATCCCCGTTGACGGCCATCTCGCCGCTCAGACCCTGAATGATCTGATCATAGGCGGGCTTCATCGCATCCGGGCCGGTCTGTCCAAACCCGGAAATCCCGCAGTAGACCAGCCGGGGATTCAGCGCCCGCAGCACGTCGTACCCCACACCCAGCCTTCCCATGACGTCCGGGCGGAAGTTCTCCACCACCACGTCCGCAGTACCTGCCAGCTGCTTGAAGATCGTCTTTCCGTCAGCGCTTTTCAGATTGAGCGTGAGGGATTTCTTGTTGGCGTTCTGCGCAAGAAAGCTCGTGCCCATGAGTATCTGGTTGTACATCGGGACGCATCCCAGTTTCCGGGCCAGATCGCCGTCCGTCGGGTTTTCGATTTTGATGACCTCTGCCCCGAGCAGGGCCAGGTGCAGCGTCGCAAAGGGTCCGGAGAGGACATTGGTGAGGTCCAGCACACGGATTCCTGAAAGCAGCTGTCGTTCTGTCGTCATACGGCTGATGTCAATGTTCCAGTCTTGTATACCATGCCGGGCAATTCCCGCCCAAAAAACGCTGCAACGTCCTGTGCGACTGCGATGATCTTGCCCAGCCGCACATCGGTCCGGAGTCCCATGCGCTGAAGCATGTGCACGAAGTCCTCGGTGCACACGTTTCCTCCGGCGACTTTTGTAAACGGACAGCCTCCAAGGCCGGCGACGGAGGACTCGAACGACGTTACGCCGGCGCGCTGTGCGGCGATGCAATTGGCGAGACCCATGCCGTAGGTGTTGTGGAAGTGGCATGTGAGCTCGGCACCCGGATCCAGATTTCGCACGGCTGCAAACAGCGATTCCACAGCATCCGGCGCCGCGTGGCCGGCGGTATCAGCCAGGCTGATACTGGTGATGCCTGCGTCGAGGTATCGGCGGACGATAGACAGCACCCGTTCTTCGGGCACATGGCCCTCATAGCCGCATCCGAAAGCCGATTGCACTGACACCTGCACCCCCCGGCCAGCACTCAGCGCTAGCTTGGCAATGGCGATAATGCGGTCCGTTGCCTCTGCGACAGACATTCCGGTGTTCTTCCTGCTGTGGGTCTCGCTGGCCGAGACACCCATGCAGAACATCGGCACGCCCGCAGCCATGCCCCGCTCCAGGCCCTTCTCATTGAGAACCAGCCCGGAGAGAATCACACCCTCCGGAAGCACACCGGGAGCGGTGAGCACACGGAACAACTCGTCGGTGTCTGCCATCTGGGGGACTTTGGCAGGATGGACGAACGAGCCGATCTGGAGAATATCCAGCCCGGTCTCCGCCAGCTCTTTGATCCACTGAAGTTTGCGTTCGGTGGGCACCGACGCATGCTCCATCTGGAGACCATCCCTCAGGCCGACTTCGTGCAACACCAGTCGTGCAGGCGTCACAGGCATGCCGCGATAGCCTCCGCCATCTCCATCGTGGAATGCGACCCGCCCATGTCATACGTCCGCACGCGGCCTTCCTTGATGACAGCCGCCGTGGCGCGTTCGAGCTGCATCCCCTTCTCCTTTTCGCCCATCCAATCCAGCATCATCTTCGCTGCGAGAATCGTTGCAATGGGGTTCACTTTGTACTGGCCCGCATACTTCGGAGCAGAACCGTGCGAGGGCTCGAACACCGCGAGGCGTTGGCCGATATTGCCGGAGCAACCGAAGCCCAGGCCTCCAACCATCTGCGCAGCGAGATCGGAAATGATATCGCCGTACAGGTTCGGAGCAACGAGCACGTCATAGCTGAATGGATTCTTCAGCAGCCACATGCAGATCGCATCAACGTTGGCTTCATCGCACTGAATGCCCGGATACTCACGCGCCACCCTGCGCGCCTCTTCGAGGAACAGCCCGTCAGTCGCCCGGACCACGTTTGCCTTGTGGACAATCGTCACTTTCCGGCGGTTATGATGCTTGGCAAACTCGAACGCAGCGCGGACGATCCGCTCGGATCCACGTTTTGAATTGATCTTGCAGGAAACGGCATACTGGTCAGTGGGAAGATCCTTGAACACGTGGAACGGCCGGGAGAGCTTCCCGAGAACATCGGCCAGCTCGCGCGGGACCGGATGAAACTCAACGCCGGCATACAGGTCTTCCGTGTTCTCACGGAACACGACCAGGTCGATGCCGTCTTTGAGGTTCAGAGGATTCCCGGGAAAGGCTTTGCACGGGCGAAGGCATGTGTACAAGTCGAACATCTGCCGCATACGGACAATCGGCGACCGGTACACCAGGCCTTTGCCTTTGAGTTCCGGCACCAGCTCTGCCTCAGCCGCCTTTACCGGCTTGGATGTAATGGCGCCGAACATTGCGGCAGTGACACGGCGGAGGAGCTCAATCGTGCGCTGGGGAAACGCATCTCCTTCTTTGCACCAGAACTCCCATCCGATGTCGCCGTGCACGTATTCGGCATCCAGATGCAGACGGTCCAGAACGAGGCGCGTCGCATCCATGACATCTTTGCCGATGCCGTCGCCAGGCAACCATGCTATCGTGTAAGTGCTCATAGAATCGTCA
>JAGDMK010000217.1 GCA_017860635.1 Bacteroidota bacterium
GGCCGGTTTCCTGGGAGTTTCCACACGGGATTTGAACCCATCCCTTGCAAAGGAGATGAAGATCGACGCCAAGAGCGGGGCACTGGTCACCGATGTCGTAGAAGACAGTCCTGCAGAAAAGGCCGGCATCGCCGAAGACGATGTGATCATCGAATTCAATGGCAAGGCGATCGAAGATGCCAGCGATCTGGTCAAAGCCGTGCGAAAGACCGATCCCGGTTCGAAGGTCTCTGTGGTCGTTGTCCGCGGCACTCAGAAGAAGACTCTTCAGGCGACGGTGGGAAAGCGATCGGCACGGGAGTTTGCATGGCAGCATGCATTCACGGTCCCCGAAATGCCCCGCATCCCCGCAGTTCCCCACATACCGCGTTTCCATGTGAGCGTGTTCAAAGGAGGTGGCGCCCAGGGGCTGAACCTCATGGGCCTGAATTCGCAGCTCCGGGAGTACTTTGGCGCGCCGGAAGGCAAAGGCGTGCTGGTAGAGAAGGTCGACAAACGCAGCGCAGCCAGGGACGCGGGCTTCAAAGCGGGCGATGTCATCCTCCGCATGGGCAAGGAAGAGGTGGAAAACGTGGATGATGTCTGGGAGATACTGGAGGACGTCAAAGGGGGCGATTCCTCCGCAGTCGAGGTCCTGCGAAAAGGATCCCGCCTGACGCTCCAGCTGAAAGTCGATGAGGAAGAGGAATCGGACATGTATCACTTCCGGTCCCGGTCCGGCGTAGAAGACGAGCACGAATTGCAGTTGCTCAAGGAGAACTCGGATAAGCTGAAGCAGAACAAGTTCAAGCTGCAACAGGACATGAAGAAGCTTCAGGAGGAATTGCGGAGCATGGGGAAGGAGATACGAAGCCGGATGGATATGCTCCGCAAGACATTGAACCGCGAACTGCGGCAGGTGATCGGGTAGCGGCTCTTCGCTACACGTTCCACCAGTAGGTTACTTTAAGAAGCAGTATGTTCGAAGGGGCCAGGCGAAACGCATCGGCAAGATCTGCGCCGAGCACGGTGCGTGCGACCTGGCCCGTTCCTTGTCGCGCCTGACTCCAGACCAGGTACAGCGTACTCCCCGGAAGATACTCCCATCGCAGCACTGCATTGGTGTGCAGCTCGTGCTCGTTGAAGTCGAACGGCAACATGCCCATCGGCTGTTCAACGAAAGCTCCCGGCCCGACCATCGCACGGCTCGAAATGAATCCCCCCTTTGCCAGAAACAGCTGTCCGTACACCTGCAGCGTCAGATCCCGGGTAAACGTCACCTCTCCGCGGAGGGTGAAGCTCACCATGTCCGTGTTCCGGTCGCCGAATATGTTGACGAGCCGCCCCGCATTCACACCGGTTCCTCTCCAGGCCTCCTGATTGCGGACTCTCTCCACTTCCGTTTCGAACGACCACTCCATCCAGGAGAGCGGTCTGTATTCCAGGGCGGTTTCGATTCCATACTGCCGTTTGCCGTGGCGGTCCCAACCCCAACGCTGTCCTATCCCGAATGCGAGCACCTTGCGATCATCTGTCGCGGCAAAGATCTCCACAGAGTTCTCCCCCGGCTTCTCGTAGAGTCCGTTCCCCCTGGTCTCCCGGTCATCATACCGTCCAACATCTATAGAGTACTCGACGCCCGCCTCCCAGTAATTCGCGAACAGGATGTTCAGATCCAGTCCTACGCCCCTGTTCAGCTGTGCCCTGTCGAAGTTCCACCGTTCGTGCAGTTTTGTTTCGATATTGTAGTACCGTACGACGGCAGCAGGCTGGTCTTCCTTGTACTCAAGCGTGGCAAAGACGCCGTAATCGTTGGGACGCCGGAAGAAGCCGATGTCGTTGATGTCGTACCGGGGAGTCGTGAAGTCGGCGCTTGCAGACCAGAGCCAGTGAACCGCCGCGATCCTTGCGAGCTGAATGCGTCCGGCCCCGCCGCTGATACGCTCCCCGGGTCTGTCCGAAGTATGTGAGGCAGCCAGGAACCCGTCAAGTCTGTGCGTGGCCTCCCAGAGGCGCAGGTCCCAGTCCATTCCGGCGGTCAGGCCCGGCGCTCTCCCGTTCCGTGCGACGCTTGTAAGGATCCCCCCAAGGGACGATCCATCGAGGACATCCTGTTTGATCCGGAGGACGTTATAGTGTGCCTCCGGCTCCACCCGCCGTTCGTGCACGTCCTGTTGTGCATCGCGTACCATCGCATACTCGCGCCGCGTCACCGCTTCCAGGATGCCAATGGATGTGGAGCGAGTCAGCCGCCCCGAGAGTTTTGCCGCACCCAGGATGGTGACGTGCTGTGAAACGGATTCCACGCGTTCATCGCCATCTTCCATCGCCTCGTCAGGATCTATTCCCCGTCCGATACGCCGCGAGTAGAACATGCCCGGTCCTCCGTCTTCTCCGAACGTCGGGAACCGGATAATCTGCATGCCTTCGATGAAGAACGGACGCTTCTCGGGATAGAATGTCTCAAACGTCGAGAGATTCAGCACGGCCGGGTCTGCTTCCACCTGACCGAAGTCGGGATTTACGGTGGCGTCAAGAGTGAGGCCGCTGCCAATGCCGATCTTGAGATCCACGCCGCCGTCGGCACTGAACGTGGACCGCCGTCCCATGATGTCCGTCGAGGGCGTCCATGACTGCCGTGTCAGCGCAAAGGGCAGGACCTCGATCCGGTGCGGCGCGGGAATGCCCCGCAGCCCTCTGAGATGTCCGAACCGGGAGACGAAACCGCTCTCGCTCTTCGGAATATGGGCCCAGCGGACGAGCTCCTTCCTCCGCGTGATGTAGCGGATGAAGTTGATGCCCCAGACCTGTTCGGCAGTATCCGATGCAGCGGCAGTGTAGCGGAGGACGCTGAATGGTATCCTGACCTCCGCCTCCCATCCCCCCTCAGTAATCCGGGTCTGGACATCCCAGACTGCATCCCAGGAATCGTCCTCCTGCTCGCCGTCGTCGTACTGCACGATGTCTACCTTGACGCCGGCGACATTGAACGTGAACTCGAATGCAGTGCGGGAATCATGGTAGGAGTCGATCCGGATAGATGCCATGTCCGATTCCGTCTCGTTGTCGCGCCGGGCCAGCCGCGAAACGATCCCCGACGGATCCGAGTCTGCATACTGGCAGCCGAAATACAGCGCGTCGTCATCGTACAGGACGCGCACCCTGGAGATCTCTGTGGCTGGCCTGCCGTGATCCGGGTCGTGCTGTATGAAGTCCGAGGCAGGCGTAGCGATCATCCATTCCGCTTCAGTGACAACACCGTCAATCGACGGCGGCACGGGGGTCCGCACTGCTGTGACCGAAAGGGGACTGTCGCCCCCTACGGCAATGAGGGTGATCAGAACCACAAGAAGGAGTATCGGAAGTACGAACCGGAGAATCATCTGTCCTGCGCAGTTGGCGGGAACGACAGGGAGCAAGGTAGGAAATATCAGTTGCGAATGCAACGAGAGCGCGCCCGCGGCTAGCACCCGCGGCTACACCTGCCCCCTCCGGGAGTTGCCTGACACTCCCTGAATACCTATATTCCCGTATACCCAGCAGAATCCACCAAGGGGATCCTGTCGATGTTTACCCGCCGTTCGTTCCTCCAGTCGCTGGCAGCAGGCGGCGCAACGCTCGCGTTGACGCCCCGTGAAGTTCTCGCCGACGCGCATCATACGACCGCCGACTACTTCGGGGTTCATCCATTCGTCGAGACCCACCCGGCCGCAGTGTTCATCATGAAAACATCTGTCGATGCCAAGACGAACCACGCGGCTGTGAAGGAAGCCGGGCTGACATTCGGCTCTTCCGTCTTCGTCCCCATGACGGCGGCCGGCGTCCCGAAGACACACAAGGTCGCCCTGAAACCGAACATCGTCATGATGCCCACGACAGATGTCACCGATATGGGTATCGTCACCGATGCATACTTCGTCGAAGGGATCATCGAAAGTCTCAAACTTCTGGGTCTCTCCGGAAACCAGTTCTATCTGCGCGAGGTCAATGACCCCGGACAGTTCTCGAACAGCGGTTATGCCCAGATGGCCGCGCGGACCGGCGCCGACATCCGCAAGCTGGACGACCCTATCGGGGTCATCCCCGAGTCGGAAATCCAGTGGATCGACGTGCCCAACGGGAAATACTTCACGCGCATTCCCTTCCTCTGGCCGGTGAACGCTCCTGACACCTGGCTGCTGAATATTGCAAAGCTGAAGACCCACCTGATGGGCATGACACTCTGCGCCAAGAATATCCAGGGGGCGATCGCTATCCCCTATGTGCGCCACTGCGTCGCGTACGATGACAGCATGGGCCTCGCAGCAGAGCATGTCCAGACGGGGGCGAAGGAGTATATCCTGCAGAACTACAACCGTCATCGCGCCGACGGGATCCCGCGGTGGGACCGGCCGGGCGGTGATGCGGGAGGTCTCTGGCAGGAGACATGGGCAACGCGGTGCATGGACAACAACTCCGTCACGCATGCCGGACTCAATATCATCGAGGCGGTCTACGGCCGCGAGGGACCGTTCACCTATGGCCCGTCGCCGGAGGGCAAGGGGATCGATCATCTCACCAACATGATCATCTTCGGCAAGAACCCGTTCCATGTCGATACAGTCGGTCTCTGGCTGGCAGGTCACGAGCCCGGGAATCTCGGGTACCTTCATTGTGCGATCGAACGGGGGTTGTCGACAATCCTGAATCCGATGTCCATCCCCCTCTACGAGTGGAAGGCCGACGGGTCTGCCACTCCGGCCATACTGAACAGTTTCCAGCGGACCCCGTTACGCACACAGTACCTCCGGAGAGACTACAACGGTCAGGAGGAAGCGGAGTGGCACCTGCTCAATGAACCGTACGTCTACACGACAACGTACGCCGGGAGTCTGCCGGAGAACAAACCGCAGTCGTTCGTGCTACGCCAGAATTTCCCGAATCCGTTCAACCCCTCAACGTCCATCCAGGTGGATCTCCCCCGGGAAGGGTATCTGCGGATCGAGGTGAACGACATTCACGGCCAGACTGTGGATCTGCTGATGGATGAGGTCAGGGGCGCCGGATCGCACATGGTGCGGTGGGATGCACGGCAGAGGGCCTCGGGATTGTACTTCTGCAGGGCTCTGTTTGGAGGATCCAGCGCGGTAAAAACCATGGTGCTCATTCGATAGTTCCGGGTTGAGGAATTCTTTCCTTTTCCCTATCTTCCCACGACCCCTCCGGTCGCAAAAAGCACCACGTGAGACGGCAGAAGCTGTGGTCTGACTCACCGATCTCGGGCATCTGAAATCTTCTGAATGTTATCATATCAATTCATATCAAAAGGGAATACCATGAAGAACGTCTGTCGAACCCTGGGCCTGTCGATCGGTGTGCTGATTGTCAGCCTGTTTGTTCTCGGCTGCGGAGGCGACAAAAAGGTTACACCTATTCCCGTGGGAGAGATGCAGGAGTACCGCGATCCGATCTACGGCTTTCATTTCCAACATCCGGCGGGATGGGTGACCGGGGGCGATGCCGGACGACCCCGCATCTACAACTCCCTCGAAGCCGGGCAGCGGTTCCTCGATCCCCTGGGCCAGTATCCTGACGGGGTCATGATCGCGGTGGACGTCATCAAGACTCCCAACGCATTGCAGCAGAAGGCCAGCCTCCTCAGCGAGCTCACCAGCTCGGGCCGGGTAGTCGGACAGGAGACACCAATCACCATCGGGGGACAGCAGGGGACCAAAGTCACGTACACTGCCAGCTTCAGCACGAAAGTCAAAGAAACCGGCTACCACATCTACGTGCCATTGGATACCGTTGTCTACGACTTTTCCGTTGCCGGTTTTGGCGACCTGTATGCCGCTCATGAGGCAATCTTTGATTCCGTGCTCAAGAGTTTCGCATTCCCGCGGGCGGTAGAGCCCGGACGCGACGCGACGCTCCCGTCTGAGG
>JAGDMK010000389.1 GCA_017860635.1 Bacteroidota bacterium
GTCTACGGCCTGTTCGGACTCGGCATCTTCGTGGTGTTCCTCGGGTTCGGGGTGTCAATCCTCTCGGGGTCTCTGACCCTCGGCATCATGATCCTGCCGGTGATCATTACCGCCTCCCGGGAGGCGCTGGAAAGTGTGCCGCGTTCATTCCGCATCGTGAGCTTCTCCCTCGGGGCAAGCCGGTGGCAGACGATCCGCCATGTCGTGCTTCCGCACGCACTGCCGGGCATCCTCACGGGGACAATTCTGGGGCTCGGCCGCGCGGCGGGTGAAACGGCTCCTATTCTCTTCACCGTGGCGGCCTTCTATCTCCCGACCCTTCCGGAATCCGTGTTCGACCAGACGATGGCGTTGCCGTATCACCTGTATGTCATATCCACACAGGTCCCCGGCATTCACGAGGAAGTCAGATTCGGCACAGCCCTTGTCCTGCTCCTGCTGGTACTGCTGCTGAACCTCGCAGCGATCATCCTGCGTTATCAGTTCCGCAAGAAGAAGAAGTGGTAAGCGCATGTCAGTGCACATTGCAGTCAATAACCTGAGTGTGTTCTACAAAGAGGTCTGCGCGCTGAAGAACCTCACCCTGGAGATTCAACGGAATGAGATTTTTTCGATTATCGGTCCGGCCAACTCCGGAAAAACCTCCTTCATGCAGTGCCTGAACCGGCTGAATGATCTGAATCAGGACTACCGGAAGACCGGCACAATCATGATGGACGGGGTGGATATTGACACGCTCGACGTGGAGGACCTGCGCGCTCGCGCGGGCATCGTGTTCGCCCTTCCATTCCCGCTCCCGATGTCCATTGCGGAAAACATCACGTACGGACCGCGCATGCACGGGATGCGGAGCAAGGCGAAGCTGGATGAGGTCGTCGAGCAGAGCCTCCGGGATGCGTACCTCTGGGACGAGGTCAAGGACCGTCTGAACAGTCCGGCGATGAACCTCTCCGGCGGCCAGCAGCAGCGCCTCTGTATTGCCCGCGTCCTGGCCGGCAAGCCCGAGGTGATCCTCTTTGATGAGCCCACATCCGGTCTGGACCCGATCTCCACGGCCCGTGTCGAGGAAACCATGGTGATTCTCAAGGACCGCTTCACCATCGTCCTCGTGACGAACAACGTGGCCCAGGCCGCGCGGGTGGGCACACGCACGGCGTTCTTTCTGATGGGAGAGATGGTCGAAGTGGCTGACACCAAGACCATCTTCACTGCTCCGTCGGATCGCCGGACGGATGAATATGTGACCGGAAAGTTCGGATAGCGCATGGACAATATCATCATACAGACCCGCCGTCTGAACCTGTACTACGGCACCTTTCACGCCCTGACGGATATCGATATTGATATCGAGGCGCGGAAGATCACCGCGCTCATCGGTCCCTCCGGCTGCGGGAAGTCCACGCTCGTGCGCGTGTTCAACCGGATGAATGACCTGATTGAAGGTGTGAGTGTGACCGGAGATGTTCGCGTCCAGGGAGCAGAGATCTTCAGGCCGGATGCCGACCTGATTGAACTGCGCAAGCGGGTGGGCATGGTATTCCAGCGGCCCAATCCGTTTCCGCTCTCGGTTTCGGAGAACATCACCTTCGGACTGGAAATCCACCGGAGCCGGCCCCGGCAGGAATTCGGGGTTGTGGTCGAAGAAGCGCTCCGGAGTGTGCTGTTGTGGGACGATCTCAAGGACCGGCTCAAAGGCTCAGCACTCGGGCTGTCCCTTGAGCAACAGCAGCGTCTCTGCATTGCACGGGTCCTGACCATGAAGCCGGAGATCATCCTGATGGATGAACCCTGCTCGGCACTCGATCCGATCGCGACGCTCCGGATTGAGGAGCTGATGCGGGAGTTGAAAAAGCAGTACACAATTGTTATTGTTACACATAACATGCAGCAGGCAGCGCGGGTCAGCGATTACACTGCGTTCCTGTACCTCGGCGAGATCGTGGAGTTCGGGGAGACCAAACAGATCTTCACCGCACCACGCCAGAAACGCACCGAGGACTATATCACCGGCCGGTTCGGATAGCACCGGCTGTTCGTTCACCAGTGAGGATGGGCATGGAACGTCATTTCGAAGGATGGGCATGGAACGTCATTTCGAACGGGAACTGGAAGGTCTTAAGACCATGCTGATGAAGATGGCCAGCATGGCTGAGGACAACTACCACCTTGGGATCAGGTCGGTCCTGGAAAAAGACAAAAAGCTCGCGGAGCTGACGGACGTCAGGGTGGATGCGCTGGAAATGGAGATTGACAACGCCATTGTGGATATCCTGGCGCTCCAGAAACCCGTGGCAAGCGATCTCCGGCTGATTATCGCAGCCCAGAAGATCAACAACGATCTGGAGCGGATCAGCGATCACGCGGTGAACATCGCCCAGTCGGCGCTCACCCTGGCCGATTCACCTCACATCATGTCCATGATGAATATTCCCACGATGGCCGAAAGGACGCGGGCCATGCTGCGCGATTCGCTGGACGCGTTCCTCTATCTGGATCCCGAGAAGGCGCGGGCCGTCTGCAAACAGGACGACCAGATAGACGACATGAACCGCTCGAATGCCCGCGATGTGATCGGCCTGATCGGCGCGAAGACCCTTCCGGTGGAAGAAGCGCTGGATCTGATCCGCGTCAGCAGAAACCTGGAGCGGGTTGCGGATCTGGCGACGAACATCGCCGAAGAGGTGGTCTTTCTGACGCAGGCCCGCAACATCAAACACCACGCTGAAGAGCACAGGCCTCGCTGACATCCCCCCGGTGGTCGGACAAACAGCGTGTCGCGCAATCGGACCCGATAGAACGCGTGTTGTCTTCATGGATCGGAATTCGGTGTTGCCCTGAGTAGTAGTCTTGAGGCAACACCATGGCTCCATCTCCGCACGAATCATCTCCACGCCCGCCAGAACCACAGAACGCTCTTCTGCGCGACCCATCTGCGCGCTCACCAGAACTGCAGGACGTGATTTTGCATGACCCATCTGTGCGCTCGCCAGAACACGCCAAATGGCACAAGCCGGGCACGCAGGAGTTCCTGGACCCGCAGTCTGTCTTCCGCATCCGGACATTCCGGCCGGGCGATGCGAGCTTCCCGCCAGGTGCGGCGGGTTGGCGTGAGTGGTGCGAAGGCGAAGGGCTCTTCAAGGACGCGGCTCCGCTCATGTATGCCGGAGACCCCGCTCTGCTGTTCAGACCGACACTCGGTCTCGTCTGTTCCGCCCATTGTCCCGGAACAATCCTTCTTGAGACATATCGTTTCATCCGGAATATCCCTGCGGACGGCCCGACCATCATCGGCGGGTTTCACTCGCCCATGGAGCGCAACTGCCTGGAGACGCTCCTTGTGCACCATGTTCCCCTTGTCTGGTGCCCCGGGAGGAGGTTGAACAGCCGGAGCGTCCCGCGCGAGTGGAGGGATGCTCTGGCCGGACACCGCCTCCTGCTCCTTTCGCCTTTTACTGACAAACAGAGGCGGGTGGACAGGGCACTTGCGCGCCTCCGGAATGTCTTTGTCTGTGCACTGGCGGAAACGCTGTTCGTGCCTCACGCCCGGCCGGGGGGTGCAGTGGCGTCGCTTGTGCGTCTAGCGGTGGAGAAGGGGAAACAGGTTATCACGCTTGCAGATCCGGAAAATGCGGAGATCGTACGGCAGGGCGCAGTGTCGGTTGAGGTGGGAGAGCTCATCGGGAAGTACAAAAAAAGAGGATTGTGAATTGCCGTTTGAGCATCCACAATCCTCTTCGTTACACTGTCTCATCATCGCCACTGTGGCAACATCGCCACGGTCACAACATCGCCCCTGTCGCAACATCCCCCACTGTCACAAC
>JAGDMK010000390.1 GCA_017860635.1 Bacteroidota bacterium
CGCCATCAGCGTACGTACCACTGACGCCCTCAACCACAGGAAACATCTCGATCACGTTGACCGGCTGGATAGCGGCCAACCCGAGCGGTCCCCGGAAATAGCGACATCTCCACAGCCCTTTGTCCGGGAGCGATTGCACGATGGCAGGCTTTTCTCCGGTGCGGGAGATCTTCTGATCGGCCAACCGGGCAATTGTCTCCAGTCCTCGCCGGCACTCCGCCGATGAATCGGAGGCAGTGACACTCACATAGACATTGTCTTTCCAGTACATGATGTAATACGAATCGGTACAACCTTCTGTCCCGATGTCGATCCGACCCGCCCTGTCACCGGAGCGCACTGAATAGATGCCGAACGCCGCGGGAGCATCGTTCATCTGATAGACTTCCAGGATGATGGACGACGTCTCTCCTTTACGATACTCCGCAACCATGACGAGCGCGAATCCATATTCCAGAAAGAGCTCCGCACCGCCGTCGATGTACAAATAGAGCTCCTTTTCTCTAAAGGTCTGCACGGTGTCCGTCATCAGCCATCCTTCGCCGATGTCCGAAGAAGGTAGTATGGCGAGGAGTGAATCGCGTTCAGAGGGGAAGGAGCCTGCCTGCATGCAGGGAGCGCCGGCCAGGATGACGGACACCACAAGTGGAATTGGTCTCATACTCTACAGTGTGTGGACCGTAATATCCTTCAGGTGAGCCGGGCCATATCCGTGGCGCTGCGCACACGTGATGACCGGCAACTCCTCAGGATTCAACCGGAGATGACGAACCCCATACATATCCGCAGCCAGGCAGTTCGTCGAAACAAAGACCTCCTTCGGTTTCCGAAGATCTCCCGGGCCGTTCGGACCATTGGTGATCAGGAACTCCGTCGCATCGACCACGCAGAGGTCGGGTTGCCGGATCAGGTTGACATCTGCGATGCATTGTGCGAGAAGATTGATGTTGTCGTAGCCGCCCTTCAAAAAATCGAACAACCCGGCATCTTCTCCATAATGAAAGCGGCGGCACGTGCTGTCCGAGCAGACTCCCATGGTGTTCTTCAGATTGCAGGTGAACCGTGTGCCGTCATGATCCTTGATCATGGGGATGTTGATGTACACATCGCACGAGAGAAACGTCTTTGAGACTTCTGCCTTCCGGAGTGACACGCTCTTGTCAATGATGACCTCCGTCATGTCCTGAACATGCCGGATCCGCTCGATTTCCGGTCTCATCTTGTCGGCGAGCCTGCTCCGGTTCCAGTACCTGCGGGATATGTCATTGAGCGCAAAGACCTGTTTCGCTCCGGCATCGAGAGAGGCTTTCACGACAGCCAGGGCGACGTCCGGATTGGTGAAGGATCCGGGGTTGTGCATGGGGGAGTTGACGAGTATGCCGACGGTATTGCCGGGCCGGACGAACTTCCGCATCCCGCCCAGAGCATCGAGAGCCTTCATGGTATTGTCGAATGTGCGGTCACCGACGACCGCATAGATATCGTATCGTGATGGGTCCGGACCGGCATTGAGGGCACGCGAGAGCGAAGGCATGGCCACGATGCCCGTTCCGGCAACCACACAGCGTTTCACGAATTCCCGACGGCCGATGGGTGATTTCATGGATAGCCTCCCGGAGAGGTAGTGGGGATCGTCATCAGGGGACAGGGCGCCGTTCGACGGCGCTGACTGCAGAATATCAGGGATTCAGCAACAAACCGCAACCGGGGGGACAGTGCAACGTAGACCGAGTGCAACGTGGACCCGGCGAAGATCCACTGCAGCAAAGACGCTGTGCCTCAAAGATGGTGCGCACCGAGGAGAGTCGGCAGGGTGTGCTTCCGGGCATATCCGATCACGGACGGACAAGCAATCCGGGGGGAGGGGCGATCGAGGGGACCGCTGGGGCCATGCGCCCACTGCGGATTAGGAGTTTTCCAGGGGCTTCGCCAATGAACGCAGCTATGGGGAAGGATCGAGTCAAACGATGGTTTTTTGCACCTCAAAAGGAAATTTCGTATACTCATACTCTTGAGCGGTCGGAGATTCCGCGCCGCCCCGTTTGCGCTTGGAATTACGGCCCCGTAGCTCAATTACGGCCCCGTAGCTCAATAGGATAGAGCAACAGCCTTCTAAGCTGTAGGTTCCGCGTTCGAGTCGCGGCGGGGTCACATTATACGATAGTCCCGCTCATACGCCAGCAGCGCCCCCATCGTCTAGAGGCCTAGGACACGGGCTTTTCAAGCCTGTAACACGAGTTCGAATCTCGTTGGGGGCACACGGTCCCGCAAAGCGGGGCCAAGGCAAAAAGAAAAGTGTACAAGCAGAAGAACGAGCGCCCGACGGGACACCATCGGGCGCTTGCCTTTGCCGCCTGACCGGTGGCGCCGCGAGGTGATGGCATCCGCCTCCGGCGCCGTTCCACCTTTGCTACACCTGCCGGCGATGATACAACCGATGCACCTCCAGTTGATGCTTCAGCGTGATCGCCACCTTCTTCTTCAGTTGATCAATGAGATCCGGACCCAGGGTGAAGATGTCCTCTTCCTCTTTGGTCGGCGCCGTTTGCACCTTGCACCAGAGGCACCCGGCTCGTCTCCAGCAACCGGATCAGTTCATTGGTGTTGTCAATGTCGTGCCGCGTAACGATCTGGATCTCCCGCAGTCTCTGATCGCCGTCCATGGGATAGATGTTCTGTTCCACAGGCGGCTGCGAGTAGTCCGACCGGTCCAGGATGTCCTGGTACTGAATGGTATAGAGCACGT
>JAGDMK010000218.1 GCA_017860635.1 Bacteroidota bacterium
GCAAACCGCGTGCCATACATGAGAACATGGAAGATTCCCCGTCCAACGCCTGCGCCACCAACGCCCACATGAGGAGGGTTCACGAAATGCGACGGCAAAATAAAGAATATTCAGTGTGTTGTCAAGCAAAAACTTGCTCTTTTACTCAAAATCGTGCTCAAAATAGTCAATTGCCCTCCCCCCCCGGGCCTTCTGTCCAATCATCCCTTCCAGCCGTTTTGCAAACACTTTGGCGGCATCGTACCCGTAGTGCTTCAGGAGGTAGTTAAGGGATATGACTTCGGTAATGACGGTTACATTTTTACCTGGGAAGATTGGCAATTTTACAAGGGGAATATCGACTTCCAGGAGGGTGACAGTCAGATCATCGAGGCCAGTCCTCGTATAGTCCTCATTCGGTTTCCACTCTTCCAGCTCGATGACGATTTCCACGCGCTTCTGATACCGGATAGCCCGGATGCCGAACATGCTCCGGACGTCGATCAGCCCCAGCCCCCGCACCTCCATAAAGTGCTTCACCAGATCTGTCCCGGCCCCGATGAGGATCCCTTCGCCTTTGCGCGTGATCATTACGACATCGTCGGCAGCGAGCCGGTGTCCGCGTTCGACAAGATCGAGCGCGATTTCGCTCTTGCCGATGCCGGAACGCCCGGTGAGGAGCACCCCCACGCCGTAGACGTCGACCAGCGACCCGTGCACCATCATCTGCGGGGCGAACTGATCGTCCAGAAAGTCCGCGAGGAAATAGGAGATCTTCGTGGTGCTGAACTGGGTCGCAAAGACCGGGATATTCTTCACTGACGCCGCTTCCAGCAGTCCGTCCTCAATCGTGTTGCCATTCGTGAGGATGATGCACGGGATTTGAAATTCCAGAAGCGTCGTGAACGCGGCACGCCGCTGCGCCGGATCGAGTGAGTTCAGATACCGGATCTCCGTATTCCCCATGATCTGCACACGGTCAAAGGTGAAGAGTCCGACATAGCCCGCGAGCGCAAGTCCCGGCCGGTGCAGGTTCTTCTCTTTGATCTCATTCGCGAAGCCGTTTTCCCCGTTCAGCTTCTGCAGCTTGAAGCGCTCGTGGGTCGCTTGTACTTCTCGAGTTGCAGTGTGAGCTTCTCGGCAGCTTTGTCGATGGATTTGCGATAGTCCTCAGACTTCTCTTTTGCTGTCAGTACCGTGCCGTAGACGTGAACATTGATCTCCGCTGTTTTTATGCTGTTGGTCGCCCGTTCATAACTCAGCACCACATTGGCTGTCACAATACCGTCGTAGAACTTCCCGAGCTTTTTCACAGTGTCCAGCGCATGCTGCTTGACGTCGGCATGCGGCCGGAAGTGCCGTGCGGTGAAGGTGACATTCATGATCGATCTCCTTTCAGGGACGAACGAGTAAAGTGCGCTCAGGCGCCCTTGGGGTGCGCCTGAGCGTAGACCTTCTTTAGGCGGTCAATACCAACATGAGTGTAGATTTGGGTTGTGGAAAGACTTTCACGGACGGCCTGCAGATCGGCGCCGCGGTTCACCAGGTGCGTTGCGAACGTATGGCGCAACACATGCGGGCTTTTCTTCTGAAGTTCCGACACTGCACCGATATGCCGGTTGACGAGCACGTTCACGCTCTTCGGGCTCATCATCTTGCCCCTCACCGAGAGAAAGAGCGTTCCCGGGTCGTTTCCCGGTACGACGAATGATGTGCGCGCGCGCATCCAGGCCTGCACCGCTGTGCGCGCTTTCCTGCCGAAGGGCACAATCCGCTGCTTGCTTCCCTTGCCGGTCACCTTGAGCGTGCGATCGCTCATGTGCAGGTCCGCCGGACGCAGTGAGAGCAGTTCGCTCAGCCGCATGCCGGTGCTGTAGAACAGCTCCAGAATGGCCGCATCGCGCACTCCCTCCGGCGTGGAACGGTCCGGATGATCCAGCACCAACGCAACAGTCTGTTCGTCCAGGAACGACGGCAGCCGGCGCTCCAGCCGCGGGGTAGCCACAAGCGTGGTCGGATTGCCGGCAACTCCCCCGCGCTTGTTGAGGTAACGGTAAAACGAGCGGAGACATGCGAGCTTGCGCGCCACACTTCGCTTCGCCATGCCCTGGTCCAGCAACGCGCCCAGGAACCGCCGTATCACAAGATGGTCCGCCGACGCCGTTGAATGGCCCGCGCGTTTGAGGAATTCTCCGAACTGCCGCAGGTCCTCCGCATACGCGGCAACCGTATGAGGCGACGCCCGCCGCTCGGCGGACAGATACTCCAGGAACTCCCGTGTCTGGTCCGCGGTGTCCGTCCGCTTACCGTCCTTCGACGGCCTCCGGCGCAGGTTCTTTGGCCACTTCGGCCTTGCACGACGGGCAGAGCAGATACTCGCCCCTCGTCTGGTTGTATTTGAGCACCATGTACTCGTTGCCGCACGTGTCACACGCACGTGCAACGGGTCTGTCCCACGACGCGAAATCGCAGTCAGGATACCGCGAGCATCCGAAGAACACCCTCTTCCGCTTGGTCTTGCGTTCGATGACATCCCCGTCCTTGCACTTCGGACACTTCACGCCGATGGAGAGGGGCCGCGTGTTTTTGCACGTCGGGTAGTTCGAGCAGCCGAGGAAGGCGCCGAACTTCCCTCCCTTCACGATCATGTCTCCCCCGCACTGATCGCATTTGATGCCGACGGCATGTTTCGCCAGAGCCGCCTCTTCGGGGAGCGGCCGCGTATTCTTGCATGCCGGGTACCCGCTGCAGGCCATGAACCGTCCGTTCCGCCCCCACTTGATGATCATGGGCTTGCCGCACAGCTCACACGTTTCCTTCGTTGTTTCCTGCAGCGATTTCTTGATTGCCGCGGTGTGCTTGTTGACCCCTTCCAGATCCCGGCTGAACGGATGATAGAAATCCTCCATCACCTGTTCGTACGATTGTTTTCCGGAGGCGATCGTGTCCAGTTCGGCCTCCATCTTGGCCGTAAAGCCCACCGTGAAGATGTGGGGGAAGTTCTGGACCAGGATTCTGTTCACCGCCTTTCCCAGCTCCGTCGGATAGAGCCGGCGCTCGCGCTGCTCGACGTATTTGCGCGCCTGGATCGTGTCGACGATCAGCGCATAGGTGCTGGGCCGGCCGATTCCCAGCGCCTCCAGTTCCCGGACGAGACTCGATTCCGTGAACCGTGCCGGAGGCTTGGTGAAGTGCTGATTCGGAAGAAGGTTCGTGAGCTCGGCCCGTTCATCCACCCTGAGGTTCGCGGGGAGCTTCGACACGGGATCCTCGTCGTTCTGCTTCTCCGCCTCGTCCACCATGTCGTCATACACCTGGAGGAACCCCCGGAATGTGGGGATCGCGTCGGTCGCCCTGAACAGGTACTCCCCACCGCGGATGTCCACCGTCGTCTGCTCAGAGACAGCAGGGCTCATCTGGCACGCCATGAACCGGTTCCAGATCAGCTCATACAGATCGTACATCTCCGGATCCAGGTACTTCTTGACGTTCCTGGGTGCATGCCGTGTCGATGTGGGCCGGATGGCCTCGTGTGCATCCTGTGAGGACTTGCCTTTTTTGAAGAGCCGGGCCTCGTGGGGAAGGTACTCTTTCCCGTAGTTCTGATAGATGTATTCACGCACATCCCGCACCGCATCCTCGCTGAGGCGGGTTGAGTCAGTACGCATGTACGTGATCAACCCGACACGTCCCTCTTCGCCGAGCTCGATGCCTTCATACAGCTTCTGGGCCAGCATCATCGTGCGCTTGGCCGGGAACCGGAGACGCCGCGCCGCTTCCTGCTGCAACGTGCTCGTGATAAACGGAGGCGGAGGATTCCGCTTGACCGGCTTCTTCTGGATGTCGGCGATCGCAAACTGCTGCTTGCGGATCTCCTGGACGTATCCTTCGGCAGTCGTGGAATCCCCTATGACCGGATCGCTGCCGTCTACCTTGAACAGCTTGGCCAGAAACGGCTCGCTGGTCGCGGTCCGGAATTCCGCGATCATCGACCAGTACTCCTGCGGAAGGAACGAGTTGATGTCCTCCTCCCGTTCGCAGATCAGGCGCACGGCGACCGATTGGACGCGGCCTGCCGAGAGGCCATAGAACACCGTCTTCCAGACGAACGGGGAGACCTTGTAGCCCACCAGCCGGTCCATTGCACGGCGCGCCTGCTGGGAGTTGACGAGATGTTCATCGATGCGCGACGGATGCTGCATCGCTTCGGTGACACCGCGTTCGGTGATCTCGTGGAAGAGCACGCGGTACACATTCGGGTTCGAGCCCTCCACTTCCTTCGCGATGTGCCAGGCGATCGCCTCCCCTTCGCGGTCAGGGTCTGTGGCGATGTAGACAGCCGGAGCCGATGCAGCGTGCTTCTTCAGCCGGGCAATGACTTCGTCTTTTCCCTTGATGGTCTCGTACTCCGGGGCGAACCCGGCATCGACATCGATGCCGATACGGCTCTTGGGAAGGTTCTTGATGTGGCCGACCGAGGGCTCGACATGAAACATGCGGCCCAGGTACTTGTTGATCGTCTTCGCCTTTGCCGGAGACTCGACGACGATCAGCGATCGTCCGTTTCCTTCAAGTGCGGAGGGAGCAGAGGTGCGGGGCGAGCGTTTCTTGCGTTTGGGTGCTTCATCAGAGTTCAGTGCGGGAAGTTCTGTACTGGTCTTCTTTTTGCGTTCAGCCATCAGTGGATCGTATCCTCGTTGTTCAACATCGAATGTCCGCTCGGCCCGGCAGGTCGTTCACGGGAAGACAGGACAACTGCGACGATCTCCCGTACCTCCTGCACAGACAGTCCGGCATAGCCTGAACCGAGCGCCCGTTCGATCACCGTTTCCGTATCGCGTTCGTCAAGCAGACCGAGCTCCGCGAGTTGTATCAGATATCCCTGCGCCTCGAGCGAGAACAGCATGCGTTCCGCTTCGTGCAGGATGCGACGCGACCCTTTGCGCGCGCGCGAGGATGTGATGGTCTCCCCGTGACCCGAGCCCAGGCTTTCGTACAGGAAGCTGAAGGCCTGGCTGATCTCCGAGGTTGTGTATCCCCTGTCGCGCAGCGGCGCGAGATCGATTTCATGAAGCTGCTTGTCATCCCGCATTTCAGACATCAGGAAGACGAGGATTTCAACAACACGGTCTTTCATGAGATTCCTGTGCGTGTGCGCCCGGCGAACAGGCGGACGAGGTACCGGTCCTCGCGGGCATGCATGCGCGTCGCCTGACGCGGCGTGCGGTCGTCGTACCCAGTGAGGTGCAATGTCCCGTGGATGACAAGGCGGGCGAGTTCGTGGAGCGGGCTGACCCCGAAGTCCCGTGCCTGCTGCCGTGCGCGATCCAGATTCACGTAGACCTCCCCTTCCAGCACAGGCAACGTCTCGAGCGGAAAGCTGAGCACATCCGTGGTGTAGTCATGCCCCAGGTGTTTCCTGTTCAGCCGACGTGACTGCCGGTCATTGAGGCAGACGATACCGATGGAAGCATTCCGTACGCCTTCGCCGCAAAGCGCCGCATGCGCCGCGCGCATCAGCACCGTACGCGGTGCCCTGCGGCGTCCATGGGCGTTCAGCACCTGGAGGGTGATCATGCGCGCGACGTCTTGCTCCTCCTCCGCACCCGTCCTGTCTTCCGCTTCGACGGCTTCTCCGGCGATGCCAGAATGCCATCCGTTAGTGACAATGCGATGCCCGACAGCATTACCTCCGGGCCGAGTTTCGTAAAATCACCGGACACCAGCGACCGGTCCACATTCGCAAACAACGAACATCCACCTTCCCGTTCAATGATCAGTCCCGACAGCTTCCCGTCCTGCTCCGCCACAAATGTCACCTCACCCAGGAGTTCACTGACCACATAGCCCGAGCAGAAATGAAGCTGCAGGTGCGCGTTCTCCGTGTACACGGAGATCAGCGTTCCCTTCTGGCGACCGATCGGGATCTGGGAGTAGACTTCCAGCGCGAGCTTGCGATGCGCATCTGCCGGCGCCAGCTCAAACCGCACGTTGTCGCCCATGCTGTGAGCCTGAACGCCGAACGTCTTCTCCAGTTTTCTGATGTCGGACGGTTTTATTGAAAACGACATGCCTACCTCATCTGGTGGATGATAGCCACGAATCGGCTGATTGTCAAGTTGCCTCCCTCTTCACCAGACCAGCTCCAGTCCTTCCGCCGCGGCAATGCACTCAAACCGGTACCCGCGCAGGGCGATTTCCTTCCGGCAGGTGCTGAGAATTTCGTCCACCTCGTCGTCGCTTCGCGTCTGATCGTGGTGGAACAGCACGAGCTTTTTGACCTCGGCCTCCGACGCAACTTTCAGCGCGAACAGATAATCCGAGTGACCCCAGCCGACATGGTTGACGTACTCTTCCGGGGTAAACGTTGCATCGTGAATCAGGACGTCGGCCCCGCGCGCGAAGTCGAACACCCTCTGGTTCGGATCCCCCTTCTGCAGGAGATACAGATCCACAATATTCTTGTCGACATTTTTCAGCGTCTTCGCCAGCGTGTGGTCGAAGGGCTCGTTGTCCGTAATGTACACGAGCGACCGGCCCCCCGCAGTCAGACGGAACCCGAGAGCAAATGCCGGATGATAGAGGTACATGGTGCTGAGCGTCGCCTCGAAGACCTGGACGGATTCCTCCCGCACCGGGATGAAGCGGATCTTCGCCTTGAGCTCGTTCAACTGGACGGGGAAATAGACCTGATCCATCTGCGACGCGATCATCTGGCGCAGCGTGATGTTGCGCGTCTGTGCGCCGATGATCGTGAGTTCGTTTCCGGGGACGAACGCGGGTTTGAAGAAGGGAAAACCCTGGATGTGGTCCCAGTGCGGATGGCTGATGGCAAGGAACGCCTTCAGCGAACCACCCGCTGCCATAATCGCATCGCCGAGGCCGCGCAGGCCGGTCCCCGCATCAAAGATCAGCAGGTTGTTGTTGGCCAGCCGGACTTCCACGCAGGGTGTGTTTCCTCCGTACCGGACGGTATCCCGGCCCGGCGACGGAAGCGAACCGCGGGTTCCCCAAAAGGTCAGCTTCATGGGCGTCTGAGCCTCCGGCTGCAGTACAGTCTTCGTTCCGTCCATCCGCCCGTACGCATGCGCATGCCTACCCTCGCCCACGGGGCGGCGTCCAACCCTGCCGTTTCCACGACATCAGCTCAATCGTCACGCTTCCAATCAATACTTTCATCTTCGCCAGGATCGGAATCCTCGCCTCGTCATTCGAAAACCATCCTTCGAAATACCCGTTCAATCCGAAAATGCCGGTGAAGTCCAGGTTCCCGTCGAAATAC
>JAGDMK010000054.1 GCA_017860635.1 Bacteroidota bacterium
CCTTTTCTTGCCATGATCCCGAGAGGGGCACCCACAAGGACGAAAATGAGACATGCAGCAGGGATCGAATACTTCTTGTGGATCTCCACCCAGTACTGGTTGATCTGGCGCTGGAGGGCATCCATGCGAAATGCCGCCGTTGAGAGGTTGGTGTTTATCACGCGTGCTTTGATGAGGGGGCTCGTGGGTCCCTGTCCTGTGACAATGCCGTCGAGTGATGCTTCCCGCACCCACTGACCCTGCACCACCGCGGCCATCTCTCTCTGCATCATCTCCTGCACCTCGGCGGTCTGGCGGTCGAGCAGCCCGCTCAGGCTGTCCACGACATGCAGCATGGCCGGGGCGCTGAGCTCGCGATCCCCCCTGGAGAAGGCAGAAGTGGCCGAGCGCTCGAAATCAAACCCCTCCACATCCATGGCGATTCTGTGCTGCTGGAACCGCACCTTCCTGTAGGCGTTCATCTCCTGGAGATCCAGCTCGTGGATCTCACCCTCATGCAGGAGCAGGATGATCTTGCGGTAGTCGGGCGAGAAAGAGATGGCGCCGCGTTTTGCGGTGATCACAATGTTCTTGGTCGGATTCGTGTAGTCGTAGAGCGTGACCCCGTCAAGGTCGTTTGAGTTTGGCGATGTCTTCCTGACCAGGATGCTGTAGCCGGGAAGATCCTGAGAGAAAACGCCGTCTACGAGTGCGATCGTGGGCTTCATGCGCCTGATGTCCGTATTCAGGGCTTTCAGGCGGTGGTTCGATTCCGGAAGCACGCTGTTGTTGAACCAGACCATAACCAGGGCCACGCACAAGCCGGCGACGAAGACGGGGGCCATCATCCGGTAGATGCTTACGCCACCGGCCTTCATCGCAGTGATCTCGTTCTTTGAAGAGAGATCGCCAAAGGCCATGAGGATGGCCACCAGGACGGACATCGGGACGGCAAGGACCAGCATCCAGGACAGGCTCAGCACGATCAGCTCTATAATGACCCAGGCCGTCAGCCCTTTCCCCACCAGCTGGTCGATGAATTTCATCACAAACTGGAGGAGAAAAATGAACATGAGGGTCACGAGGGAGAAGAGAAACGGCGCGGCGTGAGCGCGGAGGATATATCGGGAGAGCATCGCCATGAATCTAATATAGCGTTCCGGCCGTGCTTTTCCAAGGGAGTCGGTGTTGCTGCAAATCAGTCCCAAGGAAGTCGGTGTTGCAAGTCGGTTCCAAGGGAGTCGGTGTTCCGGGTCAGTGCCAAGGAAGTGGGTGTTCCAGGGCCGTCAGGCCGGCTTGCTTGCTATTTTCATACCTTTTCTCTATGTTCATCTGACAGCATAGTGCGAGGAGTCCAATATCGATTTTTCTTGGTAATGGTTATGCGCGGGGTTGTGGGGGTTTTCGGGTGGATAGACCGTGCGAGAATCGAATTGAACTCCTTACATCGCAATACTGCTCGTCATCGAATACTCTCTCCTTCCCGGGGGCTGCTCCTTACTGCGGCCACCGTGCTTGTACTCTTTCTGTGCGTTTTTCCCCTTGAAGGCTCTGGTGTCCCCTCAGGTCCGTATCCGGCAGCTCTCCATCCGGCACTTCCACAACCGCCGGTTCCGCAACAGGAGAGCACGCGTCCGCGCATTCCGGGTCAGATTCCAGGCCAGTTCCCCGGTCAGGGTTTCCCGAACATCTTCGGTGTGACCGACTCGACGCGCAGGGATTCGGTGCACATCTTCCGCGATTCGCTCGGCGTCTGGCGCGATTCGCTCGGTTCATTCCTCGACTCCCTTGGTCTCTGGCGCGATTCGCTCGGCTTCATCCTCGACTCCCTTGGCGTCTGGCGTGATTCACTCGGCAGGCGGCGGGACTCGGTGTTGGTGGCACGCCGGGACTCAACCGGCCGCCGTCTCGTCATAGACAGCACGTACGTCGTCTGCCTGGATTCCACTGCGCGCCTCAGTCAGTTTGCCGTAGTGCGCCGGGACCCGCTGCAGACCGAGTATTTTCCGGAGCGCACGTATCCTTTGTTCGGAGTGCGGAAAGGTGCCGCATACAGGCGCGAGGCGACGCTGGACTCAAGCGGCACCGTCATGTCCTTCCGTGAAACCGTGTACGGAGAGCCGGTGAAGGTGCCGGTCAGCATGAACCTGAATGACTACATCGCGGCGAGGCGGAAACTGGAGTTCCGCCGGATGCTGGCCGATGAGGCGCGCAAACCGCAGGCGCTGGTCCAACGGAACGATCTGGGTGAATTGCTCAGCGCCATCACGCAGATCCAGATCCCGATCCCTCCCAATCCCATCTTCAGCATATTCGGCAAACCCGAAATCAAACTGAGCATCAGCGGGGCGGTGGATATCAAGGCGGGATTCAGAAGCACGCAGACCGACCAGACCACCATCTCATACCTCGATCAAAGCCGGAACGAACCGGACTTCAGCCAGGATGTGCAGGTAAACGTCAATGGGACAATCGGCGACAAACTGCTGATACAGGCCGACTGGAACACGCAGCGAACCTTCGAGTACGAGAACCAGCTCAAGATCAAGTACACCGGGTACGAGGACGAGATCGTCCGGATGGTTGAGGCCGGGAACGTCTCGCTCCAGACGCCATCGTCCTTTATCGGAAGCAGCCAGGCGCTGTTCGGGGTCAAGGCCCAATTCCAGATGGGCCCTCTGCTTCTCACCACACTGGCCTCCCAGAAAAAAGGACAGATCAAAGAGGTGGCCGTCTCCGGCGGTGCGAAGGAGCAGACCTTCGAGATGCGCCCGTACGAATACGCGACGAATCACTATTTTCTGGATACCTCCTACATCCCGTTGTACGAACCGTATTATCAGAACGAGCCTCCAAGCGTCAACAGCGACATGCAGGTGGTGGAAGAGGAAGTATGGATTCAGAGGCAGGGGGCGATTCCCGATCCCAATGAGCGGCTGGGCATCGCCTACATCGATCTTCCGCCGCGGACCGGCTCAGGCTATGGCTCTGCCTTCCGCGATGCCACGGACAACCCCGGGAAGATCGAGACAGGTCCGTTCGTTCGCCTGGACCGTTCACAGTATGAGATGGATGGGGACGGCTACCTGGGGGTGCTCTCGCTGAATGCGAACGTGGGGGATCAGCAGATCGTGGCCCTTGCCTACCGCACCGCGGAGGGCACGCAGTACGGGGAGTTGACGCGGGATATGAGCGCAGACAGCACCACGCGCCTCGTCCTGAAAATGGTCAAGCCCAAAAACCTGCTGTCCAACGGCCCGTCGTATCCGACCGCCTGGAAAATGCTTTTGAAGAACATCTACCCGATTTCGGGCATCGGGCGCAATGTGAAGGAAACCGGCTTCTCTCTCGACCTATTTCGCGTGGTCCCGGGCAGCGAGAATCAGAACAGCGTCATGAATGAGCCGCTGCTCCGCGTGTTCGGCATCGACAAGTACAACAGCGACGACACGCCGGCGGAAAACGGAGACGGCCAGTTCGACTACCGGGTGGGCCGCACGATCAACCAGGCCAGGGCGGAAATAATCTTCCCCACCCTGCGGCCATTCGACCGGGGCGTGCAACAGTACTTCCTGGGCAAGGGGACGGTTCTCGCCGATACATCCGAATATCTCTACTCGGAAGTGTACGACACCACGCGCACGTTCGCAGAACAGGCGTTGCGGAACAGGTATCTGATAAAGGGCAAGGCCACCGGGGAAGCCACCTCACGCTATTCGCTCGGGTTCAATGTGGTGGAAGGGAGCGTCCAGGCCCTGCTCGACGGGGCCGCACTCGTGCCGAACGTTGACTACACGGTGGACTACATTATCGGCGAAGTCGTGATCAAGAACGATCGCGCGCTCGTTCCGGGGGCGAATCTCCAGATCAAGTACGAGCAGAACGATCTGTTCCAGCTCGCTTCCAAGACACTCCTGGGGGCGCGGGGTGATCTGAGCCTGTCGCAGAATGTGAACCTCGGGTTCACCGTGATGAATCTGAACCAGCAGACGCTGAGCGACAAAGTGCGGTTGGGTGAGGAGCCCAACAACAACACGATTTTCGGGATTGACGGATCGACAACACTCAATCTGCCGTTCCTGACGCGCGGACTGGATGCGCTGCCGCTCATCGAGACGCGGGAAGCATCCCAACTGAAGGTGTCAGGAGAAGCGGCGTACATGCTGCCTGATCCCAATACGAAGAAGAGTCCTATTCCAAGCGACAACAGCGAAGGCATCGCCTATATCGATGACTTTGAAGCTGCGCGCAGATCCATTCCGATTGGCATCTCATACGCCGCGTGGACCCTGGGGAGTCCGCCGGCAGAGAACATCTTTTTCCCCGGCACCCCGGATTCGGTCAAGATGTACTCGCGCGGCCGGATGCACTGGTTCAATCGGCTTCCCACCGACGTGCGGCTGACGGACATTTTCCCGCGGAAACTTCCGGGGAATGCCGCAAACGACATTGCGACGGTGCTCGATTTCCGGTATTTCCCGGCGCAGCGGGGCCCGTACAATTACAGCGTGAATCTGGACAACACGCTGACGCCGACAAGGAACTGGGGCTCCCTGATGAAGCCCCTGTCGGTCTCCGCAATCAACCTGTCCAAGGAGAACGTCAACTTCATCGAGCTGTGGATGCGTATCGACAAGGCCCCGCCGGACGCCAAGATGTACATCGATCTCGGCTCCATCAGCGAGGACGCCATCCCGAACCGCATCCTCAATTCGGAAGATCTGGTCGTCAGCTCGTATCCCAACGGCGTGCTGCAGGAGGGGGAGGACGTGGGGATTGATATGTTGTCTGATGCAAAGGAGGTGGCACTCTACGGAAATCTGATCAGTAAATATCCTGAACTGGCAGGCGACCCGAGTGGCGACAACTATGCGTTCAGCAACTCCACGGTCGGGACCCCGGCGGAGGACTATTCGCGGATCAACGGGACAGACGCGAACAAGGATGGTCCCGGCGGCCGCATTCCCGATACGGAAGACCTGAATGCCAACGGCGTGGTGGATCTGGCGAATTCGTACTATCAGTACGAAGTCCTGCTGGACACCAACTCGCTCCGGAATCCCCGCATCGTGGGCGGCGGCAACATGAGATGGTATCAGTACCGGATCCCCGTGCGGGAATACATCCGGGAGGTTGGAACTCCATCACAGGAGAATATCGAATTCGTCCGTGTCTCGTTCATCAATGCCACGGACACGATCGCCGTGCGCATCGCCGATTTCAGTCTGGTGGGAAACCAGTGGCAGAAGACCGCGGCAAGTCAGGCGGACACGTCCTTTGAGGTGACTGTCGTCAACATCGAAGACAACCCCACCTATGAAAGTCCGCCGGGTGTCATCCGTGAGCGTGACCGCACCCGCACCGAGGAAGAGGTCTATGCGAACGAGCAATCGCTTGCCCTGGTCCTGAAAAATCTCGCGGTCGGTGAGTCGCGCGAGGCGGTGAAGTACTACACATACCGTTCACTGGACCTCTTCGACTACAAGATCATGAAGATGTTCGTCCACGGCGACGACGCCTTTGAATACGTCGATGAAAACCACTACGATGCGGAGTTCTACTTCCGGTTCGGCATGGACAGCCTGAACTTCTATGAGTATCGCGCGCCGCTCCACAGAGGGTGGGACAATCTGAATGAGGTGCTCATCAGGTTTGAGGATCTCACGGCGGTGAAGGAGGCGCGCGACTCGACGACGAGAATCTCCGATCCGATTCCCGTCGCAGGTGGTCCGCCGGGGGCAGTGTACCGAGTGCTCGGAAATCCGTCGCTGACCAAGGTCGTGTATATCGCGGTCGGCGTCCAGAACCCGGAAGGCAAGGGGAGGGGAAGGCCGCTCGCAGGCGAGGTATGGTTCAATGAGCTCCGCCTGACCTCGGTGGACGATACGCCGGGATGGGCATACCGGTTTGACACGCAATTGAAACTCGCCGACCTCGGCGCCGTGTCGTTCAACTACTCCCGCGTTGATCCGAATTTCCACACGCTCGAAGCACGGTTCGGATCCCGGCAACTGTCCACCAACTGGGGACTGAGCGCATCCTTCCAGGCGGACAAGTTGTTCACGGAGGATTGGGCAGGGACCTCACTGCCGATATCGTACTCCCACACGGAGGGCATGGCCAAGCCGCGCTACCTGCCGAACTCCGATGTCCTGGTAGACCAGGCGGCGGAACAGCTCAAAGCCAAAGTCATCCGCAATGGAGGATCTGAGGAGGACGCCCAGGCGCAGGCCGCGGAGCTGATTCGCCAGTCTGAGAGTCGTCGCGTCACGGACACGTATGCAGCCCCGAATTTCCGCGTGAATCTCCCCACAAATGCCTGGTACATCCGGGACACCTTCAACAAGCTGAACTTCGGCTTCTCGTACACACGGTCCACCGAACGGAGCCCGTCTGTCGTGAGCCGCATTTCCTGGTCGTGGAACGCACGCATCGCGTATGCCCTGACGTTCCCCTCCGACTACTACTTCCAGCCGTTCAAGGATCTCTTCGACGGACTCTGGTTCCTGGATGAATACAAGGACATGAAGATCTATTACTCCCCGACGAATCTGAACTGGTCGGTAAGTGCAGTCCGTTCGCGAGACAATTCGCTGCAGCGCGCCGTGGGTGCCCAGGAGATTGTCTCACGCAACTTCTCTGCATCGCGGCAGTTCGGATTCGGCTGGAAACTCACAGAGGGAGGGCTCGCGAATCTCTCCGGCGACTACGGTGTCAGCGTGGAATCGAGCCTGCTGGACTTCGAACTCGACAGGAACAAGGTGCAGCGCACGTTCTCGACGATCCTGGGAGACATCTTCTTCGGTGACCGGTTCATCAACTTCGGCCAGGACACACGCTACTCCCAGCGGAATTCGTTCAACACGCGACCGAACATTCCCAACATTTTCAATATCAAGAAATTCGTGGATCTGACCCTCTCGTACTCCGTGGACTATCAGTGGCAGAATGCGCTGACGCGGGGCGACCTCGGCAAATCCGCCGGATGGAATTCGAGTTTCAATTTCTCCATGAATTTCAGGCTCAAGCAACTGTTTGACCCGTTGTTCGAGGAGAAGGCGGTGATTCCCGGAGCTACCGGACAGCGGGGGCGACGGGGAGGCAGCGAGACGGCGGGGACCCGGATGGAAGAAGACACAACGAAGTCCACTGATTCCACCGCTGTCGGCGACGGGGGTATCTCACGGCTGATCGGGCAACTCGGCAACGTGGCGCGCGTGCTCATCAAGATCCCTCTGCTGGACTATGACAACATCAACGTGACATTCACCCAGACGAACAACACGCAGAACAGCGGCGTGGTCGGACGGACGGGGTTCGCAAACTTCTGGGGACGCATGCCCTTCTTCCAGGATCCCGTCCCGGAGTACGGCCCTTCCCGTCTCTACCAGCTCGGCCTGATCAGCGATCCGTCCGGACGTCTCACGAATTTCGGGCCGCGGTCGAAGTTCCCCTTCTTCGGATGGGACATCGAACCCGGGCTCAGAGCTCCCGGGGGCGTGCTGGTCAACACATTCCGCCAAAACAACCGGCTGAACTTGAAAACGTCCCGCGGGCTCTGGGAAGGGGCACGGCTCGACATGAACTGGAGCGTGGGATGGGTCTACAACCGTTCACAGAACATTGCCACCGATTCCATCGTCGGCATCCCGACCATTGTGAACACCACCACCTCCGGCAGTGTTGAACGTTCGTTCTTCACCATGCCGGACGTCCTCTTCCTCGGCACCTTTAAGACCAGCCTGAAGGAGGTCAGCAAGCGGTATAGTGAGATGAAGAGCGACAAGGGGGACACGAAGACCGATGAAGAGAAGCTGAACCAGGCATTTGAAGAAGGGTTTGAGGCCCTTCCGTTCCTTCGCAAGATATTCGGGGAAATGACGCCGCGAATGAACTGGAGTTTCCGGTGGGACGGACTTGAAAAGTTGCCGCTCTTTGCGGGCTTTGTAAACCGGCTGTCGGTGGATCATGCCTATAACTCGAACTATACCAGGCAGTATCAAAACCGGCCCGGCGGGGGAGGAGAACGGACCGATGCGCAGCGGGTGAGCTACGGCTTTTCGCCGCTTCTCGGCGCCAATTTCACGTTCAAGGAACTCTGGAAAGGGTCATTCGGAGCGAATTTCCGGTACAACTCCACGACCTCCTATGACCTTACCACCTCGTCGCGCAATATCGTCGAGGCGCTCTCCCAGGAAATCTCGCTGACCGCCTCGTACTCACGGCGGGGGTTCGAAATCCCGCTCTTTGGGCTTTCGCTCAACAACGATGTTGATGTGAGCTTCTCCTATTCGGTGACGAAGAACTCCCGGCTGACATACGATGTTTCCAAGTTGGACCTGAATGTCACGGGGACGCCGCTGGAAGGGACAACGAGGACGATCATGGAGCCTCGCGTCAAGTACGTCCTCAGTCAGCGCGTCAATGCATCCGTCTACTACCGGCTCACGAAAATCGAGCCCGATGATTCCGGTTCGCGTATCCCCGGAAGCACGACGAATGAAGCAGGACTGGATATCCATATCTCAATCCAGTAGAAACGGAAGTCCCGCCGGAGACTGAGCTTTCTGGTTTGAAGACCAGATTGATGATGGAGGAATGAGATGGAGGAAACGAAAGGGAGAATTCTGTGGGTCGATGACGAGATCGACCTCCTCCGCGCCCATGTGGGCTTTCTCAAGGAGAAAGGCTACATCGTGGAGACGGTCACCAACGGCGAGGATGCGATCGCCCTCGTCAAGGACCATGCGTATGATCTCGTGTTCCTGGACGAGATGATGCCGGGGATGGGTGGACTGCGCACGCTCGCTGAAATCAAGGAGCTGCAGCCAACGCTTCCCGTCGTGATGATCACCAAGAACGAGGAGGAATCGCTGATGGAAGAGGCCATCGGCGTGAAGATCAGCGACTACCTCACGAAGCCGGTGAACCCGAGCCAGGTGCTGATGATCTGCAAAAAATTCCTGGAAGGGCGCAAGATTGCGGGTGCGGCGATCTCCAAAGACTATATCAAGGAATTCAACGCAATCTCCCTCGCCCTGATGGAAGGGCCGGACTACACACACTGGGTCGACATCTATACGCGGCTGGTGGGGTGGACTCTGGAGTTCGACCGCCATCCCGAACTCGGATTGAAACAGACGCTGAACGACCAGCTGCGGGAGTGCAATCTGGCCTTTGGCAAATTCATCGAGCGGAACTACAGAAACTGGGTGGAGCAGGCGACCGGACGACCGACCCTTTCTCTTGAGGTCGTGGACCGCTACGTGCTCCCTGAACTGCAGACAGGGAAATCCGTACTGTTCTTTGTCATCGACTGCATGCGGCTGGATCAATGGCTGGTGTTCGAAGAACTCCTCCAGGAACACTTCACGATATCAAAGGAGTACTACTTCAGCATTCTGCCGACGGCCACCCCGTACTCGCGGAATGCAATCTTCAGCGGATCGTATCCCTGCGATGTCGAGCTGCGGTATCCCGACCTCTGGGACAAGAACGAAGACGACGAGAGCAGCCGGAACCGCTACGAGCGTCAGTTCCTGGAGAAACTCCTCGAGCGCCGCCGGATTACGCTCAAGCCGGAACCCAAATACGTGAAGATCCTCGATCCTGAATTCGGCAGAAGCATCGAGAACACGATCAATTCTTACGCTCAGTCGCGGCTCACGGCCATCGTCGTGAATTTTGTGGACATGCTGGCGCACGGTCGGTCGGATTCGAGCCTGCTGAAAGAGATCGCGCCCGATGAGTCGGCATACCGCTCGTTGACCCGCTCCTGGTTCGTTCACTCGTCATTGTACGGCATGCTCAGGACGCTCTCGCGCAACAAGAATGTCACGGTCGTGCTGACGACGGATCACGGCAGCATCCGCAGTCTCCGGGGATCGAAGGTGCTGGGTGACCGGGAGGCCTCAACCAACCTCCGGTATAAATACGGCAGGAACCTGAAGAGCGATGAGAAGGCTGCAATCTATGTAAAGAATCCCATTGACTTCAAGCTGCCGAACCGGGGAGTCGCTGTCAACTATATCATCGCGAAAGAGGACTACTACTTCGTCTACCCGACAGACTATCACAAGTACCTGAATCAGTACCGTGACAGTTTTCAGCACGGGGGTGTCTCGATGGAGGAGATGATCCTCCCGGTTATCAAGATGGAGCCGCGCGGATGAACCGGTGGATTACCCGGAGTCCGGAGGAGACCGCGCAGTGCGGCAGCACGTTCGGCGCAACGCTGCGTGCCGGGGATGTTGTAGGGCTCATCGGCGAGCTGGGATCCGGGAAGACGCAATTCGTGACGGGCGTGTGCGATGCACTGCATGCCAGAGGGCACGTGACAAGTCCTACGTTCACGCTTATCCACGAATACCCGGCGGGTGACCTCACTGTCGCGCACGCCGATATGTACAGAATCGGATCGCTCCGGGAAGCTGTCGACCTCGGGCTGCTGGACTACTTCCAACCGCCCTTCGTCACGCTGGTGGAATGGGCAGACAGGGTTCTTGACCTGCTCCCTCCGGAACGTTATCTTGTACGGTTGTCGCACCGGACAGATCCCCGAGAGCGGGAAATCAGCGTGGAATCCGCTGCGGGGGACCGCCCGTGACCGTTCTCGGAATCGAAACCGCCACGATGGTCTGCGGGGCAGCGCTTATCAGAGACGGGCGCGTCGTAGCGGACAAGTGGGTGGAAGAGCGGTTTGTTCATGCCGAGCGGCTGTTCGGGTTGATTGACGATGTGCTGAGCGAAGGGAAGTGTGCCCTTCGCGGACTGGATGCACTTGCCGTCTCGATCGGCCCGGGTTCTTTTACAGGACTCCGGATCGGCCTCAGTGCGATAAAAGGGCTCCATCTGGCCCTGGGCACTCCGGTTGTTGCGGTACCAACGCTGACGGCCCTTGCGCAGAGGGGTATCCCTCACTTTGCCGGGAGGCAGGGGCACATCGTGGCTGCCCTGGACGCCCGCCGGGATGAGGTGTACAGCCAGCTCTTCTCCGTCGACGGCGGCCGGATGCGGGAGACGGAGGCAGTGCACGCACGTACGGTACGCGAGCTTGTGGCCGCCCTCCCTGAGGGCGAGCTTCTGCTCACGGGCGACGCACGGCAGAAAGTGGCGTCAACGCTCCTGGGGAACACTCCCGGGGTGCGTGAATCGCGTGAGCGTGGTGGAGTCGTTCTGGCAGACGCATCGCAGGCCCGCTGCTCGGCAGCGGAGGTTGCCCTGATGGGGGAACTGTTTGCGCGGAGCCGCCAGTTTGCGGATCCAGACACTCTCGAACCACAGTACGTTAAAGAAGTATTTCTGAGCAGTCCTCATTAGCCGAAGGCACGTCCCATGTCCTGGTTCCGACGCTCGAAAGAAAACATCGCTGCTGAAACCCAGAAGCGAGACATCCCCGACGGTCTCTGGACAAAGTGCGAGTCCTGTGGCGAGATCATCCACAAGAAAGAACTCGAGAAGACCTATTTCACGTGCGCGAAGTGTAACGCGCACTTCCGGATAGGCAGCACGGATTACATCGCGCTTCTGCTGGACCCGGCTTCCTTCAAGGAACAGGACAGGCGGATGCGGTCAAGCGACCCTCTGAAGTTTGTAGATTCAAAGCGGTATCGTGACCGGACTGCCGAAGCGATCAAGAAAACCCGGCTGTACGATGCGGTGCGGTGGGGGACAGGGACGATCAAGCAAAAACCGGTCGTTCTTGCAGCGATGGACTTCGCGTTCATCGGCGGGAGCATGGGATCCGTTGTGGGTGAGAAGATCGGACGGGCGATCGACCGTGCGTGGAAATCAAAGATACCCCTGATCATCGTCTCCTCGAGCGGCGGCGCACGCATGATGGAGGGCGCACTGTCGCTGATGCAGATGGCGAAGACCAGCGCCAAACTCACGCGGCTTGCCGACGGCCATGTTCCATACATCTCGATCCTCACCGATCCGACAACCGGCGGCGTGACGGCCAGCTACGCCATGCTGGGCGATGTGATTATTGGCGAACCCGGGGCGCTGATCGGATTCGCCGGTCCGCGGGTGATCAAGCAGACGATCGGTAAAGATCTTCCGTCCGGTTTCCAGCGGGCAGAGTTTCTGCTAGAACATGGCTTCCTTGACATGGTAGTTCACAGACGCGAGATGCGGGATACAGTCTCTCAGATCCTCCAGCACCTGACATGATCATCGTCCATGATCCGCCGGCGATGCAGCAGCTTGCCGACGATGCACGGAAATCCGGTAAGACTATAGCTTTTGTTCCCACCATGGGGGCCCTCCACGCCGGTCACCTCACGCTGATCAGGAAAGCCACCGGCTACGGTGACAGCGTGGTCACGTCGATCTTTGTGAATCCCACTCAGTTCGGGGCCGGGGAGGATTTCGACAGGTATCCCAGAAATCTGGACAAGGATGCGGCGCTCGCTGCAGAGGCAGGCTCTGACGTTGTGTTCGCGCCGTCTGCGGGGGCGATGTACCCGCAGGGGTATGCGACGTTCGTCTCGGTGGAAGGGATCGCGGGGTTGCTTGAGGGCCAATCCAGGCCGGGCCATTTCCGCGGGGTGGCCACCGTAGTGGCCAAACTGTGCCTGATCGTCAAGCCTCATGTCCTCCTCCTCGGCCAGAAAGACGGACAGCAGGTAATCGTTCTCCGGCGGATGCTCATGGACCTCAACATCCCGGTCCGGCTCGTGGTCGTGCCGACTGTGCGGGAAAAAGATGGACTGGCGATGAGCTCGCGCAACGTCTATCTCACGCCCGGACAGAGAGAGGAAGCTCCGGTGCTCTACGCTTCTCTCCGGATGGCTGAACAGCGCTTGCGTGAGGGCGAAAGGAATGCGGAGACCGTCCGCAGCGCGATGCGCGACATGATCACTTCGGGTTCCCACGGGGTGATCGACTACGTGTCGGTTGCGCGCGGCGACACGCTGGAAGAGCTTTCGGTGATTGCTCCGCCATTGTCCGTTATGATTTCTCTCGCCGTGCGGTTCGGCCCGACTCGGCTCATCGACAACATCTCTCTCACTCTGTAGGAGCAGCATGGACTCCCGTCTGGCGGTTGTAATCATGGCGGCCGGAAAAGGCACACGGATGAACAATCCGGCCATGGCAAAGGTCATGTATACGATTGCGAACAAGCCGATGGTGGAGCACGTGGTCGAGCTCGCTCAGAGTCTCCACGCCGCACGCATCGTGGTGATTGTCGGATGGCAGAAGGATACTGTCATTGATCACCTGCGTCAGAGAGGGAAGAACGTCGTCTGTGTCGAGCAGAACCCTCAGCTTGGCACGGGCCATGCGATCATGCAGGCCGAAAAGCCGCTGGAGGGATTCTTCGGGGATGTGCTGGTGCTTTCCGGGGACGTTCCGCTGCTCACGCGATCCACGGTGTACACGCTGCTGTCCTACCACCGCGAGAAGCCTGCAGCCGCGACGATCCTGACGGCGCTGCTTGATGATCCGGCAGGGTACGGCCGCATTCTGCGGACGTCAGGTGACGGCAAGGTGACGGGTATCGTGGAGCACAAGGATGCGACGGATGAGCAGCGCGCGATCCGGGAGATCAATTCAGGGATTTACGTGTTCGACAAGCAGAAGTTGTTTGACGGCCTTCAGCATATCACGCCGAACAATGTGCAGAAAGAGTACTATCTGACCGATGTGTTTCAGCATTTCTGGCAGAATCAGTTCCCGGTTCGCGCAATCCCCGCCAGCGACGCCATCGAAATTCAGGGTATCAACACCGTCCAGCAGCTGGAGGATGCCCGGGCCGTGTTTGCTGCGCGCAAAGGTTGACAAGACCTTGCGTTTTGTGTATTATTGATCCAGGGCTGGTGTTCTGTGGACAGGGAAAGGATAGAGCTGATGAAAACAGTTCGCGTGGTCATGACGGTTGCGCTGATGATCGTGCTGGCGGCAGGTGCCAGGGCACAGTTCAAGTCACAGGTCGAACAGGAATCGCGCATCTCCCGGGGCGTGCTCCAGGAGAGCTCCCCGTCGTTGCTCTTCGGGTGGTTCAATCCTGAGAAATTCCATATGCGCCACTCCGTGAGTTTTTCGTATCATACCATGGGCGATCAGTCCGTCTCGCTCGGGACATACACGAACAGCATGATGTATGAGTTCGCCGACAACCTGAACGCCCGCGCTGACGTAAGTCTGAGTTATTCCCCGTTCAACTCCTTCTCCGGGGCGTTCGGGCAGGGAACCAAGAACTCGCTCAGCTCGATTTACCTGAGCAGGGCCGAAGTGAACTACCGTCCATGGGAAAATGTTATCATGCAGGTGCAATTCCGGCAGATTCCGTATGGCATGTATTCACCGTACTACTCACCGTGGTACAGGGAGGATGGATTCTGAGTACTCTGAACAACCCGCTGTACAGTCAGTGGTGTGCCTCTGAAGCCGAGGGAGACCCTTCCGGGAAGGGACGATCCTCGGTTTTTGTTTGGCGGCAATGGACCCGATGAAAGAGCCGGCACACTCCACGTCTCCCCGGTCGCGTCAGTGGTCGAAGTTCAAACCATCCCGCAGCATGGCACTCAACGCTGCGATCGTGCTTCTGGTTGTCGTGGTAGCGTATCTTGCCTATTCACTCATCGTGCGCCTGTTCATCGCGCCAGGTGTTGACGTTGTCCGCGAAGGCAGCTCGCCCGGCCGCATCATCCAGGTCGACGTCCTCAACGGATGCGGCGTACCGAAGGCCGCCGGCAGCATGACGGCGTTTCTGCGCTCGCGCGGGTACGATGTGGTGGAGATCCGGAACTATCATCGCTTCGATGTGCGTGAGTCACTTGTGATCGAGCGGGCCGGACGGATGGAGAATGCGGAAAAGGTTGCACGGGCGCTTGGGATTGCGAAGACGAATATCATTCAACAGCTGAACCCTGACTACTACGTCGATGTCTCCGTGGTCGTCGGACTCGACTACGGCACCCTCAAACATGCACAATAGAAAGGAACCAGTGTGAAACCTGCTACCCTGGCGAAGCACATCGCCGACTTCGCGTTGACAAAGAAAGCGCAGGATGTTGTGCTCATG
>JAGDMK010000055.1 GCA_017860635.1 Bacteroidota bacterium
GAGACCGGAGTGGGGGCGAACAAACCCACCGGTGGCCATCCCGACCTTCCAGCCTCCGTGAATCCAGCATCAGATAGTGCGGCGCGGTTTCGCAGGTAACATCGGATTCACGTTTCGCGTCGGTGATCAGATCCGCACCTTCCGGCGTCGAAACGTGCACAATGTGCACAGGAGTCTCCTGTGTAGCGGCGCGCTCCAGGACGGCCCTGATCGCGGCAACTTCCGCTCCGGCCGGACGGGCATGTGCGTGCGCGATCGGTGCACCCCACTCACCGATTTCATCTGCAGCGCGCGCAAGCAGCATGTCATCCTCACAGTGAACCAGAAACCGGACCGACCGGTGGTGCAGCGCTGAAAAGACGCGCTCGATCTGATCGTAGTCTGCATACAGCCCCGCCTGCCGGTATGTCGTGTACAGCTTCACGGTCCGGACACCGCGCGAGAGCACTTCCTCGATCCCTCTCCATCCATCCTCATCATACCTGACCGGAGTGATGTGGCAAAGCAGGTGACAATAGGTTCTGTCATGTGCCCTTCCGGTCATAGCCGCAAAGGCTGCTCCGAGCGGGAGATCTGCAGATTCAGTGACAAAGGTCCCCAGCGTAGTGATGCCGTTCTGTACCGCGCACTCTGTTCCGCTCGCACAGTCGTCGGCAAGCGTGTATTGCCCGATCCGGTCATCGATGTGAGTGTGGATGTCGATGAAGCCAGGCAGCACAGTTTGATTCCGTGCGTCGATCACTTTCGCGTCGTATGCGTGCTCCGATGTGCCGACAGCCGTGATGAGCCCGTCACGGATGAGGATATTCGTATCGCGGAACTCACCGTCCTGCCAGACGCGGCCGTTTTGAATCAGCAGAGTCATTCGCTCATGCCTACAGTAAACTACTGCCCGCACTTCGCTAGTACTGCCTGTACCGCACTCAACTCCGGCGCCACCGGCGAAGGCACCGCGACGCCGCTGAGGGCGGCATCCACATCCTTCAAACCGTGCCCAGTGATAAGCGCAACGACATGGTCGTCCGGGCTGACCCATCCGGATTCACGCATCTTCCTGAGACCTGCAATGGTGGCCGCTGCAGCCGGTTCCGCAAACACACCGGTCGTCCGGGCGAGCTGCGCCTGCGCGGTACGGATTTCATCATCAGAGACGGCTACCGATGTCCCCCGTGACTCGAGCAGGGCGCGTCTTGCCATCACTGCATTGCTCGGTGTGCGGACCGAAATGGAATCCGCGAATGTGTCGGGGGAGGGAGCGTCTGCATAGGTGCCCGACGTGAAATAGCGGTGGATGGCATCGGAGCGCTCTGACTGGACGCAGAGAAGACGCGGAAGCACAGGGGCGAGACCGGCCGCTCTCAGATCGGCGAAGGCTTTGTGGACGCCATGCAGGATCACGCCATCACCCACAGGGATGACGATAACATCAGGCACCTTCATGCCGTTCTGCGCGAAGATCTCCAGCCCCGCCGTCTTTTTCCCCTCGATTGTCAGAGGGTGATAGGCCGTGTTCCGGTTCAGTCCTCCCTCAGCCTCGGTGAACTCCATTGACAGGCGGAACGCGTCATCATATGATCCATCAATAGGAACCAGCGTGGCACCATAGAGGAGGATCTGTGCAAGCTTCGCTCGCGGGGCCGCGGCCGGAACAAAGATGAGCGCCTGTTTCCCCGACGCGGCACAGACAGCAGCCAGAGCACTTGCCGCATTCCCGGTCGAGGCCGCAACGATGCGGTTCTCTCCCAGGCGGGACGCTTCGGCAACCACCAGGAATGACGCACGGTCCTTCAGCGATCCGCTTGGATTCAAACCATCATTCTTGAGCGAGAGGTCCCGGAGATCCAGTTCCTGCCCCAACCTATCAGCCCGGAGTAGTGGCGTGCCGCCCACTGGGAACGGAGGGAAGTATTCCTTTTCCACCGGCATAAACAGATCCCAATCCGGCGAAGATGGATCCCAGCGCGCGCGGAAGAGTTCCCAGTCGAACGCTACTTCGAGAACCCCCTGCAGAGGCATCCCCGGCGCATATGTGCGTCCGCATACCGGGCAGAGATAACGCACCTCATCCCGCTCGAAAGAGCGTCCACACAATGTGCACGTGTACCGGAATGGAATCATCGTCGTGCGCTACGATCCTGACTCGTGTGCCAGCGTTTGCGCCAGAGCCGCATAGAAGGCCGCCGCTCGCGTCAGATGTTCGACAGGTGTCGCCTCGTTTGGCGCGTGTGCATGGACTTCGTCGCCGGGTCCAAGCCCCAGACAGGGAATCCCGTGAAT
The DNA here is from genome assembly GCA_017860635.1 of Bacteroidota bacterium. Classification (GTDB taxonomy): domain Bacteria; phylum Bacteroidota; class Ignavibacteria; order UBA10030; family UBA6906; genus JAGDMK01. The sequence continues at coordinate 2,278 of JAGDMK010000055.1, forward strand.
GCCGGCGATCGCTATACCGTTCGTACTGAACGTCCACTTGTCCACGCGTGCTTCGCTGCCGAAGAGTTCGCGGTATGCTCTTTTCGCATGATGGAGATACGGAGAATCCTCAGGGAGTGTCCAGGTCGGGTAGTACTTCTCCATGGGATACACCTTCCCTGTATAGGCGGCCTCGCGGTACGTAAGAGGTGTAACGTCGGCCTCGGGCACACCGGCCATTGCAGCAGCATCCCGGACTTCGGCGATCGCACTCTCCCGTGTTTCGCCGGCCGTCAGCCTTCTGTCCAGGTGCAGCCGGGCTCCATCCGCCACGGCACACAGCGATGGCGAGGACGACACCACCTCGGTCACCGTCACGGTACCTTTCCCGAGGAATGGATCCTCGCGCAGCCGGCCGTTGAGCTTCTCGATTTCCAGGGCGATGCGGGAGGCCTTGTAGATTGCATTCACGCCCCGTTCCGGGGCGGATCCGTGGCAGCTTACTCCTTTCACAGCGACATGCATCTCCATCCTGCCGCGATGCCCCCGGTAGATGTTCATGTTCGTCGGCTCTGTGATCACCACAAGCTCGGGATGCAGCCCCTCCTCTCTGATCAGATGCAGCCAGCAGAGACCGTCGCAATCCTCTTCCATGACAGTCCCGATGAAGAGCACCGTGATCTCGTGTTCGAGATGGAGCTCCCTGATCAGCCGGGCTGCGGTGAGCATGCTCGCCATCCCGCCCTTCTGGTCGACGGTGCCTCTGCCCCAGACTTTTCCGTTCTCCACTTTGGGCGTGAAAGGATCGAAAGACCACTGAGTCAGGTCGCCAGCGTAGACAGTGTCTACATGCGCATCGAAAGCAATCACGCGCGGCCCGGTGCCGATCCGGCCGATGATGCTACCCAGTCCGTCAATGCGGATTTCATCGAAGCCGACGGCCTGCATTTCTTTGCGTATTACCTCGATGACGTCCTTTTCTTTGGACGAATGCGATGGAGTGCGGACGAGATCACAGAGAATGCGAACAGTTTCCTGTTCAAGAGCGCGGGCGCGGGAGTGTATCGACATCATGGATGAGTGTCTTCTGTGCTTGTGTGAGAGTCTGAATTCGCCGTATCTACGTTTGTACTGTCCTCTGGCCTTGTCCTCTGTTCGGACAGCAATGCTTCAGTGATTGTCTTTGATGCTCATCCTCTCCGGGATTCTCGGCCCTGGGGCTATGTAGTCTAGAGGGCTGCATCCCTGAGTACTGCACGGGAGTCATCTATGTCCTGATGATCGCCAACCTGAGTTCCCAGAGACCGGCGTTCCAGAGATCTTCGTTCCGGAGATCTACGTCCCGGAAACTATGTTCCAAAGACTTGACCACAGGAGGTCTGCATCTCAGAAACCGATGTCCCAGAAACCCGCGTTCCGGAAACATGCATCCCGGAATCCCGTGTCGCAGAAGTCTGCATCCCGGAACCTAAGTTCAAAAGACTTGTGTTCAGAAGACCTGCATCTCAAAAACCGATGTCCCAGAAACCTGTATTCGGCGACTGATCTGCCTGAGACCATCTCCAACTGTTTCCCTACGACAGTGACGCGAACCGTCTCCAGACGTCTTGTGCAGCTTCCCGTGCCTTGGCGGCCACTTCCTGCTCGTCCAGATCCAGCAACAGGCGTCCGCCATGCATGAGCACACGCCCTCCGACAATGGTTGTGTCTACCCTCGCAGATCCGAGACCGAACACGAGATGTCCGAGCAACGACTCGTCAGTCAGCGGGGTCGCCGGAACATAGTCGACCGCGATGAGATCCGCAGCAGACCCTTCACTCAGTTCACCGATCCGGGAACCCCACACTCTGGAGACGGCAAGCGGATTCACGCTCCAGAGCGCAGCAACCAGCTCATCGAATCCAGCCGACGGATTCTGTTGCCTGAAGCGCTGCGCCCAGATGCCGGCGCGGAGTTCCTGCCGCATATCGTTCGTCATCGCATCGGTGCCCAGTCCAACCAGCACATTATGGGTGCGCAGCCGTGCGAGATCTGCGATACCCACCGCATTGTTCATGTTCGACTGCGGATTATGGGCGACGATGGTGCCGGTGGAAGCGAGCAGATCCATCTCCGCATCATCCAGATGGACTCCGTGCGCGGCAATGGTCCGTTCGCCCAGAACTCCAAACTCCGAGAGGCGCTCGACAACAGAGAGACCCGAAAGCGCGCGGGTTTGTTCCTGGTCGAGGGCCGACTCTGCAACATGGATATGGAATCCGGCCATTTCGCTGCGGCCAGCTTCAACCGCCGCACTCAATGTACGATCGGAGAGTGTGAACGAAGCATGCAGGCCGAAGAGTCCCCTCAGCAACGAATGAGGTCCGCTGGCGTACGCAAAAAGAAAAGCGGCATTCTCAGCAATTCCATCCGCCGCCGCTTCCATGCCATCCCGGTCCGAGACTTCATAACAGAGACAGGCGCGCATCCCGGTCTCCTTGACCGCCTTCGCAATGACATCGAGAGAATCCTCGATTGCATGCGGACTGGAGTGATGATCCACAATCGTTGTCGTGCCTGAGCGGATGGCTTCGAGAAGCGCCGGAAGCGCGCTATAATAGCATGCGTCCGGCGTGAGGGCACGGTCCAGCCGCCACCAGAGGTGCTCAAGCACATCGGCAAATCCTGCTGACGGAGCGATGCCGGTCAGGCCGCGCGCAAACGTGCTGTAGAGGTGTGTGTGCAGGTTGATGAAGCCGGGGAGCACAATCCGCGAGGAGAGGTCGATCCGTTCGGCTGCCATCCCGTCGAACTCACCACGCGGGGCAATCCGTGCGATGATCCCCTGCTCCAGGAGGATCGCGTGGCCTTCCAGCACCCGGGGAGACGAGGGAGAAGGGATGCACACAGTGCCATTTGTGAGCAGGAGCGGCAACGCCATTGTCATCGTTCCAGCATGGTGGCGAGTTCAGAGGGCGTCCGGTCGCGCATCTGCAGCGCCCCTGCGAAGCATTTCTGGACGCAGAGCGAACAGCCGATGCACCGCGCAGCATCGATCACAGGAAGCACCCGCTTGTCCATGGTGATGGCCAGATACGGGCACCGTGCGCAGTTGCCACAGTGTTCGCAGAGTCCGGAAAGCAGCTCGGGCACCTTTTTTGTCGCGGAAAGCTCTTCAAACGGCGTGATCGGCATCGGCAGCGAGGAGCCGATGAGTTGCCCGACGGAGGACATGCCCCGTTCAGCAAGGAGGTAACTCAGACCCGAATGCAGCTCGCCGACCACTCCAAGTCCGTACTTCATCACGGCCGTACAGAATTGCACGGTCGATGCCCCGAGCGTGAGGAAGCTGGCTGCGGAACGGTAGTCCATGGCGCCGCCGTTCCCCGAGACCACCAGGCCCAGGTCGGAAACCCGCGCAAGCGTCAGCATGCTGATGGGAAGGATACCTTCTCCGGACATGCCGACGATGACTCTTGCATCGTTCTTGCGGGAGCGTGCCGGACGGAGTGCAAGAGCCGGAAAGCTGTTGGCAAGCGTGATGCCTGCAAGCTTCCCGGGATAGCTCCGGAACACCTCGCGGACCCGCAATGCGATGGCGCGGATCGATGTGACCGCGCCCGTGAGCTTGAACAGCTTGGGTACGCGCGGATCGCTGATCTCCATGATCCAGTCGATGATCCGCGCGGAGAGCTCGGCATTCTGTGCAACGACATCTCCGGCTGTCCCATCCCCGCCCTGCGGACACGAAAGACTGAACTCCACGCCCATTGCCCCCGCGTCTTCGAGGCGTTTGGTGTTCGACTGCCACACGAGGCGGTCAGCGGTGTCATTTCCCGTGACGGGACCTCCCGTGGACGCAAGTGTGAGACGATCCGGGTACTCACGCACGAGACGCCGCACTTCTTCCGCGACCCTGCTCAGGGGATGACCGGAGACGTTGTCGAAATTGCCGTATGTGGATTTGCCGAATACCACCATGTACCCGTCAGGTATGTGCACGGGCACATCGTCAAATGCGGTTTTCATCACTCCGCCAGCCCACCCGGCGTCATACGCTTTCTTCATCTGCTCGTAGCCGTCCGTGTGGGGAGCCGCGGAGAGGAGAAATGGAGATTGTATCGGCCTTCCGAAGAACGACGCGGACAGGGGCACGGGTATCAACTGGCGTCCGGCCAGAACCACGCGGCTCTTGTTGCTCTTCACGTGGCGGGGCTTTGGTTTTCCGGTCAGCACGGCATCAATTGCCGTCGCAGCGTTTTTCCCGGACGCCACCGCCTCTACAACCGTGGCCGCCCCATGCACGATATCACCCGCCAGAAATATCAGTCGGTTCTTCGTGCCGGCAAACCTGGACCGGCTTCCAATAGCCGAAATCACCATATCGCTTGCGCGGAAGACCTGCTTTTCAGCTCGATCGGGCACGAAATTTGCCGACACAGGCGGCTTGCCCGGGCGAACATACTGACGGACCGTGTGGAGACCCCTGACGTTCCCTCCCCGCTGAACGATCCGTGTGACACGCGTGCCGGTGGTGATTTCGACGCCGTGAGACAGGAGAAGGTCTCTTTCATAGTCAGTCAGCGGCATGTGTTCCATCTTCCGGCGGTAGACAAGCTCGACATATGCCGCGCCATCCCGCGCCGCGGTCACAGCACAATCGACCGCGATCGCTCCGCCCCCGATCACATGCACTCTCTTCTTGCGCACGGACAGATGGCGGTGTTCTTCGAGGAACCTCTCCCATGGAACGGCATACGATTCGCCGGGAATGCCTGCAGTGACCGGAACATCGAGGCCCGTTGTCAGGAGAATCGCGTCATATTCTTTTCCGTCAAGGAGACGTGCGGGAGAGAGGATAGCAGTGTCGGTGAAGAGGCGAATCGTGCCAAGTCCGAGCGCGAAATCAATGTCGCGTTGAAGCGCATCCCGGTCCAGTCGGAAGCCCGGGATCAGGTTACACATCCCTCCGGCACGGCCGGATTTCTCATAGATGTCCACTGCGTACCCGAGCTGGCCCAGGACCGCTGCCCCGGCGAGTCCGGCCGGTCCGGCCCCCACGATCGCTACGCGTTTGCCGTTCGCGGCACGCACCTTGAATTCGGGCAGCCCCGCCTCGTACGCCTTGCTGATTATGGTTGACTGAATAGGGGGAATGTTGATGGGGCGGTCAAAGAGGCGGTGGACGCATCCCCTCATGCACAAAGTGTCGGGACACACCGCCCCACAGATGCCCCCGAGCGGATTGCTCCCCAGGATGATTGCGGCAGCCCGCTTGTAGTCCGAAGGTCCGCCATGAAGAGCAGCCTGAATGAAATCGGCAGGTGAGCAATCAGCCGGACACGCTTCCGTGCACGGCTTTTCCTCGCACGCTTCACAACGGGAAAGTTCCTCCCGGAATTGAGCGTCCGTAAGCTCCGCGATTTTGCTGGGCACCAGAATTCAACCTCAAATAGTAGGGTCAAGGTAGCACTTACGAGGCGCAGAATCAATGGAAGCCACGTTGGAGTAGTAACTTATGTGAGGCAATGAGTGGATCGGTGGCGATCGGCACCCGGTCAGAACCGGTCAGACGACCTGACTGGCGTGGCATTGCCTATGTGGCGATCCTTGTGTGGCGGTCCTTGGGCCGCCGAATTGACATTCGATCACCACGGCTGTATCTTGCAGTACCGTTTTCCCTTCGCTCTCTTTCTATGGCTCTCACGCCTTCAGGCCTCGGGCCACGATTTCAGGAACGGAACACACCATGAAAATCACCAAGGCGGTTATCACTGCTGCCGGCAAGGGACAGCGGCATCTCCCCCTGCAGACGCTCATCGATCGCGACGGCCAGCAGAAATCTGTACTGAGTGTGGTTATTGAAGAGGTGGTCCGCGCGGGCATTCATGACACGTGCATTGTCCTCCATCCGGACGATGAACCTGCCTTCCGGTCCATCGCCGGAGAGCACGCCGGACGGCTTTCCTTTGTGTACCAGCCGGAACCGCTCGGATACGGCCATGCAGTTTGGTGCGCCAGAGAGTTCGCCCATGGTGAGCCGTTCCTTCACCTCATCGGCGATCATCTGTATCTGAGCAGGAGGGACAAGGGATGTGCACAGCGCGTCGTTGAGACCGCGGAGGCGGAATCGTGCGCGGTGTCCGCCGTGCAGGCGACGCGGGAAGGGTTGCTGCCGAACTTCGGCGCTGTCAGTGGCAAGCGGATTCACGGCAGGAACGATCTCACAGTCATCGAAACAGTCATAGAGAAGCCCACTCCCACCGATGCCGAGCAAAGGCTGCTGGTTCCCGGTTTGCGCGCAGGGTATTACTTCTGCTTCTTCGGCATTCATGTGCTGACACCCGCTGTGATGTACATTCTGAACCAGGAGCTGGCGGAGAGCAAAGACGGCCGGCTTCCCACGATCTCAAGCGCCCTGAACACGCTGGCGCAGCGGCAGCGATATCTGGCGCTGGAGATGGATGACTATCGCTACAACCTGGGTGTCAAATACGGATTGCTCAACGCGCAGCTTGCCCTCGCACTGAGCGGAAAAGACCGGGATGACGTGCTCGCGATGCTGATGGAGCTGCTTCTGCTCCGCGAGCACCAGGCGATTCCGAAGGGCCAGCAATGAGCGCGCTTATCCAAATCATCACAGCAGGGGAGCAGAGCGTCCGGAACCGGTCCCTGGATGCGTTCTGTCAGCAGGCGTCCCTCGATCAACTGCTTGACGAATGCCGGGCCCTCGAAACGTTCCGCCGTTCGAGCACAAACCTCTATGAGCAGGTGCGCGCGCTTTTCTTTCTGTACGCGATTCATCGTTTTCACATCCCGGGAAAAGCGGGTGTGCAATCGCGCGGACTCATTTCGTTTGAGGGTTACGACGATCTTCTGCACCGGCGGTTCGAGGAAGCGATCCAGCGTTTTCTGGCCGAGCAGGTCGCGCACGGACCGCAGGATGGAATCTCAAGCGCCCTCGCAGGCGCGTACCGGAATCTCGGCTTCCAGACTCTCGCAAACCAGGTGCGCTCCAGCGTGCGGTCCGTACGCGGCAACCAGTGGATGTTCAGAGCCGGTCATCCCTCCGACCACCCGCTTCGCGTTGTTCCCGCACTGCTTCAAAAAACCGAGGGCCTCTTCCCCGTGCTTCACGAATCGACTCCAGTCCGGATGGATCTGTCACACAGCGGCTGGAGCGACATCTTCTTTCTGGGCATGGATTACCCCGAAGGGGCGCGCGTCCTGAACGTCTCCATCAATCTCGCGGTGAAGACGCCTGGCAGCGACAACACACCACGGCCACCCGTGGAGACATGCCTCCGCGTCATCGACACGCCCGTCATCCGTCTGGTGAGCACCGATCTCGGAGCGGTCACCGAGGTGACGACATTCCGTCAGCTGTTTGATTACGCCGCTGACTATCTCGGCCTGCTCAAGGGCGCTGTCATCGCATCCGGCATCGTGCCACCGAGCATGGAAGGAGCCAATCAACCCCTTGCAGATCTCCTCTCGATTCTGGTCGCGCCGGGACATGGCATCGAGGTCGTCACACAGGTGAACAACATCCCGAAGGGCTCGCGCCTCGCCGTGTCGACAACACTGCTTGCGTCTATCATCACAGCATGCATGAGGGCTACCGGGCAGACCTCATCCATCACGGGCTCTCTGACCGAGCGTGAGCGGCGGACAGTAGCCGCCAGGGCAATCCTTGGCGAATGGCTGAGCGGTTCCGGAGGTGGGTGGCAGGATTCGGGCGGCGTCTGGCCGGGCATGAAGCTCATCCAGGGAGTGCTCAGTGCCGAAGGCGATATCGAGTACGGCATAAGCCGGGGTTGTCTGCTGCCGAGCCATACGATTCTCACGCAGCATGATGTCGCAGCAGGGACGCGGCAGCAACTGCAGGAGAGCCTGATCCTCGTCCACGGAGGTATGGCGCAGGATGTCGGTCCGATTCTGGAGATGGTGACGGAGCGGTACCTTCTCCGCTCGGGAAAAGAATGGAACGCACGGCAAACAGCCATCGCTTTGTTCGATGGCATTGTTGCCCAGCTCAAGAACGGCGACATCCAGGCACTGGGGAAGTCGACACACACAAACTTCCTGGATCCGATTCAGACGATCATTCCCTGGGCTACGAACCTCTACACGGAATCCATCATCGCGCAGGTGCAGGCGGAATTCGGAAAGGATTTCTGGGGGTTCTGGATGCTCGGCGGGATGTCCGGCGGAGGAATGGGCTTTTTGTTCCATCCCTCACGGAAGCAAGAAGCACAAAGCCGTCTCCTGGACATCATGCGCTCGACCAAGCGCCGATACGAACAGGGCATACCGTTCGCCATGGAACCGGTCGTCTATGAGTTCAGCGTCAATGAGTACGGAACGCTGGGAGAACTGCTCGCGGGCGAGAAAGCGCTGCATCCCCCGCAATATTACTCTCTGACAGTGCCCACCCTTCTGCGGAAGGAACCACGCACGCTGTCGAGCCACGACCGGACCGAGCTGGAGCATTTCTCTTCGGCAGCCAGAACTGATCCCGCACTGAGGGGCGTTCTCCAGAACATCATCGACCGGATCCTTCCAGAGGGCGACGTCAGATCGGGGCAGAGCGGATCCCTTGACGAGTTGCTGGAGCGGTTCGGGTTTGACCGCGTTCATCACGAACGCATAAAGGCGGATCTTCGGGCCGGGCGGATCGGACTCGCCCAGAACCGACTCCCGGTCAATACCACAATCCTTGATGTGGAGAACGATGATGTGTTCGACAGCGATCACGCGTCATCGGCAGAAGAACGCGAGACAGGAGCGAGAGCACTTGCTGGCGGGGAAGTGGCAGTGCTAACGCTCGCCGCGGGCGCGGGAACCCGATGGACGAAAGGTGCAGGGACGGTCAAAGCCCTGAATCCGTTCTGCCGGATCGGCAACGCGCACCGCACGTTCATCGAGACCCATCTCGCAAAGAGCCGGCTCACGACGAATCAGAGTGGAACGGCAATCCCGCATGTGATCTCCACCAGCTACCTTACGCACGAGGCGATCAGGGATGCCCTTGAGGCCGGGCAGTACTATCGCTATGAAGGCGATGTCATCCTTTCTCCGGGCAGGGCGATCGGCCTGAGACTCATACCGACTGTGCGGGATCTGCGGTTTGCGTGGATGGAAATGCCCCAGCAACTACTGGATGAACAGGCTCAGAAAGTACTCGACAGTCTGCATGGTGCTCTTATGGACTGGGCAGAACGGAGCGGCGAGGCACAGGACTATACCGACAATCTTCCGCTGCAATGCCTCCACCCCGTAGGCCATTGGTACGAAATTCCGAACATGTTCCGCAACGGAGTGCTCCAACAGCTGCTCAAGAAGCGCCCGCAACTGAAACATATCCTCGTTCACAATATCGACACAATGGGCGTCAACCTCGATCCCGCGATTCTCGGCCATCACATCCAGAGCGGGGCCGGGATGACCGTTGAAGTGATTACCCGGTGGCTGGACGACCGGGGCGGCGGGTTGGCAAGGATCGACGGCCGGCTCCGCCTGATCGAAGGTCTCGCACTCCCGCAGGAAGAGCTGGAGTTCTCACTTTCGTACTACAACTCAGCCACATACTGGATCGACCTGGATCAGATGCTCAGGGTGTTCGGACTGCACCGTACTGACCTGGGAGATCAGGAGAAGGTGACGGAGGCGGTGCGCACGCTCGCAGCCCGCATGCCCACCTACATCACGCTGAAGAATGTGAAGAAGCGGTGGGGAAAGGGTCAGGAAGATGTGTACCCCACGCTGCAATTCGAGAAACTCTGGGGAGACATGACCACTCTCCCCGAATTCCACTGTGCCTACGTCGCCGTACCGAGAAAACGCGGGCAGCAGCTGAAAGAACCTGCACAGCTGGATGGGTGGCTGAGAGACGGATCGGCTGACTACGTCAACTCGCTCTGTGAATGGCAGACGCTGATATAGAATACGTCGAAATTCATGCCCCCACCCCACCCTCCTTTCCCTGTCGAAGCGGTTCTTTCCGAGCTTCAATCCTCATTGCGGAACACACCTACGGCTGTTGTTGTCGCGCCGCCGGGCGCAGGCAAGACCACCCGCATTCCTCTCGCTCTGCTGGAGAGCGGCCTGCTCGGGAATGGACGCCTGCTCATGCTCGAACCCCGCCGGCTCTCAGCCCGGCGTGCCGCGACATTCATGTCCTCACTTCTGGGGGAACAACCCGGGCAGACAGTCGGATACAGGATTCGCGGAGAGTCGCGTGTTTCGCCACGGACACGCTTGGAGGTCGTGACCGAAGGGATTCTCACGCGAATGCTCCACGAATCTCCAGATCTCCCCGGCGTCACCGCGCTTGTGTTCGACGAATTTCATGAGCGGAGTATCCATGCCGATCTCGGCCTCGCGCTGGCACTCGACGCGCGGGACCACCTGAGGCCGGACCTGCGGATCCTGATCATGTCAGCCACGCTTGACGGATTGGCTCTGAGCAGGATCCTCGGGAATGTCCCCTTCATCCGGAGTGAAGGACGGATGTTTCCGATCGAAACAGTGTACCGCGCATCGGCACTCGAGGGGGCGTTGGAACCCGCAGTTGCTGCGACAACACTTCGTGCCCTTTCGGAAACCGAGGGGGATCTCCTCGTCTTCCTGCCCGGCCGGCGTGAACTCCAGCGCACACGGGACCTCTTGCTGGACGGGACATTGCCGGATGATGTCCACGTGCACCTCCTGCACGGCGAGATGGCATGGAACGACCAGCTTGCTGCCCTGGCACCGCCTGAGCCGCATAAACGAAAGGTGATCCTGGCGACCAGTATTGCCGAGACAAGCTTGACCATAGACGGTGTGAGAGTGGTGATCGATAGCGGTCTCTCGCGAGTGCCGCGCTTTGATCCGCGGAGAGGAATGTCCGGACTCGCAACTGTTCCTGTCTCGCAGGCCACGGCAGATCAGCGGAGAGGAAGGGCCGGGCGGCAGGCGGCGGGCGTTTGTTACAGGCTCTGGACTGAGGAGCACCACCAGCGGCTGGATCGATTTCCAGCACCGGAGATCCTCGAGACAGATCTCGCGCCGCTTGCTCTCGATCTCGCGCGGTGGGGATCACCGGGCGGTTCAGGACTCAGGTTCCTGGACGCCCCTCCGCTCCCCCATCTGGAGCAGGCCAGGCAGTTGCTGAAACAGATCGGCGCACTGGATTCATCAAACACGCTGACACCACATGGACTTGCAGTCGCACGCCTCCCCGTCCATCCCCGGCTGGCACACATGATCGTCTCCGCGCAGTCGCTCTCGGAAGCTGATCTTGCCTGTGACATCGCAGCGATCCTCGAGGGGCCAGTGCTCGTCCGTGGCGGAAGGAAGGAGGATGTGGATCTCGAGGGTCTCCTCGCCGCCTTGCATGGCTCCGGAGAATCCGACCGGGCTTCACGGACGCTCATACGGGCGGAGTCCAGCAGACTGAGGGGATTGATTCAGTCTGCTTCTTCTCCATCGCCAGCGGCAAACCTCCCGTTGTCGGGCAAGCCCTCCCCCCGTGTACAACCAACAGTGTCAAAAGGGACTCTGGCTTCTTCCCGCACATCCTCATCGCAATCGAGCAGAACCCAGGGGCCACCAGATGGGGCCACTCCATCGGCGCGCAAGCATTCCGCATCGACTCCGGTAATGGTCGGACTGCTTCTTGCTCTTGCGTATCCCGACCGCATCGCACAGCGCCGGGGTGACGAAGGGAGAAGGTATGTCCTTGCCAACGGCACCGGTGCGCTCTTGCCGGAATGGAGCCGGTTATCCCGATACCCATATCTCGCAGTCGGCGATGTCGACGGTGAAGGCATCGAAGCCCGGATCTTCCTGGCATCCCCTTTGGATCGAAGCACGATCGAGCAGCATTTTTCCGATTTGATCGAGACGAAGGAAGAACTCGGATGGAATGACGCTTCTGGATCAGTGGTGAAGCAGCAGGTCAGCCGCCTCGGTGCAATCACGCTTTCGGAACAGGTGCTCGAGCCGTCCGGTGAAGAAGCGACACGGATACTGCTGGAGGGAATCGCGCAGAGGGGACTCTCGGTGCTACCCTGGAACCGGGAGACGACGGGCGTGCGCAACAGGAGTGAATGGCTCAGGCGGAATGGACTGGTCGATCCCGACTGGCCGAACCTCAGCGACTCGCATTTGCATGCGACACTGCCGGCGTGGCTTGGCCCGTATGTGTGGGGCATGGTACGTCTTGAGCAGCTTCACAGGATCGACATGAACAGTGCGCTGCGGTCATTGCTGGATGAGAGGCGGCGCAGGCAGATTGAGCAGATGGCCCCCACACACGTACTGACTCCAGCCGGATCACGGATTGCACTCGAGTACGGAGAGGGGACACAGCCGGTCATGGCCGTCCGGCTTCAGGAAATGTTCGGCCAGAAAGAGAGTCCGGCAGTTGCAGGAGGAAGAGTTCGTGTTCAGCTCCATCTCCTGTCGCCGGCAGGGAGGCCGCTTGCGGTTACGTCTGATCTCTCGAGTTTCTGGGCAAACGCCTATGCTGATGTCCGGAAGCAGATGCGGGGGCGGTATCCGAAGCACTCATGGCCGGAAGATCCGGGGAGCGCCGTGCCGCATTCATCGAGGAGGTCAAGGAAGTAGCAATGCAATCGTTTGCTTGAATATGTCCGGCTTTTCCCCTATTTTGAGCCGTGCCTCAGGCTACGTTGTGGTCCTCCAGCCTCACAGACAAATCGTGAGCACACAGAC
>JAGDMK010000056.1 GCA_017860635.1 Bacteroidota bacterium
GTATCCGCTGTCGCGTTTCCCGCTGCGCGCCAGTTGCGCTTTGAGCCCGGAACGGGCCACCTGATAGAGGCGGTCCAGCGTCTCATCGCCGGTCTGGAGAACAGGCTTCGATTTCCAGTACTCCACGGTCGACTGCCAGATCCTGTTCATATCGCGGGCCGCCAGTGGCGGCGTCCCTGGCCGTATGGTGTAGACGAACCGGACGACAGCCTCTTCTCCCGGGCCGAGCGGCTGCGTTGTCACACGCAGATCGTACCTTCCCACCGTCTCCACCTTGCCATCCACGCAGCGAAGCGTGACTTCAGTGTACCCGCGCCCTGCGATCGTACTCGTCTTGGGATCCGGACCAATCTCATCGAAGATCGCGTAGTTCGGCGTGAGAGCAAGCGACAGCTGCAGGTCAGCTTTTGCATTTCCCTGGTTCTTCACGTGCACCTGACGGATGAGATAGCCGCCGCGGTCGGGCACAAAGAGATCCTCTGTGACGAGTAACTCGCCGGCCTTCCAGACAAGCTCGACCACAGGCACGTTTTCCTTCAACGTCCATCCGAGCCGGTCCAGTGTCTGCGGAGTTGCCGTGTACCCTTTTCCACCCGTCGACACGCCCAGCATTGTCCGTTCGAACCCCCGCTCGGGATGGAAGAGATATGTGCTCCATTTCCGTGAGAACCGCTCTGCATCGATGAGCGTCAATCCGAGAAACGTGGGAGGCAGCGGCTCGGAGCGGTCCGGTGAATGCTGGACGACGGCGTGGATGTCACCGTTGCCCAGGAAGTAGTACTCCATACCCTTCCGGTACGTGATGAAATCCTGATGGAGGCGCTGCGTGAATTTCTCCGGTGCGGTCGGCTGCAGGGGTTCCGCCGGCTCCGCACGAAGGACGGTGAACGCACCGAGCCCTCCGGTTGCGGGTAGAAGAAGCGTTACAGCGGGTGTTTTCAGGAAATGTCGGCGCTTCATGGACTCCTCCTTCAAACGTACTGGATGATGATCTCTGCGCGCCCGCGGATCCGGCACGCTGCATCGGCATAGGGACTCTGTTCCACCATCGTTGTCACGGCGCGAACCCGGCGGCCCTGACATGTCACGCGCTGCACATGCGTCCCGGCAGGAAGCAGAACGTGCAGGTTTGCTGTCGTGTGGCCGCCGACTTCGAGCGTGATGGTCTGCGCTGCAGGGTCGTGCCGGAAGTCATAGCAGAGAGAGGCACCTGACGCCCCGTAGACGCATGTTACCTGAACTTCCTTCTGGCCTGCGGCAATCCACCGCGGGGCGAGCCGGACGCTGTTGAACGCCTTCTGCTCATCGACGATACCGACCAGACCTTCGATCAGGGCATACAACATCGCAGACGCACCCCAACCGTCGGTCGGGTAGGCCTCCGGACTCGTGCTGGTTTCCTTGGTCGCATGGTCACCCGTGGGGAAATACCAGAGGTAGGTCTCGTTGTTGCTGGTGAGCTCTTCATACCGCAGCAGCTGCCCGACACCAAAGGCTTCGAAGCCATGCTCGAACGCAGCGCGAGCGAGTTCGCCTCCGACGAGCGGCATGATGCCGCCGTTGCAGTAGGCGCCTTTCACGATCTTGTCATCGCCATAGATCCCGTCGGGAAAAGGAGGATCGATGCTGAACCAGGGGGCGAAAGCGCCCGCGGTCTCCGCCCGGTGCCGATACTCATCAATAATGGAGACTGCCATGGCATGTGTCGCAAGCCCCCGGTTGATGTCCATGGGGTTGCTCAGACTCAGCTGTGCGGACTCATCCACGCCGTCGATCGTGACGGGAACCAGATGGACATGGTGCGTGTAGAAGCGCCCGTTGAAGCTCACCTTGTTCGCACGGGTTCTGAATGCTGCGGCGAACCGGCGCCAGTATGCTGCGCGCTGACGCAGACGCAGGTGATCATACATCGTCGCCATCTGGAGGAATGCCTGGTAGTACCCCGAGCTGTCACCATGCATGATCCCCCAGAACGTATCTTCGGTGATCTGAAAATTCAGCCAGTCATGTTTGCCCGCTGTGTAATCGAAGTCCCACGTGTCGATCGTGTACGCGCGTTTGACCAGCTTCCGTTTCGCATCCCAGCGCCATGGATCTGTCAGGACATAGGCAAGGGCCTTCTCGCAATGGGGAAGCATCCGCTTCATCCAGGCATCATTGCCTGTGGCCTGCCATGCCAGGAAGACACCGTTGCAGAACCGGTACTCGACGTCCGCCTCGACCGGGACGCGCACATGCTTCGCCCAGTTTTCCCGTTCGCTGGGGAGCTTGTCCGGCACCGTCGTGACGTAGTCGAACAGCCACCCCTTCCGTGTCTGGGTCTCAGCAAAGTATTCGACCATGCTGGTCATATCCTCTTCCCAGTACCGGGCCCCGCGCATCATATCCGTATGGTCACGAAGCCAGAGGCTTGGACCGTCCGGAGAGTGGTACCCCCGGACCCGGCTTCCCATGACGGTGATTTCCGAGACGTCCTGGGACATGAAGGCCCTGATGCGCGGGAGTAGCGCGTTCAGCCGCTTGTCACCGCAGCAGAGATGCGTTTCAGCCGCGGGTCTCCTGTTTCTGTTCATTGGTCGTCCCTTCGACTGACAACGGGGAAGAGCGGCCCGTGGAATTCTTCACCCTCTCGCAGATGCCCCCTGTCTCCGACGATATGCTCGAGCGGCATATAGTGTGTGCCGGCCGGCATGAAGATGGTGACCATAGCGCGGCGTGGGTGGTCCGTTGTGTTCGGACCCGCATAGTGAAAGGTCAACCCGTTGTGAAACGTACAGCTTCCCGCCTTCATTTCCGCGATGTGCGGCCTGGCAGACTCGCGCCCACCCAGGGGAAGCATTTGCAGGAGGTCTGCATCCCCCGCGTTGCCGAGGTCCACCGGATTCAACGGCCCGAGCTTGTGGGACCCCGGGATGAACCACATGCACCCGTTTTCGACGGTGACATCGTCCAGAGCCATCCAGCAGGAGAGCGCACCGTTCTCTTGCATCGGCCAGTAGACCTTGTCCTGATGCCATGCGGTAGCTTTGCTGTCTTTGGGATACTTGATCAGGGCCTGGTCGTGCCAGAGTCGCACATGGGACGAGCGAGTGAGCCGGCGGGCAATCTCTCCGATGCGCGGGCTGAGCACATACTCCTCAAACGCTGCATAGCGTTCCCATACATTAACCATCTGCAGGAAGACTTTCGTGTATCCTTCATCCCCCCTCGGCCCCCAGTTTTCTTGGAGCCTTTTGCGGTCTTCGATTGCCACATCCAGCGCCCTGCGCAGTGCAGCGACTTCCTCCGCGTTGAGCACGTCCGGAAGCTGGACAAACCCGTTCTCTTCGTAGAAACGAACCTGCTCGTCTATCACAGCATAGCATCCGCCGTACACTTGTCCTGCCATGGCCATCCTCCCTTGTCGTTCATCTGCACTCTACGCATCTTGATCACCACCGCCAATCACCAATTCCTGATCCCTGAATCCGGTCTTGACCTCCCTCTCCCTTCACTCCGTCTGTTTTCTCCACATATAGTCATTGTCGACTCTCGGCTCATCATTCGTGTGCCGTTCCATCAGCGCAATCTTCTGTTCCAGCAGATCTCCGAAGTTGTCGCCATAGATATGTAGTGTTTCGCCGCACACCGAGACCGGGAACAGATCGCGTTGCGACCGCTTCCAGAGCGCAAGCAGATCTCTGGCGTTGTCCAGCTCGTTTTCCACCATCGCTTTGCAGAGATGCCGGCAGCGCTCCCGTTCGCCTGGTGTGGCGGTCTCTGTGTATCCGTGCACCGCTTCAGTCCATGCCATCGTATTGCGCATGGTTCTCAGAAAGGCCCGTGTCGCCAGCAGCCGGTCATGGAGATCATCGAACACCGGTGCGGCCTGATGGCCCGCGGGCAGCGTGCGCTGCACCTCCGCCAGAATCCGGAGTGCATTCTCCAGCGGAGGGAGCACGCTGTTGTCAATCCGGATCTTCCGTTCTGCCGCCCCTGCAACGGTCTGGTATCTCCAGAGCATGTCTGCGTTCAGGTCTATCCGCGCAGGATTATTGAACGTTGCGAGCAGGAACCGTTCGTAGTAGGCTCGGTCCTTCCCGGCAATCGCATCGATATCCGGAACGAACGGGCGGACCCACAGGCGGAACCAGGGGAACGCAAAGGTGCTCATCGGGATGTCACCCGGAAACGCCCGTATCGCCTCGTCCGAGAGCATCCACGCTTCGACAAGCCGGGGCGCATATCCTGCACCCGCCCATCGCGTCGCTGCGTCAAGCAGAATCTCCTGCAGAGAAACGTTTAAATCGGCCTGGAGTGCCCGGACGACTTCGCCGTTGCAGTCGTAGGGAGCCAGTGACCACGGTGTGCTTCCACACAACATCGCCCTTGTTCCCGCCTGCGCAGCGGACCTCACGCGATCGTAGACCAGGCCGGGATATGGCAGTCCGTTGATGATGACGCTGTTGGCATCGATCTTGCCGTGCACCATCGCGCCCGTCGCTGCGAGTGCCTGCGCTTCTCCCGCAGTCCCGTGTTCCTCGAATGAACCAAACGCTCCGGCGTCGAGCCCGTTGCCAAGCCCTGGAATGATATAGGGACGCTCGACGAAGAATGGTGCGAGGTCGCACACGACCCTGAAGGCAGGGTTGACGCGCTGTCCCTCGTCCCGCAGAAGGCCGTAGTAGGTGAGGACATTCCGTGCTGCGGCGCGGGCGATTTCATCATGATCCTTCCACTCACGGAGCAGATACGGTCCGCCATTCCTGCCGGCATACAGAGAAGAAACGAACTCAAAACCAGACCCGCTGTCATTTGTCCAGATGTGTATGAACCCCAGATCCGGCACTTCCCGGAGTATTGCATGCAGAAGGGACCGGTAGTGGTTCTGGACGATCGGATGAGCCATTGCGAGCGTATACCGGGGACGGAAGGTTTCGCGGGGATGATCCACGCGGGCGCCCCGCAGGTAGCCATTCCTGTTCCAGAATTCTTCCGGCATGGACCGCGGGGAGTTGATGTGGAGCCCGGGAACAAGCCCGAACCGGCGTGCAAGTTCCGCGCGGCGCGTGAGTGCCGCCAGGTTCGCGCTCAGATAGTCGGCCGGATAGTATCCCCGGATCAGGTCGGAATCCACGAACTGGTCCAGGTCCGGGCTGTAATCATAGAACCAGAAGTACGTGTCACCCGGCGGGCCGGATTCGAAAGGCCGCGGCACACCCAATCCGTTGATGGTGACATGGGTGAACCCCTGCTGCGCGATCTGCTTGCAGTACTCTTCGGTGCTGAAGTGACGGGCAACGCGGAGACTTCCTACGAGGTGATCGCTCAGATTGCGGAGCCACGGGAATGTCGGCTTCCAGACTATGCCGGCTTTACACTCCTGCGCGGTGAGACCGGCGAGCCGTCGCAGAAGCATGCACGCAAAGAAGTAGAGTGTGCGTGGATGGGAAGACCGCAGCTCACCGGCGCCGTCGGCAGTCATCCGGAACGAGCAGACAGGATCACCATCCCCCTCTTCCCCGCCGTGTATCCGGAGTATGGCCTGCCCTGCCGGATCTGAAGATGAAGATGATCCGGCAGGATGCGAAGTCGGCGCGACGGTAATGAGAGGGATATCCAGTCCGAGCGCCGTACGCCAGAGGTCAGCAACCGTGCGTTCCACCGGAGGCCCTTGCTCCCGGATGGCAATGGCCCTGGTTGCACACACCACCCGCCCGGTGATGTCGGGGGGAAGAGTCACTGGATGTTCTCCGCAATTCGGTGGTTTCGCATCATGAAGGTTCGTGATTCACCCGTGGATCCGGTCACCCGCGGTGCGTCTGCTCCCGTGCGAGTTCCTCTCGCACCATCTGTGTCCCTTCCACCATTGCCTGCAGCTTGGCAAACGCCCTGTCGCGTGGCATGAACTTCATGCCGCAGTCCGGGCTGATGTACATGCGTTCGGCCGGGATGTACCGGAGCGCCTGACGGATCCGCTCCGCCACGACGTCCGGAGTCTCGACAGCGTCATCTTTCACGTCGATCACTCCGACCACCACTTCCTTGTCGGTCGGAAACTCCTGGAACAACTCGAGTCCGATACCATCCGACACCGCAAACTCCATGCTGATCTGGTCGGCATGTGTATCCAGAATTGCAGGAAAGAGTTCGCGGTATTGTCCTTTGAAGAGTCTTTTTAGCTGGTAGTTCCCGTAGCAGACATGCAGCGCAATCTTCGCATCCACGCCGTCCACCAGTCTGTTGAACATCTCGACGAGCCAGGGCATGTCTTTCGGATACCCCACCCAGATGGGTTCATCGATCTGGATGAACGTGCAGCCGGCAGCGACAAGACCCTGAAGTTCCGTCCGGAGGATCTCCGTGAGATCGGCGATGAGCTCTTTGTCCGACGGGTAGTACTCATTGGTCGCGCGTTTGGCGAGCATGTGGGGCCCGGTGACGCACACCTTTGTCGCATGGCGGGCATGGGCCTTCAGAAACCGGAAGTGTTCATCCATACCAAGGCTTCCTTTGGAACGGACCTTCTCGCGAACGACGGGATCGAGCATCTGGATGGAGGGATCCAGATTGCCGATCGGCTTCATCTTCCCGGCCATATCGAAGCCATGGATGCGCATCGAGAAGAAATTCACCATCGTCTCCCGCCTGAGCTCGCCGTCAGTGATAATATCCACACCGGCAAGTTCCTGATCGAGGATGGCAGAGCGGACCGCATGGTCATGCGCTTCGGCCACATCGGCTGCGGAGATCGTTCCCTGTTTGCCAAGTGAGCGGACCTGGGCAAGCCAGGACGGGAATGAGTAGCTGCCGATGACGGTCGTGGGGAGAAGGGGCAGTTGTGCCATGGGGGGATTATTCCGGCATTGGTGTGTGAAAAAGAAATAGTCAGGGTGGGTGAGCACCCTGACTATTTCCTGAAGACTGCCATATGCAGATTACTTCACGCTGACTGCAATCGTGAAGCGGTGTACTGCATCGAGTGATGTGAACACCGTGTACGCATAGTCGAACTGCAGCGCGTACCCCTCGAGCGGCACACGCACGCCGCCGCCGAAGCTGCCCTTCTCGTTGCTGGTCGCGATCGGGGCACGCTGTGACGTACCGCCGTCGATACCGTTGCCGAGCAGGCCGAAGTAGCTGTAGTTGAACTTCCAGCCAAGCCGGAGGAAGAACATCTTCTCGAGGTTTGCTTCGAGTCCGGAGTAGTAGTACTGCTGGCCATCCTGCGGCTTCACAAGATCCACGGCCAGCATGATGGAGCTTTCTCCGAAGGTGATCGGGATCATGGAGGTCCCGATGCTGAAGGTAAGCGGAATCGGTGCCGCATAGTCGTAGAACTTGACATCGCTTCCCAGGTTGTTGAGCCGTGCGCCGATGTTCCATCCCATGAATCCGAGGCTGTAGACAGATCCCAGGTCGAAGGCAACTGCGCTGGCACTCTGGTCGTCGATTTTCTCGTTGATGTACTTTGCGGTCACACCGAGGCTGAGGTTGTCCGTGATGTAGCGGGAAAACGTCGCCTGCACGAGCAGATCCTGATAGTCGTACACGGACGCGCCCACGGCATCAATCTCAAGCGCATGAAGCTGGGGATCGGTGTACCCGTAATCGCGGTCTGCCGGAATGTCCGAGATCCCGAACGTCATGAATCCGACGCCGAAGGTTCCGATATCCTCGAGGTTGTAGCTGACAGCAGCCACTTCCTGCTGCAATCCCGCGATCCAGTTATTGTGCGTGAATGACGCCTGCATCATTTCATTTTGCAGGGCGATGCCGGCGGGGTTCCAGAACATGTTGCTCACGTCGCCGGTAAACGATGTCGCCGCAGAGCCCAGGGCAACCTGACGGGCACCTACGCCGACCTTGAGAAACGCAGCGCTGTTTACGCCGCTCTTGCGGGTCTGGGCATCGGCCGTTTGCACAGCCATCCCGAGGACCAGCAATGCGATAACAACTGCAAGGCACTTCGATTTCATAGTTTTTATCCTCGTGGTAGCTGATGGGTTATCGTAGTATCGAAAAATACCCGACCTTGCTGCCGCTCGGGGATTCGACGACGTACACATAAAGGCCGCTTGCACATTCGATGCCGTCCTTGGAGAACATATCCCAGAAGATGCTGCCCTTGCTGGCATCGCTCGACGCAAAATTGATCACGTCGATAACCTGTCCCGCCACGTCGAGGATGGTAATCTTCGCCTGCGGCGGCAGGTTGTAGAACAGCAGCTTGTGGTCGTACACCGAAGCCCGGTTGTCGTGCAGCGCTGCCCGTTTGTACGGGTTGGGCCGGACACCGACAGTGCTTACGTCGCCCTTGGCTGCCAGAGCGGAGTACACGATCTGCCGCGCGCCGATATTCTTCAAGCCGGTGGCGGTCGACGGGAAGTTCACGTTGTTGTACGCAAACGGCCAGGTCTTGTCCCACAACCCTGTCGCACCGTTGCGGTTCGTGCTGTGCGTTTCGATCCTGGTGGTTGTTTCGCCGCCGGGACCGGTGTACGTGCCTTCCTTGTACGCCGAAACATAATAGAAGTAGGTGAAGCCGAGGATCACGTCCGTGTCTTCTACCTTGTACGTGTATCCTGCCGTCGATGCCGGTTTGTAGTTGGCCAGCTCCGCTTTCGGGATCACCTTGATCAGATCCCAGGTGCCCCATGTGTCGGGCTGATACGTGCCCTTCAGCGACGTGCTCTGGGTCTTGGCGAAGGCGTCAAACTTCGGGTTGACCGGCTTGTACACGGATGGCGGGCGAGTTCCAACCGTCATCTGCTCGTGATACAGGTCGACCACCCGCATCCCTTCGTCCAGCCAGTTGAGCTTCTTGAACTGCGCTGCACGCCACACCTTGTACCCGGCAAACTCGGCATCAGACTCGGCCGCAGCATTCCATTCGATATTCACAGACTTCTTCAGCGTGTTCGACACGAGCATGTCGGGCAGGTTGGGAAGCACCGGGAGCACATAGTCCTGCGCGTACGCCCAGCGGGCAGCACGCACGGCCTTCTGGATCCCTTCCAGCCGGTATCCCGCGACCGTGGCAAACACGATGGTCATGGTTTCATCCTTGGCCAGCGAGAATGGACCGATGCCGCTCAGGCCGTCGCCGTCAAAGTTCTCGGTATGGCTGGCGCCCTTCTCCCATTTGCCGAAGCCGGTCGGATAATTCACCGTTGCACTTGCCCTGCCGTCTTCGGTCGACACCTGATCGAACAGGCCTGCAGCCTGCATGGATCCGTCGGGACGTGTCCAGGGTTGAGGTTTCGTAACCCACGTCGTCACGTCGCTGGTCGTTCCGGAGGCAAACATGGCCGGATTCGGATTGAAGTTGAGAAGGTCGTAGCTCGTTGTACTGTGAGACTTGCCGCCATCGACAAAATACGCCATGATTGCCATGTTGAACATCGCGCGCGGGTTGCCGGTGGTCTCACCCCAACGATTTGATTGACCGGATACGTACCAGCCCCGTTCGGGGCCCACACCTATCGGGTGGTTGCCGAATATCGTGTTCTTGGTCGGATTCGGCGATGTCGATTTCGCTCTGTCCGTCGGCAGGCCACCTTGTTTCGCATCAATGATGACCCAACCGGTGTAGATATCCGTGTAGTTCTTTGTGGTGCCGCCGTTGAAACCGTGGTCCCAGTTTCCTGGAGTCGGATTGGCAGTGGTGGGGGCTGTCCGCATGAACGCAAACGCCCACGGGTGGCCGTTCTCGTCCGGATCGTCGATCCAGCATGACTGCCGGGCGATGATGGTGGGGACGATGTCGTTCACGTTGCGTCCGCCTCCTGCATAGCTGGAGACCGACATGTACGATTCTTCATTCACCTGGAACGCCATGGCTTTGATGATGTTGTCCACTTTTTCTGCAACGCCATCCATGTTCATATCCAGGACACCGGTGTTCTTGAATTCGACCTCGCAGATCACGAAGTCGTTCAGGTGGTTCCAGTTCGGGCCGGAAAACCCGTGCGCGCGCAGCTTCACATCGATACCGACGTTGGTCGGCCACGCCGCTTCGTACACAACATGCTGCCGCCTGGTTCCGTCAACCCAGTAGGGTTCAACGTAGTATTTCCGGGCTGCATCGGTTGCGCCCTGAAGAGTGGGCTTGTAGGTCAAGTTGGCGTATTCGGAGTAGGCACCCGTCGTGAGGCGCGAACCGGCAAAGTAGCTCGGGTTGTTCGCGCCACCGATCTTTTCGGGATTGAAGTTCGGATCGGGGTCGAACACCTGCGCGTTTGCGTTCTTGTACCAGTAGGGGGTCATATGATAGGCGGACGGCCAGTGAGTGCCTGGCGTCGACCACCCACGATCAGGATTGCCCATTCGGAGGAATGTGCGGTTGCCGAGCGTCGCAAATGTCCCGGCATCGCTGTAGGTCGGGGTCGCTCCCTGCGGGTGGAAACCCTCCCAGACATCGCCGGCCTGTATCACCCCGCCGCCCGGATAGTTAACGATCGTCGATGTCTGGCCTGATGCCATGGCTGGCAACAAGAGCAGAGCACAGGCGACGATGGCCATCAGCTGTGTAAGTTGATTCTTGATACTCATGATTCTCTCCTATGTATGGAGTTGTTCCATTCGTGCTTAGAATTCAAGGCGGACGCCGAAGTAGTATTCGCGCGGAAAGTCATAGAAAAGGCTATTGTCAAGACTGATCGCGCGCTTGTACTGTCCGGTCGGATCGGGATTGCCATCGATGTTGCTGTATTCCCAGATCGATGCGCCGCTGACGGTGTTGTCATAGCCGATGATGTTGACCCAGTTGAATGCATTCTTCACGTCAGCATAGACGGCAAAGCGGACATTGTCGATCGAGAAACCTTTTTCGAGACGGAAGTCGACCTGCTTTGTCCACGGCGCCTGGCCAAGCTGACGGGCCGACACGCGGGGATCCACCGTGTACGACAGCGGATAGTAGAAGCCGCTCTGGAACACGCCCACTGACGACAGCTGAATGTCATACGGGAACCCGAGCACCATTGTGTAGCTGATGCGATGCTCGCGGTCATACCCGCCCGTCAGGGTGCTGGTGCTTCCGGTGATGTTGTTCTGGACTTTGTTGTAGTACACAAAGTCGTCGAACGGCAGCTTGTTGTTGTACAGCAGCGAGTCGGTCGTGGTGAACGTGGTCTTCTGCGTTCCATCGTTCGACGTCCAGCCGGACGCCTTCACATAGGTATATGCGTAGCTTGCACGGCCTGACACCCAGATGAAGTCCATATATTGCTTCCGGATGCCGGTCAATGTCACTTCAACACCGCGGGCGTCCGCATACTGTCCATTCATAGGGAGATGGATGATGTTCGAGCCGTTGGTCAGCTGCAGCGTGAAGCTGGGCGTCGAATAGTTCTCGACGTCCCTCATATACGCCGTGAAGTTCAAGCCCAACATTTGCGGCAGGAACTCCCACTGCACGCCAATCTCATAGTTCGATGACTTGATCAGGTCGGTGTGAAGTGACACAAAATTCGGGAAGCTTCCCGGGGCGCCGAACAGCAGGCTGTAGGCGCTGTAGAGCCGTGAGAACGGAGGGAGCGTCCCCTGGCGGGAATACGAGAAGAAGAGGGCAGCCTGATCGCCCACAGGGTGCGACACGCCGATGCGCGGGGAGAAGAACCAGATCGCAGGTTCTTTTTCCGTGGAGCGTACCGGAACGTTGTAGCGCAGCCCCACTCCGTCGATGCTGATGGTATCCGTCGAGTAGTATTTGTAGTAGTTGGCGATATCGGCCGCGTTGATGTCATACCGGTCCATGCGGGCGCCGACATTCAACACCAGTCCGCCGAACTCCATCCGGTCTGATGCGTAGACGCCGAATTCACTCGGGTAGAAATCCCACTTCTCCACGAACAAGCGCGCGCGGAGATCCGTGGCATCGGCACCGAGGGTCGAGTTGCGGTCGAGATAAGACATGTCGTGCAGCTTCAACGAGATACCGGCCTTCAGCTGGTGGTTGAAGGTGGCCTGGCTCGTGATGTCGGCACGAACGGTATTGGTGATGCTCTTGATATTGTCATACACGAACTGCGGACGCGTGAAACCCACCTGGATATTCCCCACGGCGCCTGGAGGCCCGAGGAAGCTTGGGGCGGCCTCGTCACCAATGCGGAAGAATTTCCCTAGTTCGGTGGACGCTTTGGAGACGTACTTGTCGATCGTTGCGGGGTCTTCCAGCTTCAGGAAGTCGCCGCCTTCGTCCAGAGCGCAAATGCCGTCGCCGTTCTCATCCGTGTAGCCATATGTCTCTGACTTGTAGGTCTGGCTCAACTGCACTTCATAGAACGTCTGCGGGGAGAGCATGTGGGTCATCTTCACGCTTCCGACGTAGCTCAGACCGTTGCTCTTCGGCACGCCTTCCAGGAAATAGCGGAAGCGGTCGTTGTATTCAGTGTTTTTCCATCCGAACAGCTCGCCTTTGTCATTCACGATGCCGAAGGCATCCAGCTTGATGTCATTCGAGACATTGATGCCTGTCTTCAGGGTGATATCAGCCTGGCGGGCTCTCTGGTTGGGGAAACGGCCATGCGTGTCAAAATACCTGCCTGACGCATAGAAGCGCCAGTCTTCCATGATGTCGCCGCCCAGGAAACCTTCAACGTCAATGGTCGGCTTGTTCTGATTGTCGTACTTCCCGGTGTAGTACGTCAGCTTGCTGAACCGGGTGCTGTCGTTGGTGATCGCCGTCTGCACCGCGGTGGTAATGGGTAGCGTGCGCAGTGAATCCAGTCTGCGTTTCGTGGAGTACTTGTCGGCGAAGAACTGATAATCATCCCAGAACACGTTGGGTCCGTTGTAGGACAGGCCGCCGAACTGGCTGACGCGGGCGTTGAAGCCGCCCTTCAGCGCGCCACGGCCTTCTTTCAGCGCATACGTGATCGTTCCCGCGGTTGCGTTGGGATTCTCGGCACCGAGTGCGCCCGTGTTCAACGCCATCTGCTCCACTGCGGAGAAATTGACGCTCGTAGAGGTGCTCAACTGGCTCTGCGAATTACGGGTCAGGCTTGCTGCAACCAGAATGCCATGGTTCGCCTGCTCGGCGGCAACGGCGTAGAACTGATCGGAGACATCAACGCCGTCGATGACGGTCTTGGTCTCGTTGATCTTGCCGCCACGCACGAACCCTTTGAATGCACCGGGGGTCGTGTTCAATACTTCAATCGCACTCACCATCGGCAGATTCATGATTTCTTCGCTTGTGACCGTGCTTTTGGTGGAGGTACGGTTCTTGTCCACCACGCGCCGTTCCGCTGAGATGAGCACTTCGCTCACTTCAACGGCCTCGGAGGGTAGCGCGAAGTTCTGTTCCACGGTCTGATCGAGGTTGACACTCACGTTTTCAATGACCACACGGCGGTACCCGACCGATGACGCTTGCAGCCGGTACACGCCGGGAGGGACGTTCAGAATGGTGTAGTTGCCACTGGCATCTGCCATCGCGCCAAGCGTCGTCCCCACCACCACAACATTCGCTCCTGGCAAAGCCTGTCTCGTCGCATCGTCCCGTACTGTTCCCCGGATCTTTCCGTTCGCACCAAAGGCCAGCGCGGCCGGAAGCATCAGGAGGCATCCGAGAAAGAGAACTCGAAACCAAGCATATCTCATGGTGTTGCTCCTTGAGTGATTACAGAATGGTGACTGGTAGGCAGGTAGTATCGTCCTTGAAATCAAACCTCCTTTCGGGGTACACATCACCCGCTTCGAAGTGTTGTGAGGAAGGGTTGAGTAAGTACTGGGAACAGTGAATGCACGTATCGCTGACAGGTGAACCGTGGAAGAGCGAGACAGACATCGATCACAAGGCGGGCTCGGAGCCGTGAAGTGGTTCACCTGTAAAACGATGTTTCATCAAGGATATATTACGAAGTGCCTGATGTATTGTCAAGGACAATATAAAAAAAGATGCGGGCAAAGAGGGAAAAATAGCGCATGCTGTCTTGACATTGTCATTGCTTTCTGCCATACTCGAAAACTTGGGGGACCAGGATCTCACAAATGACCACCAGACGGAACTTTCTGACGTATGCAGCGGGGGGAACGACAGTGCTCGGATTGATACCATCGCGTCTCCCGCTCGCCGGCGAGGCACGCAACCAGAGTACTCCCGAACTGACACCCCTTACCCTCCCGCCGGAACCGGAACGGCTCGATCTCGCTCCCGCACGGTGGATCTGGTATCCGTCCGAGCGGACCCTGCCCAATACGTTCGTGCTCTTCCGCAAGACGTTTTCTGTGCGATCCGCGGTGAGGAAAGCCACCGGCTGGATTGCCGCAGACAGCCGCTACCTCCTCACACTCGACGGCAAGCGCGTGCAATGGGGACCGGCACCATCAGACCCCCGGCGGATGGAGGTCGACCCGGTTGACCTCGCCAAACTCCTGAGCCCGGGCGAGCATACGCTGGGCGTCACCGTGCTCTACTATGGCCACGGCGACGGAACCCACCCGGTCGGCAAACCGGGATTCCTTTTCACACTGACCCTTGCACTCACCGACGGCTCGGCTCTCACACTAACCAGCGACGGCTCCTGGTCAAGCTACCTCTGCCGGAGCTGGCGGCCGGGCCAGTACAAACGCTGGTACCTCCGCTCTCTGCAGGAGGACTTTGATTCGCGCCTCTACCCGTATGGATGGGATCTCCCGGGCTTTTCCCTTACGCCGGACTGGCTGCCGGCCCAGACACTCGACTGCCCGGCATGGCTCCCGCCCGGAACATCATCCTATCCCGACCACCTGCTCGAAGGCCGGATTGAGCGCTCGGTTTCCTGCCTCATCCCGCGCAGCGTTCCGATGGTGAACGAACATCCGGTTGCGGTGGAGCGGCTCGTGGAAGCGTATACAGTCCGATGGCACCGGCCTGCGGAAGAGTACTTCGACGTCCTCACACCGGATTCGTTCACGGCTACACCCCTTTCCATACCCTCCTCCACCCAAGGTGAATGGACTGTTGAGCTGGATGGAACG
>JAGDMK010000391.1 GCA_017860635.1 Bacteroidota bacterium
CGGTACCTTGGGGAGACTGTCGCGGTACGTGCGATAGAACTCCTCGACTTCGAACCGGCCAATCTGTGATGAGCCAAACCGCTGCTGCTGGAGTTTCTGTGCCAACAGGTTCTTGCGCATCTCGTCCCGGTATTCCCGCTTGATCCGGCTGAGCGGCATACCGTAGGCTTCCTCCAGGCGGGCTTCCGAGCCCACCTGCTGGATACGTGACTGGATGGCCGCCTCAAGTTGCTGCTGTACCTCATCATCGGAGACTACAACGCTGTCCTCAATGGCTTTTGCGATGATCAGTTTCTCATTGATCATGGACTGCAGCACCTGGTCACGGAGGCCGGGTGTCTTGGGATCCAGCCTGTTGTTCATGATAAAGAACTGGACCTGCGCAGCGAGTTCGGATTCCAGGATCGGGTCATTTTCCACGACCGCAACAATACGATCCAGCACCTGAGCACCCGCCGTGGCATGCAGTCCCGTGATGATCACCAGCACAACCAGCACACGCAGAAGAATCTCCACCGCACGCATCATTCACTCCTTGTTCAATATGGCGCCGGAATCGGTGCTACTTTCGCGGATGTCTACAGAATGCCTTCCGCGCAGGGCGCCGACAAATTCCTCATAGCGCTGCCGGCGCAGATCCATGAGCAGATATTCACGCACCTCAGCGCGCACGTACTCCAGCGGGGGGATCTCACCCTGCCGGAATGACTGGTGGACGCGCACGACGGTGTATCCCTCCGGGGTGCGGAGGGGGAATGACACTTCTTCCCGGGGCAGACTGCGTGCGAGCTTCCAGAGCTCGTCGGGGTACAATCGTGATCGTGTATAGTATTGACGGGACGCCGTCCGCACGATTTGCAGCCGTTGGGCGGAATCAGCACGCATCTGGCGCAGCGCTTCATCCCAGGATGCACCGCGGAGGACCTTGGAGCGGAAGATGTTTGCCCCTTCGCGGTCGCGGAAGAGAACGACGCTTGCGTGCACGAGATCCTCGCGAAGCGCGAACGAGGGGCCTGATGCCGTATACGACTGCACGATAGCCTCGTCGGGGATATCCGTGCTGTCGACCGATGCATACACCTCCTGCTGGATCAGCGCAGCCACTGCCAGCCGCTTGCGCGTCATGTCAAGCTGCTGCTGGAATGCGATCGCGTCTGTGATTCCCCGGCGCTCGGCTTCCTGATACAGCATCTCCGTGACGATCCAGTTGTTTACGTATTCCCGTGACGCTGCAGCCGGTTCTCCGAGGGAATCCCGGGCAATTTCAAGGTCGCTCTCCCGGAGAACGGCATTGTTCACCCTGGCAACGTATGCGCCCCGTGAGCCGGTATTCTCACAGCCTGCCCACATCATCACTGCCAGTATCACTCCGGCAGCAACGAGGGTGCGCTGAATGGCGTTATTTCTCGGAAGGTGCAAACGCTTGCCTGAGAGATTCCTTGTACAGTGTGACGGGATGCCGCTGAGCGACACCATCCATCCACTCCTTTTCCAGCCTCTTGGATTCATAGTCCTGATAGTGGCTGCTGACCTCCGCGCTGGCTTCTTCGAAAGTCTTCTGCCGGGACGGTTCGCGGGCGTCAAGACGGACGATGGAATAGGTGACTTTGTACGAGAACGGCGCAGAGGCAGCGCCCACAGCCAGTGAATCAGCGCGGCGGGCGCGCTCATCGGCGGCAGGAGCCAGCAACTGGCGCTCTATCGCACTGAGGACGAGCGGACCGTTGCGGACGGTTCTCCGAGATCACGACGGTGGCTGCGACGCCACCCTGTGTTGTCAGATAGCGCCGTACGGCGTCGAGACGTTGTGTGGCAAGCTTCTGGTTCTTGCTCTTCCGGATGCTGGTGTCGGGCGACACCACAAGCATGATCTGCAGTTGAGGCTCGCCGGCGTGTGCTGCGGCAACTTCCTTGAGCGCACGCGTGGCAGCCGCTCCGATGGTGCTCTTGCCCGCAGCGAACGGTACGACAAACGACGAGGGGAGCTTCATGCGCACAGAGTCTTCAAACGCAATTTGCTCCAGGGTCTTTCCGGCCCGGATTTTTTCCTGAATCCGTTTTGCCTGGGATTCACTGGCAGCACGGATTTCAGAGAACAGCACCCTATCCGGATACACGTAGGAATCCCGGTTCTTGTTGAAGTAGATGCGCAGGAGGGAATCATTTGTGGTGACGCGGTTCCAGACATGTTCCTGCTCTGCCTGGTAGAGCAGGATTCCCTCTTTGTACTCACGCAGCAATCCGGCAAACTCAGGATCCTGCCGTTCCAGCATGTCCGCCTTGGCGGCGAACGTCAGCTGCTCGGCGATCTTATCGAGGGTGGAATTCAGCGTTACCCGGTGAAGCGAGAGGTTCGACCACTCGGGATGGCTCTTCATGACGCCGAGCACGGAGTCGACGCTGACTGGCCCGGTAGTAAATCTGAAGATGGCGGCATTTCGGAGTGACGGTGTCAGGACATCTGCCCAGGCGCTGTCCCGCGTGGTTTTGGTGGAATCGAACGATGTGGTGAATGCATGGGCGATAGAGTCGTTGCGCACGAAGCCCACCTGTTTCCGGATACCGGCTATGTAACTTGCGTACTCGGTCTGGAAGCGTTGCTGCTGATATGTGTTCTGGAGTTCCTGCCGGGCTTCATCGAACGTCTTGGGCGGACGGGTCTCATAGCAATGGATGAGATGGTAGCCGTACACCGTACGGACGATCGGCGAGTTCTCGCCGGGTTTCAGGAGCATTGCCGCTTCATCGAACGGCTGTGGCCACCGTCCGCGCGAAAACCAACCGAGATCCCCTCCACGATCAACCGATCCGGCGTCTTCCGAATGGCGCATCGCCAGCCCTCCGAAGTCCAGACCGGTCTTCAGACTGTCATCGACAAGCTTAATCTTGTTGAATGCCGCCAGGGTGTCTTCGGGAGAGGGATTCTGGTTTGTGAAGCGGATCATGATATGAGCGCAACGCGTCTCGCCCGAGGAAGGCTTTCGGTCCGTGACCTTGATGATGTGTGCGCCGAACCGGGTGAAAGCCGGTGAAGAGGAGATTTCCCCCTTCTTCAGCGCAAAGACCGCTTCCTCGAATTCCGGAACCATGCGACCGACGCTGAAGTAGTAGAGATCGCCCTGATTGCTCTTCGCACTCGGGTCCTGCGAGTGGGACACCGCGAGCTGGCCGAAATCCGTGCCGGCCTTTGCCTCGGTGATGATCTCCGCAGCCTGTTGAAGGACGAGTGCGGAATCCTCATGGGTAGCGCCCTGCTTGAAGGTCAGCAGGATATGGCTGGCCCGGATTTCCTCCCGGCTGCGGTCGTACATCTTCTTGACCGCCGGGGTGACCAGTTCGCGGTCAGTCAGATATGAAGCCGCAAGGCTCCCTTTGTACTGCTGAATTTCTCCAAGCAACTCCGGACGCTTGTCCATTCCCTGCTCGTACGCATCAAGCAGTTTCTTCCGGTACTTCACCATCAGATCCAGGAACTTCTCCCGTTCTTCCTGTGTCGCCTTTGCAACAGAGTCGGTTCCGCCGCTTTTCATGTACAGCTTCTCATATTCTGACAGCGTTATCGGCGTCTTGCCGATCGTTGCAACAAGCGTGTCTTCCCGTTTGG
>JAGDMK010000219.1 GCA_017860635.1 Bacteroidota bacterium
GCCTACGCGCAGCTTGCCGGCAGCCGGCGGAAGGTCGTTGTGGTAGTATCGCCCAGCCATCGCGACTACTTCGATGGCGTTTCCGTCTTTCCGGGCGACGCCTATGCCACGCCCCTTGGCATTGTGCCTGTTGACACCGAACTGAGAGCCAGGCTGGTCAAGGAATCCCTGATCCTTATGTCCACCGCGGGTCACGGCGAGGAACACGCGCTGGAGGTCCAGCTCCCGTTCCTGCAGTGTACCCTGGGAGAGTTTTCACTCCTCCCGCTGGTCATCGGCAATCAGTCGCGGCAAGAATGCTTCGCGCTCGGGAAGATCCTGGGCATGGTGCTCAAGGAATCGTCTGCGCTGCTTGTCGCCAGCACAGATCTTTCGCATTTCCACACGGCAGCGGCAGCGACGAGGCTGGACGACATCGTGGCCCGCGATCTTTCAGCGTTTGATGCCGAGCAGCTGATGGACGATCTGGAATCCGGCCGTGCGGAGGCATGCGGGGGAGGGCCGGCGGTTGCGGTGATGGTGGCCTGCCACCGGCTGGGTGCCCGGACCCTTCGCGTCGTGCACCGGGCCCACTCGGGCGAAATCACCGGAGACAACTCCGGAGTCGTCGGGTATCTCTCCGCCATCATTCAGCTTCCCGGAATTGCGCCCGCATGAAGAAGACGAAGTGGCGTGCTGCAATCATTGGAGCAGGAAAGGTGGGCTCTACGCTCGGCAGGGTTCTGGCCGAGCAGGGGCACAGTGTGGAATGCATCATCTCGCGGACCATGAAATCTGCACGGGCCGCCGGCAAGTTCATCGGCTGCCCCGCAGTGTCCACCGACCTCGCCGACATTCCTTCCCGGGTCAACCTCATCATGCTCACCACACCGCACAACGCGGTCATCGATGTGGCCCGGAATCTTGCGCGCCAGAACCGCTCCTTCCGCGGGGTGGCGGTGTGTCATGCGAGCGGCATGCTGACTGCAGACGCGCTGGAGCCTCTGAAACGCAGGGGCGCGACCGTCTTTTCGTTTCATCCGTTGCAGACGTTCCCCCGGAACTTTCCGCCAGCGCACATTCTCCCGCACGCGCGCAATATCTTCTACGGGATCGACGGAACGCCAGCCGGCATCGCAGCAGCCCGGAGACTTGCGAGAGCGCTTCAAGGACATGTGCTCCTTGTCCCACCTGACCTGCGGGAGTTCTATCACGCGGCATGTGTCGTGGCATCCAATCATCTCACGACACTCCTCTGGGTGCTCGAGACGATGTACCGCACCCTTGCCCCCGGCAGAACAGACTTCATGCGGGTGTTCTCGCCGATCATCACGGCGACGCTCGCCAATGTAGGCTCCACGTCGCCCGGGAAAGCGCTAACCGGACCTGTTGCCCGGGGCGGCGTGGAAACGATCGCCAGACATCTGGATGCACTCGAGCGGCATGCGCCTGCGGAGATCCCGTTCTACTCGGCGTTGTCTCTGGATACCATCCGGCTCGCCACCGCGAGCGGCATGCTCACACAACAGCAACAGAACGCACTTCGCGGTCTCTTTGAGCGCAGTGCATCCACTGAAGGGAAACTGCGGGGACACCCATGAAAGCACTCATTGCCAGCGGGGGACGGGGCACACGGCTGCGTCCGATCACACACACGCGGAACAAACACCTCATCCCCATTGCCAACAAGCCCATTTTGCATTATGCGATAGAGGCTGCTGCGGAGGCAGGCATCACCAGCGTGGGAATCGTGATCAATGCCGACAGCGACGAAGTTCCACACGCCATCGGCGACGGCTCTCGATGGGGGATTCGGATCACGTACATTCCCCAGCTCACGCCCGGAGGGCTTGCACAGGTGGTTGCTCTTGCGGAACCGTTCATCGGGAAGGACAAGTTCATCTTCTATCTGGGCGATAATATGGTGGTGGGCGGGGTCCGGAGGTTTATTGATGAGTTCGAGAAGAGCGACAGCAACTGTTTCCTGACCCTTGCGCGCGTGCGGGACCCGGAACGCTTCGGAGTGCCGGAAATCCGCGACGGACGCATTGTGGCGGTCGAAGAAAAACCGAAAAACCCGAAAAGCTCGTTCGCCGTGGCGGGCATCTATCTGTACGATCACCACATCTTCGAAGCAGTGAAAGCAATCGCACCGAGCGGCCGGGGAGAACTGGAAATCTCCGATGCGCATCAGTATCTGATTGAGAAGGGATACCGCGTCGGCTATACGGAGATTACCGGATGGTGGAAGGATACCGGCAAGCCGACAGACCTGCTTGAAGCCAACCGTCTCGTGCTGGACAACATCACACCATCCAACGAGGGCACGGTAGATGAGCGCTCCACGATCGCCGGGAAGGTGGTCATCCAGAAGGGCGCGCGCATCACCAACAGCGTCGTGCGCGGACCCGCGATCATCGGTGAAGAATGCGTGATCGAAGATTCGTACATCGGACCGTTTTCCTCAATCGGGAGCCATACGGTCGTGCGGAAAAGCGAAGTGGAGTACAGCATCATCCTCCGGGAGTGCAAGATCCTGGATGTTGGAATCCGGCTCGAAGGGAGCATCCTCGGCAACGATGTGGAGATCGTCGAAGCCAGCGGGAAACCCCTCGTGCACCGGTTCATGATCGGAGACCAGAGCCGTGTGGAGGTCGTATAGTGAACTCCACCGTGATGGCCGGACGCGCAGCGCACAGTTGTGAAGAGGAGGGAAGACGATGACACTGCAAACGCTGCTGGTGGAAATCCGGGACGGCGTGGCCACCGTTACGATCCACCGTCCGGACAAGCTGAATGCGCTGAACGCTGCCTCCAAGCGGGAGTTGCACGAAGTGATGAGCATGCTGAGGGATGATCCCGCGGTGGCGGTCATTGTGCTGACCGGTGCGGGGGAGAAAGCGTTCGTGGCTGGAACGGATATCGAAGAACTCGCGGCACTGAACACGGCGACCGGGGCGGAATTCTCAAGGGAGGGACAAGCGATCTTCGATCTGATCGAGACCCTCGGCAAACCGGTGATCGCTGCCGTGAACGGATATGCCCTTGGAGGCGGCTGTGAACTGGCCATGGCCTGCACACTGCGGATCGCCTCTGACCGGGCTAAATTCGGTCAGCCGGAGGTCAACCTGGGTGTCATCCCGGGATATGGCGGGACACAGCGGCTCCCAAGGCTCATCGGCAAGGGGAAAGCACTCGAGATGATTCTGACTGGAAATCCGGTTGGTGCGGAAGAAGCTCTCCGGCTGGGGCTTGTCAACAGCGTCGTGCCCGCATCGGAACTGCTCCCGGCCGCTGAGCGGTTGGCCCGCGCAATTGCTTCAAAGAGCAGACCCACTGTCCGTCTGGCGCTCGCGGCAGTGCAGAGTTCCACCGAGCTGCCGCTGAAAGAGGGGCAGCAAAACGAGGCTCGGCTCTTTGGCGCCAGTTGCGGGACTGAAGATTTTCGCGAAGGGACGAGGGCATTTCTGGAAAAACGCACAGCAGTCTTTCGTTCGCTATGATTCTGAAACGCGTTGCACCGGCCATCAGAACGCGGGTGCTCATCCTTGCCGCGCTGGGGCTGGCTGCGCTCGTACTCATCGGGGTGAGCCTGGACTTCGATGACAATCCGGCGCCTCCGGTTAAACCTGAGAGCACGGTGCGCAGTGCCGCGCCTTCAACCGGCTTCGAAGAGGATCTGGCTTCAGTTTGTGCACAGTTCGGGATTCCGGAAAAGGCGATCCGCGCGCGCAAGGTTTCGGACCGGGCAGATCATCTCCTTCGGAAGGAGTACAGGATCCGGGTTCCGAAGGATTTTTCTTCATTCGAGTTCAACAACGCCCTCAACCGGCGTGTGGAGCAATCCGGCGCGCGAGTCATGGGAACAGAGCAGACCCGCGACCGCACGGTCACCCTGCACGTACTGCAGGGCGACAAGACGGTGATGAGTGTCATCTTGGAACACAGGGACTAACGAACAGCATGGAAGGAGCACAGCCATCGGCGTCGACGTAATGGAAAAACTTGTGTCGCTCTCGAAGCGGCGCGGCTTTGTCTTTCAATCCAGCGAAATCTATGGCGGACTGAATGGCTGCTGGGACTACGGTCCGCTCGGCGTGGAACTGCTCCGCAATATTAAGGAGCAGTGGTGGCAGGCCATGACCTACCGGGAGGATGTGGAAGGCCTGGATGCTGCCATCCTGATGCATCCGACGGTGTGGCAGGCCTCGGGGCACGTCGAGAACTTCACCGATCCTATGGTCGATTGCCGTGAATGCAAGGCCCGGTTCCGCGCGGACCAGATTGAAGATGCACTGTGCGGCAGTCCGGCCTACAAGGGCCGCAAGGCGTCCAAATGCCAGGCGGAAGGGAAATTCACCGAGGCCCGGCAGTTCAATTTGATGTTCAAAACGTTTGTCGGACCCGTGGAGGACGCCGGCGCGGTGGTCTATCTCCGCCCGGAAACAGCACAGGGCATCTTCGTCAATTTCCTGAATGTGCAGGCGGCATCACGTCAGAAAATCCCGTTCGGCATCGCCCAAATCGGGAAGGCATTCAGGAACGAGATCAACACAAAGAACTTCCTGTTCCGGACCAGGGAGTTCGAGCAGATGGAAATGCAGTTCTTTGTGAAGCCGGGTACGGATGTCGAGTGGTTCACCTACTGGAAAGCGGAACGGATGGCCTGGTTTGAATCGCTGGGCATGCAGAAGGACCGCCTCCAGTTCCATCAACACGAACCGGACAAACTGGCCCACTACGCCAAGGATGCCTACGACATCGAATACAAATTCCCGTTTGGCTGGGGGGAGATTGAAGGAATTCATAACCGGACGGACTTCGACCTCTCGCGGCACGAGCAGTTCTCCGGGAAGTCGATGAAGTACTTTGAGGAGCAGGGAAAAGAAAAGTTCACACCTTTCATCATCGAGACGTCTGCCGGGGCGAGCCGCTCCTTCATGGCGTTTCTCGTGGATGCGTACCGGGAAGAGGAAGCTCCCACGGCTGACGGCAAGATGGAAACACGCGTGGTGATGCGTTTCCATCCCAGGCTCGCTCCGCTCAAGGCCGCAGTGTTCCCGCTCGTGAACCGGGACGGCATGCCGGAGATCGCGAAGAAGATTGAAGCGGATCTGCGGCCCCATATGCGGGTCTTCTACGATGACAGCGGCGCGGTCGGACGCCGTTACCGCCGCCAGGATGAAATCGGAACACCATTCTGTATCACCGTGGATTCACAGACGCTTGCGGATCAGACGGTGACTGTCCGGGAACGGGATTCGATGCGTCAGGAACGCCTGGCGATCCAGGCGCTGTTGCCATACCTGCGTGAACGGCTCTGACCGGTTGCCGATGCGAGAGACCCTTCGACTGGCATTCCTGACCCGCCACGGCGACGTGCGCTCGGGGTGGAGGCTTCTGCTGTTCCTCCTTCTTACGACAGTTGCAGTCACCGGCCTCGTGGGTGGCAGCGGCATGCTCGTCGGCCGCGTGCCGGTCGTCGGAGATGTCCTCGCACTCCTTGCAGTCCTTCTTGCGTCGTGGATCCTGACCCGATTCATCAACAAGAAACCTCTTTCAGCAATCGGACTCTGGGTTCATCCGCGAACGGGAAGAGAGCTCGGAACGGGGATTCTCGTCGGGTTCCTCATGATGTCCGTGATCTTCATCGTGATGCTTGCCGCCGGTTACGTTGACATTACCTGGCGGGCGCTGGCGTGGGAAAACGTGTTGGTGGCGATGCTTCTGTCACTCCTCGTGTTCCTGCCGGCTGCTGCGTTTGAGGAACTCCTGTTCCGCGGCTACGCTTTTCAGACACTCGCGCAGGGGATCACCATGCTGCCCGCGATCCTGGTGATGTCCGCCCTCTTTGGCGCTGCGCACCTGCAGAAT
>JAGDMK010000057.1 GCA_017860635.1 Bacteroidota bacterium
GCCGGGTTCGCACGGTCGGCCCGCGCGGCCGGCTACACTTTCCCGGAAGCCATCGGCAAGATCGTCGAATCGGCTCTGGAACGATGGAACACGAAGTAACGACACATACCATACGCGCGCTGAAACCGTCTGACCGGGAACCGCTCGAGCGGCTCCTGGCGGAGACACGCGTGTTCACAGATGACGAGATCGACATCGCGCTCGAACTGATCGATGCTGTCCTCACCAACGCGCAGCAAGAGGACTATGAGATCGCCGTCTATGACAGGGGAGACGGCCCTGCGGGTTATACCTGTATCGGACCCACACCGGGAACGGACGGGACGTACGACCTCTATTGGATTGCAGTCGACCCTGCACTCCACGGGCGCGGTGTCGGACGCGCTCTGGACAAGCACGTCGAGGACACGGTGCGGGCACGGCACGGACGGCTGATTGTCGCGGAAACCTCATCCACTCCGCGCTACGATGCGACCCGGATGTTTTATCTACGCTGTGGCTACCAGGAGTGCGCCCGCATCACGGACTACTACCGGGAAGGCGACGATCTCGTGGTCTACGGCAAATATATTGTCCCACAACAGGGAGTCTAACAGGCTCGCATGGAACTCTGGCAAGACATGCTGCGACAAAGTGTCGACAGCTCCAGGGATCTGGTTGAACGGTTTGGATTCAACAAGGATCTTTCCGAAAGACTGAACCACCTCTTCCACATCCGGATCAACCCCTACTACCTCAGCTTGATCCGGTATCCCGGAGATCCCATCTGGCTCCAATGCATACCTGACGCGAAGGAACTGGACGAGGACGGGCTTCCCGAAGACCCCCTTGCTGAAGACGCGCACAGTCCCGTTCCGAGCATCGTCCACCGGTATCCGGACCGCGTGCTGTTTCTCACAACAAGCCAGTGCTCGATGTACTGCCGCTTCTGCACGCGGAAACGGAAGGTCGGAGACTCCAGCAAGATCAACATGAAGTACATTCAGGACGGCATCGACTACGTCGCCGCCCATCCCGAGGTCCGCGACGTGATCATGTCTGGGGGTGATCCGCTGATGCTCACCGACTTCATGCTGGAAAAGATCCTGTCGGGCCTGCGCGCCATCCCCCATGTGGAGATCATCCGGCTGGGCACGAAAATGCCCTGCGTCCTCCCGCAGCGCATCACCCCGAAGCTCGTAAAGATGCTGCGGAAGTATCATCCGCTGTACATCAACACGCATTTCAACCATCCGTGGGAGTGCACCATGGAGGCGAAGCGGGCATGCGAGCTCATCGCCGATGCTGGCATCCCGCTGGGCAACCAGGCTGTGCTGATGAAAGGTGTCAACGACGATCCGGACGTCATGCTGGAGCTCATGCGCAAGCTCCTTACGATGCGCGTGCGGCCATACTACCTGTATCAGGCCGATATCACCAAGGGCGCGAACCACTTCCGCACACCGGTGAGCGTCGGGCTCGATATCATGGACAAACTCCGCGGACATACCTCTGGGTTGGCCATTCCTCACTTCGTGATCGACGCCCCCGGCGGCGGCGGGAAAATACCGCTGCTCCCGCAGTATGTGCTGGGCAGAAACGGCAACCAGATCATCTTGCGCAACTACAAGTACGATATCTATACGTACCCGGACGTGGAAGAAAGTCCGAAGATCCCCACGCCGACCGTCGAACGCCGGTTCACCAGGAAAAAGAAACGCACGACGCCGGCCTATGCTCCGGATGAAGCTGGAGTGTAGACGCGCCGGACGTCGCGGGGGATGAGCCCAGGAATCGCCGGGTGGCTCATGCAGCTGCCCGGCGGTTGTGTTTCTCTCACTGTTGTGTAGAGTACCGGATGGTGAGGTCTCCGGCGATGTCCCTCACGCACTCATGATCGCCCCGGACGTGCACATCCTTCCCGACAGCTTGCATCGACCCTGCCGCATCCCCGTGGCAGGGCGCACACACCTGATCTTCCTGCTTGCCGCTCCACTCCTTGCAATGCTCCTTGCGCCGTGCCCGGCTCCCGGCCAGGGCCCCGCGCCCGATCTGCCGTTCCGTCGCATCTCCCCCGAAGACGGACTCTCACAGAGCGTCGTCCTCTGCATCCTGCAGGATCGCCTGGGATACATGTGGTTCGGCACGGAAGATGGACTGAACCGTTACGACGGATACTCCTTTGTCACGTACAGACACGATCCGCTCGATTCGAATTCCCTCTC
Organism: Bacteroidota bacterium; assembly: GCA_017860635.1. Lineage (GTDB taxonomy): Bacteria > Bacteroidota > Ignavibacteria > UBA10030 > UBA6906 > JAGDMK01. Next base: position 2,205 of record JAGDMK010000057.1, read on the forward strand.
CAGCAGCTACGTCTGGTCGATTCATGAAGACCGGAATGGGCTGCTGTGGATCGGCACATGGGGGGGCGGACTCACCAGTTTTGATACCGATCGCGGCCGCTTCACCCGGTATCAACACAATCCGGCCGATAGCACGACTCTCAGTCATGACCGTGTGACCGGCGTCATCGAAGATTCGCTCGGAACCCTCTGGGCATGTACAGCAGGCGGGGGACTCAACAGGTACGATCGTCCCGCGCAGCGATTTGTGAGGATGCCCCAGCTGTTCCATTCGCTCCCCCCGCCGCGCAGGGATGCGCAGTTCTGCATGCTTGCCGGCAAAGACAGCGTACTCTGGATCGGCACATACTCCCTGGGACTGCTCAGGTATGATCTCCTCCGCGGCCACGTGACAGAATACCGCCATGATCCCGGCAACGGGAAGTCTCTCTCGGATGACCGCATCACCTCGCTGTGCGCAGCGGGCAACGGGGATATCTGGGTGGGGACGTGGGGAGGCGGATTGAATCTGTTTCGCACGTCGGATTCCACATTCGAGCATTTCCGGACAGACCCCCGCAATGAGTTCTCGCTGCCCGGGGATATCGTCCGGTCGCTGTTGCGCGACAGCAAGGGGAACCTCTGGGTCGGTACCATGGGTTCAGGTGCAGCACGGTTCGACAGCGCTTCACGCCGGTTCATCCGGTACCGGCATTCGCCGTTCGTCCCCACCTCTCTCTCCGACGATGTCGTCACTTCGCTGTACGAAGACCAGGGCGGTGTCATCTGGTTCGGCACGTCCGGTGGACTCAGTGTGATCTCGCCGTACGTGCAGAAGTTTCCCTTCTATGGTCGGGACCTCCGGAATCCCGAAGGATTCCAGGGGAAAAGAGTCTTTGCGATATGTCAGGATTCGCTCGGGTATGTCTGGATCGGAACGGAAGATGCCGGGCTCAACCGCTTCGATCCCCGCACAGGGACATTCAGGCATTACCGGCATGATCCTGCCGATCCCTCGAGCCTCCCTCACGACTACGTCTCAGTCCTCATGACGGACAACCGCGGTGATGTCTGGGTGGGAATGTACGGCGGCGGTCTGGCGCGGTTCGACCGCACGAAGAATCGTTTCCAGCATTTTGCCGCGGATCCCGAAAACCCCACCCGGCGGCTCAATGCGTACATCAGTGCTCTTGCTCAGGATACCGGGGGGAACATGTGGGTCGGGACATGGATCGCGGGCATGTATCTGTTGAACCCTGAGGGGAGGATTCTCAAAACGTTCACGAACGACAAGCAGAATCCGGGCAGCCTGCCCGACAACGATGTCAGGTGCCTGCTCCGGGATCAGTCGGGCATGATGTGGGTAGGGACGGCCCGTGGCGGCATCGGACGGTACGATCCGGCCTCGGGTTCCTTCCGGCGTTACCAGAGCATACCCGAGGATCCGCAAAGCCTGGGCAGCTCCTACGTGCAGACCATCACCGAGGGCTCTGCAGGAAGTCTGTGGGTAGGCACATTCGGGGGAGGGATGAGCAAGTTGGACCCCCGCACAGGCAAGTGCATCCGGTATACGGTTCAGCAGGGACTCCCTAACGACGTCATCTACGGGATTCTTTCCGACAGATCTGGACATCTCTGGGTGAGCACGAACAACGGGATTTCCTGTTTCGACCCGGACAGCATGCAGTTCCGCAACTATACCAGACACGATGGACTTCAGGCAGACGAGTTCAACTTCAACGCAGCCTGTGCAGGGACCGGCGGCGTCCTCTACTTCGGAGGGGTCAACGGCTTCAACGCCATCGTTCCTGACCGCATCCCGACAAACCCGCACATCCCGCCGATTGTCATCACCGGCTTCAACCTGTTTAATGTTCCGCTGAAGTTGGGTACTTCTGTTTCTGCCACCGGGGAGATCACGCTGGCGTACAGGGAGAACTTTTTCTCATTCGAATATGCGGCGCTCGACTATTCGTTGCCCGCTCGGAACACCTATGCCTACAAGCTTGACGGCGTGGATGAGTCGTGGGTGGATGCCGGTACGAGGCGGCTTGCCAGCTACACCAATGTTGCTCCGGGCACGTATCTCTTCCACGTCAGCGGGGCGAATAGCGACGGTGTGTGGAACTCGGCCGGGGCATTGCTTCGTGTCACCGTAACGCCACCGTTCTGGCAAACGTTCTGGTTCCGGATTCTTGCGGCTCTCCTCGTGCTGGGTGCCGTCACTGCCGCCTACAAGATGCGCGTTGCTTCCATCCTGAAGGTGGAAAGGATGCGGCTGAACATCGCATCAGATCTTCACGATGAGATCGGCAGCAGTCTGGCGAGTATTGCTGTCCTTGCAGATCTCGTGCGCAAGCGGATGGTCGTTCCTCCGGCTGCGGCTGAGCATCTCCTCGACATCAGCGGCGCGGCGCGGTCCACGTCGGAGGCTCTGCGGGAGATCGTCTGGTTCATCAATCCGGAGCATGAGACTGCTGCCAACATTGTCGACCATCTCGAAGGAATCGCGGCGAAGATGTTGATGGGGATGGAACATACATTCCATCGGGACGACCGGTCCGCGTCTGTCCGACTTCCCATGCAATTCCGCCGCGATATTGTGCTGATTTTCAAGGAAATACTGAGCAATATCGTGCACCACGCGGACGCAAAGAACGTGGTTGTGGATGCCGGCATTAGCGGCGGAAGATTCCGGTTGACCGTGGAAGACGACGGACGGGGATTCGACGTCTCCGCCCCGTCCTCCGGGAACGGCCTGGCCACAATGCGCCGAAGGGCACAACAGGTAAGGGGAACCCTTGACATCCGGAGCGCGCCCGGAAAAGGCACGAGTATCACCCTGGACGCCAAAATACCGTAAACACGGTATCGCAATTGTGCCCTGAGCGTCGTATGTTCCTTCCGTCCGCAGTCCGCCACGCGGCATCGCAATCAACATCGTTGAGTGAGCGCCATGCCTAATGCCAGGGCTCATCTTGAAGAAGCGAAGGAACTGTGGGTTGTTGAGGACGATGCGCTGTACCGCAAGACCATCTCCAGCCTGCTGCACGACGTCGAGGGCATCCACTGTGATCATGCCTTTGGACGGTGTGAGGATGCACTGCGTGCGCTCGACACCGAACCGGCCCCGGATGTGATTCTCATGGACCTCGGGCTCCCCGGGATGAACGGAATTGAGGGGACGAGGAAGGTGAGGGAAATCTCCCCCGCAACCCGGGTGATCATCCTCACGATTCACGAGGATAATGAGAAGATCTTTGATGCGCTCTGTGCCGGCGCGTCCGGTTATCTGCTGAAGAGCTCGCCTCCGGACGAGATTGAGCGGGCGATGATGGAGGTGTTGAAGGGAGGGGCACCGATCAACGCCCAGATTGCGCGCAAAATGCTGGCCATGTTCACACATCTGACCGGTCCCCGGAACCCGAGTCTGCTCACGCAGCGGGAGCGCGAGATTCTCAAGGGCATGGTCGACGGACTCACGAAAAAGCAGATTGCAGAGCAGCTTATCCTCAGTTACCATACTATCGACACCCACATCAAGAACATCTACGCAAAGCTTCAGGTGCACACGCGCGGCGGGGCCGTCGCGAAGGCCCTGAATGATCATCTTCTGTAGAATCGACTACCTCACCATCGGCATTCTCCCTTCCCGTGAAATACCGCAAATACGGTATTGAATCAGGTGTCCTGCGCGCCGTACATTCTGTCTGACCAGTGATCGACTGATGTCAGTGCAGGACATGTCGTAAAGTGCGACATGCATCTTCACCCACCAAAAGGAGGAGACACTCATGGTACTCATGCGTTCGGTTGCACTGCTTGGTCTTTGTCTCATAATGTGTGTACTGCCAGCTCCCGGGCAGATTCCGGACGACGTACAAGTGAACGAAACGATTGCTTCATCGGAACATTCAAGTACAGTGCATCAGTTGTCGGCGGACCTCGCCCGGGCACGCAAGACCGGCGACATCGCGCGTGTGCGGTCGCTGGAGCAGGCGCTCCTTGGTGCACTGCCCACCCTTCCCGCAGAGGCCGGTTCTGGGTCCTGGGGAGGGAATGATGCGTTCAAACCCGAAGAAACAGCCGGGCCCCTCTGGGGAAACGACGTCAGAATATACAGTGGCGAAATCTGGGAGCTGGGCAAACGCCAGCTGGCAATCGATGCCGACACGATCCGGGGGATCTACGTGGCCATCAACGCGAAATATCAGGATACGCTTTCGCAGATTCTTATCTACCGCTCTACGAATGAAGGGAAGAACTGGACCTACCTGAACCGCTTCTTCAACGGCGTCTATCCAATCCAATCGTTTGACATGTGCGTCACAGACACAGTTGGTGGTAAGTGGCTGCTGGGCATCGCGCTCGTGCTCAAGACCGACAAAAGCGCGAGCGGAGGGGGGCATCTGTACTGGGGAAGCGTCCTGAATGACGGGACTGACTGGAGGGTGAAGGTGATCGCCTCGGCAACCAGTACCATGAACTTCAAGAATCCAAGCATCTGCACTGACGGGACCCTGTATGCGCCTTCGATCACGTATCACTACGTTGCTGCAGAGTACCTCAAGCCGACTAATGATTCGTCGCGGGGACTCTATGTCACTCGCACGACAGACTGGGGGAAGACATGGGCTGCGGGTGACACAACCGTGCGGGGCTTTCAGGAATCAGCACCGGTGATCGGCATCGACTGGAGCTCGACCCCGGATACGCTCTGTATCGCCTTCAGCCGGTTCGTGTCCGGCCACCGACAAATACGCGTAACTCGCACGCCCTACACATTGGCCGGGGGATGGACGGTTACCGGACTGACCTCCAGTGTGAATGAGTATGACCCCTCACTGGCCATCGATCCCGTTCGCGGCAATGCCATCATCACGTACACCCGAGCATCGGGGTCGCCGACCTACAATGACCTCCTGTATATCTACACAACGGATTTCTTCAAGACCTATAAACGCGACACCATAGCCGCAAGCACGGCATATGAAGAGCTCTCTTCCGTAAACTTCGCCCCCGCCGGCGGCACAAACTACTACTGGAGGGTAGCATACCGTTCGAACGCAGGCAGCGATACCATCTTCTACAAGAGCATATACAACACGATGACAGGGTTTGATGGGGTGGCAGCGCGTGCCGTAAGCCAGTACACACCGACCACGACCATCATGCCGGTCGTGGGATTCGACCGGGAATCACCGGGAAATTACCTGGGTAACTGCATCTATGCGGGACTCGGACCGACGAGTGTCTATTTTGATGCCACCGATCTGACACTTGATGTGCCCTTGGATGAGGGCGTCCCGGCTCGCTTCGCCCTCGAGCAGAACTATCCCAATCCGTTCAACCCGAAGACAAATATCAGGTACCAGATCCCTGGTGCAAGCACCGTGCGGCTTACGGTGTTCGATCAGCTCGGGAGGGAGGTGGCCAGGTTGGTGGATGAACGAAAGGAACCAGGTGCGTATACCGTGCAGTTTGATGGCGCCCGGTATGCCAGCGGGATCTACTTCTACCGGCTTGAGGCAGGCAGCTTTGTGGAGACGAAAAAGCTTGTTCTTTTGAGGTAGGTATCAGGTGATGCTAACGAGACGTGAGCGGTGCCCGCACGGTGCACTGTCCGCAGCATGAAGGCGTGCGGCAATCGGTACGTCATCATGATAGCAGCACAGATCGTGGTGAGCCGCCTGGCGTAGCGGGCGCCAGGCGGCGCGATTGAGGGGAGGAACGCGGCGAGATTGAGGGCCGGAACTCCAGAGGAGCGTCCCAACGGCGTTCCGACACCAGCTGGCCCTTGGTCTCGCCGTTGTTGTTTCAGGATGCCGTTCGCCCCGTTCGCGCAACGATACCGGACAGCAGCATTCCTCCGTATCCGCCGAAGGATATCTCGCACTCGAAAAGTCATCTTCTCGGATGTAGATCCAGAGAAGCCCCGGCCCTCGGATCAGCGCAGGGTCGTTGCCTCAGTATCTCCCTTTGCGTACATTGTATCCATGCGCATTCCTGATGCCACAATCGATGACATCCGCAACGCTACCGACATCGTCGAGATCATCGGGGCGTTCGTCAGACTGAAGAAGCGGGGCAAGAACTACACCGGCCTCTGTCCCTTCCATCAGGAGAAGACCCCTTCGTTTACGGTCAGCGCGGAAAAGCAGATGTTCCACTGCTTCGGCTGCGGCGTGGGGGGAAACGTCTTCACGTTCCTGATGGAACATGACAAGATCTCTTTCGTGGAAGCGGTGCGCGTACTTGCTGAACGCGCAGGCATCCGGCTCCCCGAAGAGGGAAGAGACGACAGGGATGAGGCGTCAGAACAGGAGAAGCTCCTCGCCCTCTGCCGCACAGCGGCCCTCCGGTTCCACGACAACCTCATGACGAGCGTCGAGGGGAGGATTGCACTTGAGTATTTCCGCCACCGGGGCCTCTCCGATGCGACGATCGGTGCGTTCAGCCTCGGCTATGCGATGAATTCCTGGGACGACTTCCTCACCTTTGCCCGAAGGGAAGGGTATGATCCTGAGCTTGTGGAGAAAGCAGGACTGACCGTGCGGCGCGAAGATGGATCGGGATTCTACGACCGCTTTCGTGGGAGAGCAATGTTTCCGATTACCTCCCCGGCGGGCCGGACTATCGCCTTTGGCGCAAGGAAGGTGCGCGAGGATGATCAGCTCGCAAAGTACATCAATTCACCCGAGACTCCGATCTACAACAAAAGCCGGGTCCTGTACGGGCTGTCGCAGGCCAAAGAGGCCATACGAGACCAGGAATACGGTCTCCTGGTGGAAGGGTATATGGACCTGATCACCCTCCACCAGGCCGGATTCATCAACGTCGTTGCGTCCAGCGGAACCGCGTTGACGACTGAGCAGATACAGCTTCTGGGGCGGTACACAAAACGCATCACCCTCGTGTATGATGCCGATTCTGCCGGTTCAAAGGCCACATTGCGGGGCGGAGATCTGGTCCTTGAGCAGGATATCGACGTGCGTGTCGCTGAACTCCCCGCCGGAGAGGATCCCGACTCATTCATACGCAAACACGGCGGACAGGCATTTCAGGCATTGCTGGACGACGCCGCATCGTTTCTGGACTTCCGGGCAGCACAGCTTCAGGCAGCAGGGATGTTCTCCACGCCCGAAGGGAAGGCACGCGCAATCCGTTCACTCGTGGAGACCGTATCCCGCATGCGGGATGAACTGAAACGGACATTCTCTATAAAGCGGCTCGCTGAGCAGTATGATATCTATGAAAGCGTCCTCTTCCGGGAGATGGAAAACATCCTCGGCAAACAGCAGCAGCCCGTCAGAAGTGCTGAACGACCGGTGCCCCGGGCAGCAGACGCAAGCCAACCGGCTACCACACCACGGGCGGAGCCCAGGGGGGGCATCCCCCCGGCCGAACGCGATCTCCTGAAGCTGATGCTGGAGCATGGCAGCGCCATGGTCCGTTACGTCATCGGACAGGTCGAACCCGCCCTCTTCACATCTACTACTGCCCGGTCAATACTCGATGCGCTCCTCCGTCGCGAAGAGGCCGGGGAATTCTGGGATGCCGGAATGATCATCGACGACCTCGAAGATCCTGCGCTCAAGCGTATCGTGACTGAGCTGACCGTCTCCCGCTACGAGATCAGCAAAGGGTGGCAGGAAATGGGTTCAGATCCTCCCGTTCCTGACCCCCGCATAATGGCTGACGACTGCATAGCCATCCTTCACCGCCGGTCCCTCGACGAACGGATTGCAGAAACCTACCGCCTGATGAAAGACTCCGAATTACGGGGAGAAGATATCACGGAAATGCAGCAGGAGATTCTCCGTATGCAGCGTGCCAGGAAGGAGACCCACGGACGTTGATATTCAGCGGAAACGGGGGTATATTACATGCTGACGCAGCCGGAGCCCGTTCCTGTTGAGTGAACCTCGAAGAATTCTGATTGTACGCACCGATCGCCTCGGCGATGTCATTCTCACCCTTCCGATGCTTTCCCTCCTGAGGTCCAGATACCCTTCGGCGGTCCTGGGAATGCTCCTCAATACCTATACCGGTCAACTTGTCCGCGGACATCCTTACGCCGACCTGCTTCTGTGGTACGACCGGAGTGGAATGCCGAGACCCGGAAATGAGCTGCTCGGTGAACTCCGCCGGAATGCGTTCGACACGGTCTTCGTCGTCCATCCGACACCTCGCATCGCCTGGCTCATGTTTCGCGCCGGGATACCTGTCCGGATCGGCACAGGCTACCGTTTCTATTCATCCCTGTTCACACACCGGGTGTTCGAGCATCGGAAGAATGCAAACTTCCACGAGCTGGAATACAATATCAGACTGCTGAATGCGCTTGACCCGGCGTTTATAGAAAATCAGATCGATCCGGAATTCGGGATTTCCGTTGATCAGGTAGCCGCTGGCCGGGTTCAGAAGTTGCTGGCAAAGGCGGACCTGCAGCCCGGCGAACGGCTGGTCGTGATTCATCCGGGGAGCGGCGGATCTGCAAGGGACTGGCCCCTGGAACGGTTTGTTGAACTCGGGAGGCGTCTGTCCCGAACGCTGGGCTTGCGTGTGGCGGTGACGGGAGGGAAGGGAGAGGAGTCGGTGGTTGACCGCGTGGTCCACGGAGTGCCGGGTGATCGTACAATTGCGTTCCCCGGGACTCTCACCATTCCCGAGCTGGCAGCACTTCTCGGGCAGGCTTCGGTGGTGGTGGCCAACTCAACGGGTCCGCTGCACCTGGCCGCCGCGCTGGGCACTCCCGTGGTGGGAATCTACCCGCAATTGACTCCGATGAGCCCGCGCCGGTGGGGACCCTATACTACCAGGAAACGTGTACTTGTCCCTGACGCGCCCGCGGACTGCGGCGACTGCGGGAAGGGAGAGCGGTGCAGGTGTATTGAAACCATCACGACAGATCAGGTCTATCATGCAACAATGGACCTTCTTGAACAGACAACCAGCCAGGGAAGGCAGAGCCTAGCACATGCATAAGCTTCCCGCAATCAGACATTTCTCCCGTCTCGTGCGGCACATTCTTGTCGCAGCACTTGCTCTGTCCATCCTGGTGCCGCCGGTCGATGCCCAGACGCAAATGACGACGCAGAAAACGACGGCAGAGACCACGCCGAAGACAACGTCACAAGTGACGCCCAAGACAACGCCGAAGACAACGCCACAGACCACGCCGAAAACAACGCCACAAGTGACGCCGAAAACAACGTCACAAGTGACGCCGAAAACAGTGCCACAGGTGACGCCGAAAACAGTGCCACAGGTGACGCCGAAAACAACGGCTAAGACAACGCCGAAGGCGACGGCCAAAACAACGCCAAAGTCGACAGGCAAAACCACCGCTGCGCAAACGGCTGCGGCAAGGGCTGACAGCATCCAGAAAGCACGGGTGGCAGACTCCCTGCGCACTGTCGCGCATGCAGCCTTCGTTGCCGATTCCCTGCGAAGAGCAGATTCTCTGGCACGGCACCGCGAGGAAGTCTCGCGATTGCGCGCCATGAGGAAGATACCGAATGAGGCCTTCGGAGTCGGCGAACGGCTCATCTTTGATGTGAATTACGGATTCATCACTGCCGGCGAGGCGTTCATGGCTGTCACACGGTATGATTCCATCGCCGGACGGAAGTGCTTCCGGATCGAATTCGGGGTCAATTCGCTGCCGAGTTTCTCGTGGATCTACAAGGTGGAAGACCGGTATCTTACGTTCATCGATACCGAAGCCATTGTCCCGTGGCGCTTTGAACAGCATATCCGCGAAGGCTCATACTCACGGGACTTCACCGCAGATTTCGATCATCACAACCTGGTCGCAAGAACGTCCGAAGGCGAATACCCCATACCGAAATATGTGCACGATATCATGTCTGCATTCTACTACGCGCGAACCGTGGATTTCTCCGGTATGAAGAAAGGCGACTCGCTCATGCTGCACAACTTCTACAAAGACAAGAGCTACGACCTTGTCGTGAAGGTGCTCGGAAGGCAGGAGCTCGAGGTTGCCGCAGGGACGTTCCGGACTATTGTGGTGGAGCCGCTTGTGATGGAGGGGGGGCTCTTCAAGAGTGAAGGACGCATCGTCATCTGGCTGACCGATGACGACCGGAAGCTTCCCATCCGCGTCAATACAGAGGTTGTCATCGGTTCCATTGACACAGAGCTCCGTGAATACTCCGGCCTTAGAGGGCCGCTGCCGTCACGGATCCGCTGAACGTGAGTCATCAAGGAGTTACTATGGCACGCCATCCTCGCGCAGACCTTTCACGGGTGAAGACCATATCCATCCGTACGCGCAAAAGCAAGGTCACCCCGCGCCAGTTCGCCGTTCCGCTGAAGAAGGGAGACGAGTCATTCGCCCGGTTTGTCGAGGGAATGCCCGATATCCTTGTAGCACGAGATCTCCGTCTTCTGGTGGATGAGATCGTCCGATCCAGGAGGAAGGGGAAGCCGGTGCTGACCATGATGGGCGCCCACGTGATCAAGGTGGGTCTCGCCCCAGTCCTGATCGATCTGATGCGCCGCAAGGTGATTACCGCACTAGCGATGAACAGCGCTGCCTCGATCCACGATGTCGAAACCGCGCTCTGGGGCAAAACGTCGGAGGATGTTGCCGTCAATATGCTGGATGGCAGGTTCGGCATGGCGAGGGAGACCGGTGAGTTCATCAATGGTGCTCTGGCAGAAGCCTGCCGCACAACGGATATGGGGTATGGTGAAGCGCTCGGTGCGAAGCTTGTCGACGTAGGAGCGAAAAATGCAGAGGTGAGCGTCCTGGCCTCCGCATACACCATGGGTGTCCCTGTCACGGTGCATGCCGCTATCGGCACGGATATCATCCACCAGCAGCCCACGATGGATGGGGCAGTCACCGGAGAGATGTCGTACCGGGATTTCCGGACACTGTGTGCAGTGTGCAAACGGCTGACCGGTGGGGGTGTGGTGCTGAACATCGGCAGTGCGGTGATCCTCCCTGAGGTCTTTCTGAAGGCGCTTACGGTCGCCCGGAACCTCGGCGCCCGCGCACGGGGCTTTACGACAGCGGTGTTCGACAAGAACTCGCACTACCGTCCCACGATGAATGTGCAGCTACGGCCGACGCAGGATGGAGGGAAGGGCCTGTATTTCATCGGCCATCACGAGATCATGGTGCCGCTGCTGGGTGCGATGATCGTTTCAAGGATGCGTCATGACTGACCTCCCGTCGTCTGCCCCGCCGGAGCCGCAGGCAACTCCCGCCCGGCTGCCACTCTTCCGGCGCATGCATGTCGTGCCGTTTGTCGTTTTCGTCCTCGCTGCTGTCTTCTTCCTGTACCAGATCGTGGCGGGCGGGGCGTCTCTGTTGCTTGCAGGCGGCACCATTACCGCGGACACCGTGCAGTGGATACGATGGTCGACACTCTTCGGCCAGCTGCTGTTCATCCTTGTCCCCACACTGGTATTCACCCGCCTCCGTTATGGAGCCATCCAGCAACCGCTCAGGCTCCGCATGCCGACGCTGACCCAGGCACTGGTCGTCCTGGTCGGAGTGTTCGCGCTGCAGCAGGTGCTGCAGGGTTACATGCTGCTGCAGGATTCCATCCCGTTGCCGCCCGGCATACAGCGCTGGGTGGACATGATTCAGGACATGTTCGAGGCGACGTACCGGATCCTGGTTACGGCCAAATCGCCACTGGAACTGCTGCTGGTGATTTTCACCGTTGCCGTGGTGCCGGCTGTGTCGGAAGAGGTGCTCTTCAGAGGCCTTGTCCAGCGTGACCTGGAATCGATCACCAGCGGAACCAGGAGTGCCATCATCGCCGGCGTGCTGTTCGCATTCTACCATTTGAATCCGTTCAGTCTCGTACCGCTGGTGACACTCGGCATAGTCTTCGGACTCATTGTCTATCGTTCCGGAAACCTTGCTCTCGCCATGCTGGCGCATTTCCTGAACAACTTCCTTGCGAGTATCGCGCTCTATTTCAACATCGATGAAGATTTTATGATGACGGCACCTGAAGGCGGGGCGACAATGGAAGCAGCGGTGCTCAACACCGCCGTGTTTGCGTTGGTTTTTGTGGGGGCAATGTACTACTTTGTACGTATTACCAGAACCTCCCACGCGGCATAAGGTTACGGACGAATGGCCTTCAGCAACCTCACAACAAGAGTACTTGTCGCGCTTGCCGGCATCCCGATAGTCGTTGCGGCAACGATGTTGGGAGGGTATCTCTTTTTTGCCGTCGTGCTGCTGGTTTCGCTTGCCGCCCTCCATGAGTTTTACGGACTGGCCAGGGCAAAAGGCGCCTCGCCGCAGATGCCCATCGGGTATCCCCTGGGCATCCTGATAGTGACGGTCTTCCTGTATGACCGCCTCCGCCTGCTCATCGTCTCCGCCTTCGATCGCGCGGGCATCGCAATTCCGTTTCCGACGATGGCGCAGGAGTTGTTGATTCTCCTTCTTGCGTTCATCCCTGCGATGGTGATACTGGAGTTGTTCCGCGGGAAACCGAATCCGCTCTACAACATCGCCGTCACCATGATGGGCGCGTTGTATGTCTCCTTCTTTTTCGGGAGCCTGGTCGGTGTGCGCGAGCTGTTTGTTCCGGCCGACTTTCCGGTGTACCGGCATTTCCAGCTCACCGGGGTTGCGGTCCCCGGGGAAGTCGCCTCGACGATATACCTGTGGGGCGGATGGACCGTTCTAACGGTGTTCATTTCCGTCTGGGTGTGCGATTCTGCCGCCTACTTCTTTTTGAGCGGGTCAGTCCGAACAAAACCTGGGAAGGCGCCTTTGCCGGTTTCATCGGAGCAGTGCTGGCCTTTCTCTTGATGCGAGTCCTTGTCCTCCCCTATATGTCATGGAGCCAGGCCCTCGTGTGCGGGACCATTGTCGGCGTGATCGGCCAGCTGGGTGACCTCGCGGAGTCGCTGCTCAAACGCGATGCCGGCGT
>JAGDMK010000058.1 GCA_017860635.1 Bacteroidota bacterium
CTGACGGTAACCGTCTTTCCGGTCGACACCGTTTCGGAACGCGTGCGGACGTTCACCGCGCGTCTTCACGCAGCCTTCATTGCATCGGGCGTCGGCGTGGTGCCGTATCAGGAAGCGCTCAGCGACAAAGCCGCGGAGAAACTCCGGGAGGGCATCGTTGTCATAGCGCCGGGCGAGCTGCAAACCGGTAACCTGCCCGTAGACCATGTGCCCAATCTCCGCCGTGCGACGGTGGTGGGCATCGTGGACGGCCCGTGCCCGGCTCACGTCGAACGGTTCTCACAGAACAGACTGAACAGCGTCGTCAAGATGCTCGCCTGGAATATCGTGCAGGTGGTGATTTACGTTGATGATGATTCCTGGACGGTCTGTACGATGAACGGCGCGATCATCCGGTGCACCTATGACGCTTTCGTGCAGGATGTGTTTCAGGTGCTGGTCCCGAAGATCGCCGCGCCCGTAGTTCCGCCTCATGCCTCGGATTTTGATGTTCGCGAGGGCGGCCTGGATCTTCATGATCCACGCTATCGGGCGTACGTTCAGGACTTTCAGGAAAGCGGGAAGTTGTGGGCGGACACGGGTCTGATGCTGTTCCACACGTCTCTGGAAAGCCTCGAATTCCGCAACCGCTACTACAAGCGCCTCGCCGCCGCATATCTCGACCACCGGTCAGGAATGAGCTATGGCTTCCTGGCCCGCCAGCTTGCGCTTCCGTCGACAGTAGTGCTTACGATGGCCGACGCCACCGCACGTTTCGGTTCAGCCTCTGCGGCAGATGAAGTCATTGCAACGGACGAAACACTCTGGGTGAAGGTGCACCTCCCGGGATCCGTATTCTGGGTGAACGTGCCGGACACCTGGATGCTGACGACGCGCTCGGGCTGCGACAAATCCAACATTGACCCGCACCGGGACCTGGTCCTGCTGGGGTTGTCGCGGGGCACAGTTATCTTTGCGACCCCGAGGGGGGTGAGTCCCGGGCTCGACTGCAAACCTTCGTATGATACGCTCACCATTCTCTCGCATGCTGCTGCCAATGCGCTGATTGCGGGCATACAAAACATGGTGACACCCGCTGCGCGGTTCGCTGGCACGTCAGCCTCATCCGGCATGGCTCTCGCGCACTGGCATGGATACCTCCACCAGGCCATCCTTCCCGCCGACTACGTCGTGCACGGTGAGGAAAATCCGCCGGTGTCCTGTTCCACGTTTCAGGCCGCGATCTACGCCCTGCGCGGAAAAGTGAATGCGTTTGCGCGCGCTGCGGCCGCAGGCCGCGAGTTCACCGGCGATGCGCACATCGAACCGCATCACGGCGTGAATGTGACAGGACCGACACTGCTCTGGCTTGCGCAATGGGCTCTCGACAATCTGGAGATGCTGACAGAGATCCAGACGAACGGCGAGGTCTCCGTCGGCAGAGAAGCCATGGGCCGGTGATCATCAGTGCGTCCCATGAGTGCATGTTTCCATCCTTCCATGGTCGTTTCCCAGTCTTCGAATTCGTTCCTTGTCCTTCTTCCAATGGAGCACCTATGCGCCGCTGGTTGCTGTGTGCACTGCTCATTGCGGGAACTCCGGCAATGAGCAAATCCATCTTTCCGTACACGTCGTACAAAGAAGTCCTGCCAAACGGTCTGACCGTCTATCTTATTCCCATGGAGAGTCCGGGACTCGTTGCGTACTACTCGATCGTGCGCACCGGGAGCAGGGATGAATACGAACCCGGGAAGTCCGGCTTTGCGCACTTCTTCGAACACATGATGTTCCGCGGCACCAGACGCCATCCCGGCCCGGTCTATGATAGTCTGATTACAGGAATCGGCGCCGAGGCCAACGCGTACACCACCGACGACTACACGGCATACCATCTCAAGTTCGCCACCGAGGATCTTGAAACGGTCATGGATCTCGAGAGCGACCGGTTTCAGAACCTTTCGTATGAAGAACGGGAGTTCCAGACGGAAGCCGGCGCTGTCTACGGGGAGTACCGGAAGAGCATTACCAGTCCATTTGCGCTGCTGAATGAAAAGCTGCAGGATGTGGCCTATGACGTCCACACATACAAGCACACCACCATCGGCTTTGAAGCGGACATCAAGGCCATGCCCGGCGCGTATGCCTACAGCAAATCATTCTATGAACGGTACTACCGGCCGGAGAATGTGGTCATCATCATTGCGGGTGACTTTCACATGCAGGGGACATTGACCCTGGTCCGTACATACTACAGCGGATGGAGCAAAGGGTACGTACCGCCCCGCATTCCCCGGGAACCGCCGCAGAAGAACGAACGCACGGCATCGGTGACCTATGCCGGCAGGACGCTGCCCATCCTGGATATCGCCTACAAAGGCGAAGCGTTCGATCCGGCGAACCGCACATACGTAGCCGCAATCCTCCTCGGCGATCTCGCGTTCGGCGAAACCAGCGAGCTGTACAAAAAGTTGTACATCCGGGAACAGAAGGTGGAGTTCATCCAGCCCAGCATTCCCATGAACCGGGATATGCCCCTGTTCGAGATCATTGCGATGGTCAAGCGGGAAGAAGACGTGCCTGGAATCCGGGAAGAGGTGTACAAGGCCATTGCCACCTTCCAGAAGAATCCGATCGATGCGCAGAAACTGGCAGACATGAAGCGGCGGCGCAAATACGAGTTCCTGATGCACCTGGACACACCCGACAAGGTCGCCGGCGGACTGGCACGATTCGTTGCGCTGACGGGCGGCATTGACGTGGTGGACCGTTTCTACACAACGCTTGCACGCATCACCCCCGACGACATTCAAAAGGCTGCACGCCAGTACTTCACCCCCAACCGGCGCACCGTTGTTGTGCTGAAAGGAGGCGGGCAATGAGATCCGCTGCCGGCGTTGTTGCACTGCTTCTCCTCTTCTCCGTTTTTCAAGCCGGAGGTCAACCCGTGGACCCGAGCACGTTCGTTCTGCTTCCTGTGAAGAATGATCCGACGATTTCATTCCGGATCTGGTTCAAAACAGGCTCTCACAATGATCCGGCAGGCAAGGAAGGTCTTGCCTATATCACCGGACAGATGCTGGCCGATGCCTCCACACGCACCCACCCGTATGCACAGATCATCGACAAACTCTATCCGCTTGCCGCAGGATACAGCGCATCCGTGTCGGCGGAGATGACAATCCTCTCCGGGCGCGTGCACAAAGACAACCTCGAGGCATTCTATCCGCTCTTCAGGGATGCCATCCTGCTTCCGGCGTTCACCCAGGAGGATCTGGACAGGATCAAGAGTCAGACGCTGAACTATCTGGAAAACATCCTGCGATATTCCAGCGACGAGGAACTCGGGAAGGCTGTTCTGTACAATGATGTGTTCGCAGGATCTGGGTACGGCCATGTGGAGGCCGGAACGGTGGCCGGAGTGCGAAGCATCACCCTCCATGATGTGCGGGCGTTCTATGTCACCCATTTCACGCGTGATAACGTGGTCCCGGGGATCGGCGGCGGGTATGACGAACAATTGGTGACTCGCCTGGCGGCCGACCTCGGGAAGCTTCCTTCAGGACTGCCGATCAAGGTCCCCCTTTCCGTCCCTGTTCGGATCAACGGATTCTGCGTGACCATTGTCGACAAGGATGCGCCGGCAACGGCGATCTCCATGGGATTCCCGATCAGGGTGTTGCGGGGTGAGCGGCAGTGGTATGCCCTGGCCATCGCGAACTCATGGCTGGGAGAGCACCGCAATTCCAGCAGCCATCTGTATCAGGTGATCCGGGAGGCGCGCGGACTCAATTACGGTGATTACTCATATATCGAACACTTCCCCGGCGGTGGCATGCGCAACATGCCGCCGCAGAATGTGCCGCGCCGGGTGCAGCTGTTTGAAATCTGGATCCGGCCGGTCCCGCTGGAGAATGGCTTCTTTGCACTGCGTGCGGCGCTCAGGGAGTTCAAGATGCTGGTGGATCAGGGGCTGACGGAAGAGCAGTTTCAACAGACGCAGACGTTTCTGAAGAAATATGTGCTGCATTACGCGCCGACAACCATGGATCGGCTTGGGTACGCGTTGGATGACCGCTTCTATGGCATAGAGGGGAGCCATCTCGAGCGGTTCCGGAAGATGATGGATGAGATCTCACGTGACGAGGTGAACGCTGCGATCAAAGAGCACTGGCACTATGGAAGCATGCGGATTGCGATTGTGACGAAAAACGGAGCGGCATTCCGTGACGCACTGCTTGCCGGCACGCCGAGTCCGATCAGCTATGCAACGCCCAAACCGCAGTCCGTTCTCGACGCCGATAAAGAGATCGCGGTGTTTCCTGTGCGGGTCAAGGAAGAAAATATCAGGGTGATCCCGGTAACGTCAGTGCTGGAACGATAGCGGGGAGGGTGATCAGGAAAACATCCGGCGCCGGGGAGGGTCTCTTTTGTCCGGGGACGCGTGGCTGGAAATCAGGGCTGCTGCGGCTGGACCTGGGTGCCGGCTGCGCGGGAGTTTTTCAGGAACGCTTTGAGCTCGTCAAAATTCCGGAACATCGTCGTTGTGCAGCCCAGCACCCAGCCCGGGATCTCGGCGAAAGGGATAGTGGTCACGAGATAGACGGGTTTTTTGAAGTACCGGGCAATCGTCAGTTCCCCCTTTGTGCCCGCTCCCCGCATTGCGCCTTCGTCCCAGAAGCAGATCACGCAATCCGCCCGCTCTGCGACCTCGCGGCAGTCAAGCTCCACGATGTCGGCGACAATCTTCAGAAACCGTTCGGGGTCGACGGCCTTGAGAGACCGGAACGACGTATCGGGAGTCCGGGCGGCGAGGAACCGGTCACTTTCGCGGTTGGGATTGAAGGTCTGCCATCCCATCTCTGAATTCAACCAGAGCTCAAGATCCTCTCTCCAGGAGCGGCCTTCGTTCGCTGCGTACTCCATTCCTCCCGAGAGATAGGCCCGCATTAGCCTGCTCCCTCGAGAGCGAAAACGTTGATGGAGGGGAGAAGGAGCGCATACAGCGCCCACATCACAAGGCTGATGCTTATGGGGATGGTGAGGTTGTCATCGATGACTTCGCCCGACATGACCTCCACGAATGTCCCGACAACCGCGGCTGCGATGCCGATGAGGTATTCTGTGGGGAGGTAGAGGATTTTCGGGGCCACGACAACGACAAGGACCGCTGTCACAAAGAAGGCGGACGTGCCTTCCATGGTCTTCCGGAGAAATGGATGCCGGCCGAATTTGCGCCCTATCAACGCGGCAAAGGTGTCCGAAATGATCAGGATCGCGAATGCCGTGATGACGATAACTTTCGGGAAAAGCCAGACGCAGAGTGTTGCCGAAATCAGGACGTAGGTTGCTCCGTTGAGCCGCCGGTTGCGCACATCGTGTTCACGGCTGCGGAGCAGAAATCCGAAGAAGCGGTGGTACATCGCTCTGACTGAGGGGACAAACAATCGCGCCAGGTCCGAGAGCCCGAACGCAAGCGTGAGGGGGATGAGAATTGCGAGCGCTGTCTCTTTCGGGATGTAATAGTAGATGACGGGAATCGCAATCGAGCACATATGGATTCCCTTCCGTATGAGCTCGGTTGTGTAACTGGTTTCGACGCTCGGCAGCTCGGTCATTTTTTCGGTGCAGCAGCGTCCGGCGTCTGGCCCTGTGGGATCTTCGCGGCCGCCTGGGGTGTTCCATTCCCCCGCCGCTCGAGAGGAGGCAGCTCGTCGCCGCGTATCACGGCATCGATCTCTGTGGAGTCCAGAATCTCACGTTCCAGAAGTGCCGCTGCCAGGCGGTGCAAGGTATCGACGTTTTCGGTCAGGATCTTCTCCGCCCTTTTCATGCCGTTGGTGACGATCTTCTTGATCTCGTCATCGATGATGATGGCTGTATCTTCACTGAAGTTCTTGTGCCTCGTGATCTGACGGCCGAGGAAGATCTCTTCGTCCTTTTGTCCGTATGCCAGGGGTCCCAGTTTGTCGCTCATACCCCATTCACACACCATCTTCCGGGCAATATCCGTTGCACGTTCGATGTCGTTGCCGGCACCCGTGGTGAGTTGCTTGAAGATCAGTTTCTCCGCTGCGCGGCCACCCAGCGCATACGTGATCATGGTCTCGAGGTACGCTTTGGAGTAGGTGTGCTTCTCGTCGATCGGAAGGTACGTTGTCAGACCCAGTGCGCGACCGCGCGGAATGATTGTCACCTTGTGAACCGGATCAGCTTCGGGGAGCATGCGCGCGACAAGCACGTGTCCGATCTCGTGATACGACGTAACCTTGCGTTCCTTCTCCGAAATGATGAGGCTTTTCCGCTCCATGCCCATCATCACTTTGTCTTTGGCCTCTTCGAAGTGTTGCATGCTGACTGCGCGTGCATTCTGACGGGCTGCAAGGAGCGCCGCTTCGTTGACGAGGTTTGCCAGCTCGGCGCCGGCCAGGCCGGGTGATCCCTTGGCCAGCACTTCCAGTTTCACGTCGTCGGCGAGGGGGATGTTCTTCGTATGGACACGCAGTATCCCTTCGCGTCCTTTCACGTCCGGGCGGTCCACAACCACCTGGCGGTCGAAGCGGCCGGGGCGCATGAGTGCGGGATCGAGGACATCCGGGCGGTTTGTGGCAGCGATGATGATGACGCCGCTGTTCTGTTCAAACCCGTCCATCTCGACGAGAAGCTGGTTGAGTGTCTGTTCGCGTTCATCATGGCCGCCGCCAAGTCCCGCGCCGCGGTGGCGTCCGACCGCATCGATTTCGTCGATGAAGATAATGCACGGTGCGCTCTTCTTGCCCTGATCGAACAGGTCACGGACGCGGCTGGCGCCTACGCCCACAAACATCTCGACAAAGTCGGCACCCGAGATCGAGAAGAACGGCACGCCGGCTTCTCCTGCCACAGCGCGGGCGAGGAGTGTTTTGCCTGTGCCCGGAGGACCGAGCAGCAGCACGCCACGCGGGATCTTTCCGCCGAGTTTCTGGAACTTGCTGGGTTCCTTCAGGAACTCGATGATCTCCATCAGCTCCTGCTTTGCCTCGTCCGCCCCCGCAACATCGATGAAGGTCACCTTGGGCGCGCCTTCATTCAACATCTTCGCACGGCTCTTCCCGAAGGAGAAGATCCCTTTCGGTCCGGCGCCCTGCATCCTGCGCATGATGATGAGCCAGACGACAAGCAGGAGCACCCAGGGGAGCGCGCTCAGCAGTGCGCTGAGCCAGGTGTTGTCTTCTTTCTCCACAGAGAAGTCCACACCCCTGTCGTTCCATTCCTTGATCACGTTGCTGTCCAGAATCGGGAGCGTCAGCACAAAGTGAGTGACGGGGATATCCCGCCCGGTGCGCGTAACGCGTTGCTGGCTCTTGAGCTTCCCGTGAAAATCGAAGTTCGTCAGTTCCGACTTCCGGACCGTTGCCCGCTCGATCTGGTTGGTCTGAAGGAATGACTGGTATTCGCTGTAGGTGACCTCCACCTCAGTCGGTTCGGTCCCCTTGAAAAGGGTCATGACCAGAAAGACCAGCAGGATGATGGCCGACCAGCTCAGGACGACTTTCAGCACCTTGTTCCAGTTGAAGTCGTCGTCCTGCCGGAATGACGGCACAGGTCTCTTGGAGCGCTGCGGCTTTTGCAGGCCGCGTTTTGGGTCGGAAC
Organism: Bacteroidota bacterium; assembly: GCA_017860635.1. Taxonomy (GTDB): domain Bacteria; phylum Bacteroidota; class Ignavibacteria; order UBA10030; family UBA6906; genus JAGDMK01. Next base: position 7,609 of record JAGDMK010000058.1, read on the forward strand.
CCTTGCGGGCCCCGTTGTCAGTATTCTTGGACTCGTTCATGTTTTCGTTTCAGGATTTCATTCTATAGATAGCCTTCAGATTTCGTTCCCGCTGGGCGTAGTCCAATCCATATCCGATAACAAATTCCGGCTTGATCGTAAACCCGACGTAATCAAGCTGAATATTGCTTTTTACGGATGCGGGCTTGTACAACAATGTAACAACTCTGAAGGAAGTGGGGTTCTGCCTGAGGGTCAGATCCCGGATATACTGCATGGAGAGGCCTGAATCCACGATATCTTCCACAATAATGATGTCCCGCCCGGTGACCTGGCAATTCAGGTCTTTCAACAAGCGCACGTCGCCGGAGCTGATCTTTGCGTCACCGTAGCTGGAGAGCTTCAGAAAGTCCACCTCACAATCGATGGTGATCTCCCGGATCAGATCGGCGAAGAAGATGAACGAGCCGTTCAGGATGCCTATGAAGACGGGCGTTTTGCCGGCATAGTCGCTGTTGATCTGCGCGGCCAGTTCCTTGATGCGGTTCTTGATCGTCCGCTCACTGAGCATGAGCTCGAAGGTGTCACCGTTGACGGTGAGGTTTTTTGCCATGCGTTATTCGGCTCTCCGTTGAAACTGCAGCCGCAGCACATGCCGGGTGCTCTCGGTGATTTTGAACCGGTCATCGATCCGAAGGCCGCAGACCCAGATAATCTCGCCGGATGCGGACGTCAGCACCGGGTACCGATGTTTCTCACAGGCCGGGATGCCGGCATCGACAAAGAAATCGCTGAGCTTTTTCTGCTGACCCATGCCCAGTGGAACGAACCGGTCGCCGCGCCGCCAGGATCTGAGGACGAGTCCGCTTTGTCCGGTGCGATCGGCGTCCACATATTCACCGGTCGGCCTGGATGGAGCATCAAACAGCGCACGGTCCGCGACACCGTATGTAAAGATCCCGCCGGCCGCCGCACACGGAGTATCCTGTGTAACCGCACAGCAGAAGGTGGCATCGAGTGGCCTTCTGCCGATCCGCAGCGCGTCGTGCGTCCGGGATGCCTGCCACTCTTTGCCGAGTCCGGCTGCCGCACCGACACGCGCCGTGCGGAGGCGGAGCAACCGCTCCGTCTGCCGGAATCCCGGCCGCATTCCAGTGAGCAATGCCACTGCCTCTGCAAGGAGGGCAGACTGGATCGCTTCCGGGAGTTTCGAGAGGAGGGAAAGAGAAAGTTGCACCTCCTCGCCGGTGCGACGCGTCACAACCTGGTCGAGGCCGGTGCGTGCTGCGAGCGTTACAAATGCATCCAGCTCGCGAAAGAGAGCGGATGTGCGAAGCACCGTCCGGGCCACATCCGGTTGAACCTTGCTCCGCACCACCGGCAATACATGATGACGGAGAATGTTCCGTGCATGCGCGTCTGCTGCATTGCTGGAGTCTTCGCGGTGTTCCAGCCGGCAGGCCGCAGCAAAGGAGGCGATCTCCTCCCTGGATGCGAAAAGCAGGGGCCTGATGATGCGGCCGTCGTTGCGTGACACCGGAATTCCCGCCAGACCCCGCACGCCTGATCCGCGAAACAAATTCAGGAGCACGGTCTCGACGTTGTCATCAGCGTTGTGTCCTGTCGCGATCCTGGTGAACTTCCTCGTGCGCCTGGTCTCTTCGAGAAAGGAATAGCGCAGCGACCGTCCCGCTTCCTCGATACCGATGCCGCGGGAGGCCGCGAATGTCTCAACGTGCCCCCGTCTCGCCTCAAACGGCATTCCATAGGAGACGGCAAGCCGTCTGACAAATGCCTCGTCTGCATCCGATTCATCACCGCGCAACTGGTGATTGAAATGCGCGACCAGGAGTTCCAGTTCCCAGCGCGTGCGTTCTCCCGCCAGCAGGTGCAGCAGAACAACGGAATCCACACCGCCGCTTACCGCCACCACAAGCCTGTCACCGTTGGTGATCAGGCTGCGGATGCGTACAAATTCGCGGAAACGGGCCGGCAGAGTCAACGACGCAGCCATCATGTCAGTAGCGGGAGAGGGATTCGAACCCCCGACACGTGGATTATGATTCCACTGCTCTGACCACCTGAGCTATCCCGCCGAGGGTATTGCTTTCCAATATACGCGAATCAGGCCAAAAGAGCAAGGTGATTGACCTTCTCGCGGTCATTGGATATCTTCATGCATGCACACTCCAGATGCCGTCCGAGATGCGTTTGCCCACTGCGAAGCTCTTGCACGCACGCATTATGAGAACTTTCCGGTGGCCTCACTGGCAGTTCCCCGTTCAATTCGACATTTCGTTGCTGCAGTTTATGCGTTTGCCCGGACTGCCGACGATTTTGCTGACGAAGGGGACCGCGAACCGGCAGAACGGCTCCGGCTGCTGGATGAGTGGGGAACCAGGCTCGATCAGGTATACGAAGGGCACGCGGACCACCCTGTCTTTGTTGCACTCATGGAGACCGCCCGGCAGACAGGCTTGCCCCGGGCTCCGCTGGCTGATCTGCTCTCTGCGTTTCGTATGGATGTCACTGTCAGACGGTATGCAACGTTCGCAGAGGTCCTCTCGTACTGTAGGTATTCAGCCAATCCGGTGGGACGGTTAATGCTCCACCTTTTTGGCGTTACACGTGAGGATGCGCTTGCCCCGTCCGATGCCATCTGTACGGGCCTTCAACTGGCCAATTTCTATCAGGACTTTGCGATTGACTGGGGCCGGGGGCGGCTGTATGTCCCGCTTGACGAATTGTCAGGTTTTGGTTATACTGAAAACGACATCGGGCGCAAGGTCCGGGATGAGCGTTTTCGGGCACTGATGAGTCTGCAGGTGGGGCGAGCCCGGCAGTTCCTGACCGATGGTGTGCCCCTCCTGAGCATGGTTTCCGGACGTCTCCGGCTCGAACTCTCGGCTACGGTCCGTGGCGGACTCGCAATCCTGGACCGCATTGCTGCCATCGGATACGATGTGATGGAGGATCGTCCCCGGTTGACAAAGGCGGACAAAGCACGGATCCTGTGGGGGGCAGTTGTACAGAGTCGACTATGAACGCATCGGCCACAGCCATAACGAGAAGCAGCAACAGCAGCTTCTACTATTCGTTCTCACTTCTGCCAAGGCAGAAGCGGGAGGCGATCCATACGGTCTATGCCTTCTGCCGCACCACCGATGACATCGTGGACGAGGAGCGGGATGAAGCAAACAAGATGGCGCTTCTCCAGAGATGGCGGTCGGAACTGGGGAGGGCGCTCCGCGGAAATTCCACGTTCCCGCTGCTCAATCAACTGAGCGTTACAGCCGCCCGATTCCATATCCCCGTGGAGCACTTCTATGATCTTATCCGCGGGATGGAGATGGACCTGTCCAAGACCAGGTACGGGACGTTCGAGGAACTCAGGGAGTATTGTTACCTTGTAGCTTCTTCGGTTGGACTGATGTGCCGGAAGATTTTCGGGTACCGGAACGAATCTACGCAGGAATATGCCATCAATCTGGGTATTGCCCTTCAGCTCACCAACATCCTCCGGGACATCAAGGATGACGCAAAACGGGGCCGCATCTACATTCCTCGGGAAGATATGGCACGCTTCGGCTACAGCGAGGATGACCTGTTGAACAGCCGCTACACTCCGCAATTCGTGGAGCTCATGCGCTTCGAATGCCAGCGTGCCAGCTCCTATTATGATCTCGCGCGAGAAGCGCTGCAGGATGAAGACAAGCGTTTCTTTTTTCCCGCACGGATCATGTGGTCGATCTATGCCCACACACTCAACCGGATTGTTGCCTCGAACTACAATGTCTTCGAGCGCCGGATATCCATCCCCAAGTTTCTGAAGCTTCTCATCACATTCCGCTACTGGCTCAGCCACCGGCTGAAGTATTCCTGGTTGAAACGCGGTCCGCTGTGGAAACACTCCTCAACCGAGACCCAATTGTCATAGTCGGTGGAGGGCTCAGCGGACTTGCTGCTGCTCTCCGCCTCAGTTCGTCACACATCCCCGTGCTTCTTCTGGAGCAGCGCCCGGTGCTGGGTGGACGCGCGTCGTCCTTCACCGACACCGCCACGGGAGATGTCGTTGACAACGGTCAGCATCTTCTCATCGCCGGGTACACCCGCACACTTGCCTTCGCCGAAGCCATCGGATCACGGCACCTGCTGAGAGTCCAGAAGCATCCCCTCCTCTCCTTCTATCGCCCCGGCAAGGGGTTTGCAGACTTCCGGATTCGAGGGCTTCCATCGCCCCTTCATCTGATCCAGGCCGTACTGACCTCGTCGCTGTTCACGGGCCGTGAACGGTCGGACGTACTTCGCGCCGGAGTCGATATCCTTCGTGCGGCGCACACAGATCATGGCCCCGGGGCGGGGAAGACTGTTGCAGAATGGCTGGACCAGCGCAGGCAATCCGATGGCGTACGATCAGCGTTCTGGATTCCGCTTGCCGCATCGATCATGAATGAACGGATCGAGACCGCTTCCGCGGCGCTCTTCCTGCATGCGCTGCACGCTGCATTTCTCGGGCACTGGCACCATGCAGCGCTCGTCTTTCCGGAAGCGGGACTCAGCCAGATCTTTGCCGGGCCTGCCGCAGAGGCAATTGCACACCGCGGAGGAATGATCCGCTGCAATGCGGATGTCCGTACGCTGGAGATGGACGGAGGAACGATACGGAACGTATGCCTGCGTGACGGAGCAACGGTGCCGTGCCGGAGCGTCATCCTGGCTGTCCCGCAGAACCGTGCGGTGGAACTCTACCCTCCCGCAAGCGTGCGTCCGCCTGGACTCGAAGAAGGGCAGGTGGCACGTGTATCGCCGATCGTTTCTATGCATCTCTGGTTTGACGATCCGTTCATGGATCGGGATGCCGTGGGGTTGATCGGGAGGACGGTCCACTGGGTGTTCCGGAAGAACACGCACGTGTCGGTGGTCATCAGTGCTGCCCATGACCTGGTGGAGCGAACCCAGGAAGAGCTTGTGCGCCTGGCTGTGGAGGATTTGCGGGAGGTGTTCGGAAGGAACGTAGGACAACCGCGACACGCGCTCGTTATCCGCGAGAAACGGGCGACCGTCTCGCTGACGCCGGAGAACGCCCGCCGCAGACCCGGGGCCGCAACAGCTGTCCATAACCTGTTCCTGGCAGGAGACTGGACCAATACAGGGCTTCCTGCCACGATTGAAGGGGCTGTTCTGAGCGGAGAAAACGCCGCAGAATTGGCACTCAAACGGGGATAATTGCATTTCAAAAAGGAATTGGGGATATTACTTAACCATGGCTTCTGGAAATGGAATGTTAAAGGATAAACTGGTTCTGCTCGTTGACGACGAGCCGGCAATCCTGAGCGCAACCCGGGCGGGATTGCTGGACAGGGGGTTCACCGTGCAGGCAGTCGGCGGGGCGGAAGATGCACTTCGCCTCATGCAATCGCTGAAACCCAGTATTGTGGTCTCCGATCTGGTCATGCCCGGGACAAACGGGTTCGAGCTCTTTGAGGCCGTGAAAGAACGACATCTGGGCATTCCCTTTGTATTCCTCACATCGGTCGATGATTACTACGCCAAGAAGTTCGGCAAGGAAATCGGCGGGGCGGCATATGTGACAAAGCCTGTGGATCTTGACGAACTGGAACGAATTATCAAGGACAAGATCGGCGAGTAGCGGTCCCTCATCTCTGCGGTCGTTCGTCCAACCCCGATTCATGATTCAAAAGACACAACGCGTACAAGCTCTCGATTTCATGCGTGGCTTTGCTGTCATCGCCATGGTGATGGGCCACAGCATCGATGCCGTACTGAGTCCGGCTGCACGGACAACGGATCTGTTCCGTGTGTACGACGGCCTGCGTGGATTCACGGCACCGCTCTTCCTCTTTATTTCCGGCTTTGCTTTTGCGGTGGTTGCGCTCAAACGGTGGGATGCGTACGTCGCCTTCGGAGCCCCGGCTCGCCGGCGGCTGACGAAGATGATCATGCTGCTTGGACTGGGATATACCCTCCACTTTCCCTTTTTCTCACTGAACAAGCTGCTGCACGACACCCGGCCGCAGGAATATGCCATGATGTTCCAGGTCGACATCCTGCACTGCCTGGCCATCAGCATTCTCATGCTCATGGCGTTCATTGTCATCGCACGGACTCCCCGGCGGTTTGCGATCCTGACCGCAGGGAGTGCGGCGGTGATCATCCTGGCATCGCCACTCGTCTGGCTCGGCAACCTGAGCGGGGTGGTCACGCCGTTCCTGGCGCCCTACTTCAACCAGAATGTACCGTCCATTTTCCCACTCTTTCCGTTTGCAGCGTATCTCTTCACGGGCGCTGTGCTGGGTGTTACCTATATCCAGCAACGGAACAGAGGAATGGAGCAGGTGCTGCTGCGGAACATGTTCAGGGCCGGACTTGCGGTGAGCGCCGTGGGGTTGATGCTTGATCTCCAGCCGGTTGTTCTCTATCCGTCCCATGATTTCTGGAAGACCAGCCCGAACTTCTTCCTCATGCGCATCGGGATCATCGCGGCAGTGACCTCGTCGATCTTCAGCATCCGTACGCTTCCGCACCATGTGGCGGACTCGCTGATGCTGCTCGGACAATCCTCCCTGATCGTCTATGCTGTGCATCTTGTCCTTGTCTATGGCTCGGCGGCAAACCCGGGTCTCGCACAGATCATCGGCCAAACACTCTCTGCTCCCGGTGCCGTCACCGTTGCCGTCGGTGTCCTCATGGTCATGGTGACGCTGGTATACACCCGGGGGATTCTGCGTGAACAGCATTACTATCCTCTGCGCATCTTCCAGGCTGGCTTCACAAGCACCGTACTCTACTTCTTCCTGACAAAGCCATATTAGGCAGGGCGTATGCCCCCCTCGAAGCGGCTCTCGTTCATCGACCTCCTGCGCGGATGGGCGGTCATCGTCATGATCGAAACGCACGTCGTCAATGCGACGATACGCCCTGAGACCGCTGCCCAGCCATGGTTTGACATCATCAACTTCATCAATGGACTCGTCGCGCCGTCATTTCTGTTTGCTTCGGGGATGGCATATGCGGTGACCACCCGGAGGAAACTCGATTCCTACGTTTCGTTCGGAACCCCGCTCTTCCGTCAGCTCTGGCGACTCCTGTTCATCCTGCTCCTTGGATATGGCCTCCATATTCCCAAGTTCAATCTCGGACAGATGGTCCAGGGCGTGTCGGAAGGGCAGTGGCTTGGGTTTTTCCAATCGGATGTGCTGCATTGCATTGCCGTGAGCCTTCTGATTCTCCAGATGATTCTGCTCATCGTCCGGACTGAACGGCGGCTGTACCTGATTGCCGCGGGTCTGGCTGTCGCCCTCCT
>JAGDMK010000059.1 GCA_017860635.1 Bacteroidota bacterium
TTACTACTGGGTCTTTCAGGATTCGTACGGCTGGCTGCGGGAAGGGATCCATGACTATCTCTCGCCTCAGATTTACTGGTTGATCAATCCGTGGAATACTGAGCCGGAATTCGGACGCGTGGTCAACGGCTGGACGGACTTGTCGGCAGGCAGACATGTGTACGCAGGCATTGCGGCGTACCGGCCCGAGATTCAGAAGGATCTCGGATCATACATCGACTCCACGCGGATGGCCGGCCTTCGTGGACAGGTCTTCTTCCGCCTGGAGAACATCACACCTGCCGGCTTGCGGGGCGGTCGCTACCGGGCGCTGGCGAATATCCCTCCGATGACATGGAAAGACTCGATTCCTCCGCGTCCGGTTGATGATCTCGCTGTGACGGAGGTTTCGCGCGGCGTCTATCGTCTCCAGTGGGCACTTCCGCCGAAGGCAGCGGATGGTGACACAGCCCGTTACTACAACGTCTACCGCTGGACCGCGCCCCATATACCGCTTCATCTTCCGGAAGCCCGGCTTGCGATTACGTCTCCGGGCACATTGTCCTTCGTGGATAGCACTGCAAGCGACGGAAGAACGAGATTCTTCTATGCAATCGGAGCGCTGGATCGTGCGAACAATGAAAGCGCCCCCTCACCGGTCGTCTCCACACACTCTGAGCCGGTCACTGCAAGTGCGTCCGCACAGCCCGGTTCCGGACCCTCCGGATCAGGCATCACCGGCGTCATGGACCCGGGCGCTTCCACGCAGGGTGGTTTGGCAGGCGCAGGCGCATCGTCGCCGGGTGCTTCTTCACAGAACGGTTCAGTGGAGCCCCTCATTTCTGCGCCCCGGCTTCCGCGATCGTCCATCCCCACGAATGCGAGTGCATCCTTGCCGGTCGCTTCCGCACCTGCTGCATCGTCTCCTTCGCCGCCTCCCGGCAGTCTCGCAGCTCCGGCACCGGTAGGCGCCTCAACGCCATCGGGCTCTTCCGAATCGATCTCGATGACCGTGCGCATAGCCCATGAGTCCGGCCGCCCCATGCTTGTCCAGTACAGCCTTCCTTTCCGGACAAGAGTGGCACTCGACATCATCCTGAGGAGGGATGGTATTCCGGACACCCTTCAGGCCATGCTCGTGCGGGCCGTGCAGGATCAGGGCAGTTACAAAGTCAACATCAACAATGTCCGATTGCCGGCAGGTTCCTATATCCTCCGCCTGACGACGGAAAACAAAACCGTCGAGCAGGGATTGACCGTCGAGCACTAAATCCCTTCAGCAGACCGTTCCGCAGATATGCTTACTGCACGTTCAGGACACGCACGAGCCAGAGGCTGAGATCGGGTATGTACGTGATGAGGGCAAGTGCAAGGAGGAGAATGAGTGTGAAGGGAATGATTGAGCGGACAACCGTGAAGACAGGCTTGTCGAAGCGCAAGCTGGAGATAAACAGATTGAGTCCGACAGGGGGTGTGAGGTAGCCAATCTCCAGATTGGCGAGAAAGATGATGCCCAGATGCACAGGATCGACCCCGTAGGCCGCAGCAATCGGGATGATCAAAGGCACGACAACGAAGATCGCCGAAAAGATATCCATCATCATCCCCACGACGATCAGGAACAGGTTCAGCAGAAGCAGAAACACTACCGGACTGTTGATAAACGTCTTCGTCATCTCAAACATCTGCATCGGCACTTCTTCATCCACAAGGTAGTTGGTCAAGCCCATGGCGGTACCGATGATCATAAGGATCGCGCCGACCAGCAGCATGCTTTCGCGCATGACCCTCGGGATATCGGTGAAGAGCTTGAGGTCGCGGTAGATGAAGACTTCCACAATCAGCACATAGAATGCCGTCACCGCGGCAGCCTCCGTCGCAGTGAAGTACCCGCCGTAGATCCCTCCGATAATCAGCACGGGCAGCGGAAGTTCCCAAGCGGTGTTCCGCATCGCGGTCCAGACGCCACGCAGCACAAATGGTGTCCGGGGGACATGCATCTGTACGCCGTGCCGGACGCTGTACAGCGCCAGCGCAACGACAAGCAGGACACCGGGAATGATGCCTGCTGCAAACAGCTTGTCAATGCTGACCTTCGCAATGACGGTGTAGAGGATCAGGGGCAGGCTCGGAGGGAACAGCAATCCGAGACTCCCTGACGTCGTGATCAGACCGAGGGAAAACCGCTCCGCGTACTTCTCATTGACCAGCATGGGGAAGAGAAGCCCGCCGAGCGCAACGATCGTCACGCCCGACGCGCCGGTGAAAGCCGTGAACATGGCGCACGTGATGAGCACCACGATTGCCAGTCCACCGGGGATCCATCCGAACAATGCGCGCGCCAGCTGAACGAGGCGGATCGGCGCCTTGCTCTGCGCAAGCATGTACCCCGCAAACGTGAAGAGCGGAATCGCCACCAGCGTGGGATTGCTGCCGATACGGTAGAGCTCAACGATCACTGCCGAAGAATCAATCCCTGCACCAGTAAAGCTCAGCATCGCAATGGCACCGATGATCGCGAACAGCGGAGCACCCAGCAGTGCCAGAAGCACAAGAGCTGCCCCGATCAGAAGGGTTTCCATCCGCTATCTCCCCTCCGCCTTCTTCGGCTGGAGAAGATCCGCAGCCTGCTCAATCACCTTGAGCGCAAAATGAATCATGATGAGGGCGTACCCGAAGGGAATGATCACCATAGCAACCCATCCGGGGAGACCCAGAATGAAGTCACCTCCCGCCTCCATTTCACCCTTCAGGAATGTCCATGATGCCGCGGTGAGGAAGTAACAGACAACAGTGGCAAAGAGGCTGGTCGCAATGCCCGCAGCAGTGCGCATACGGGGAGAGAGGAACTTCGTGAGTGCATCGATGCTGATATGGCGGCCTTCGAACGCCGCCAGCCCTCCACCGATGAAGCCGGTCCAGAGGACCATGTGGCGGACCAGTGTGTCCCCCCAGATCAGGCCGGTCCCGAAGACATTCCGGAGGAGGACCTGAACAAAGGCGAGCACGACCATCGTTCCGAGAAACACCACCAGCAGGACGGTTTCGAACTTCGCCAGGGTGCGGTCAAGCGAGAGGAGCAGCTTCATTTCTTCACGCCGCCCTGTTTCGCCCTGAAGTCATCGACAGTCTTTTCCACCCGGTTCAGGAAATCCTGATCAAAGAGTTTTCCGACAAGCGACTGACGCGCTTTCTTCCCGATCGCAGCAAATTCCTTGAGCGTCTTTTGATCGCTCACTTCGATCATCTGGACGCCGTTCCGCTTCATGGTCTGAATCGCCGCAGCGTTTTCCGCCCGGCTCTTCGCCGTAAGCTGCGTCATGTACTTCTTGCCGTTCCGCACAAGGATTTCCTGCAGATCGGGAGGCAGCGTGTCGAACTTCTTCTTCGAGAGCACCACGGCGCCGGACGCGTCAGCGAGCGGGACGTTCAACATGTACTTGATGCGGGTGTTCCACTGCAGGGCGACGGCAGCCAGAGGCGCGGTGTAGGCACCATTGATCAGTCCGGTCTGCAGCGAGGTCAGCACGTCCACAACCGACAGAGGGATGGGGCTGACCCCGAGTGCACGGAATGCCGCTTCCGCCACCTGGTCGCCTTCCCAGGACCACATTTTCACCCCGTTCATGTCTGCTACCGACCGCACGGGCTTGTTGGTCAGCACGTACACAAAACCGACTTCCGCCCATCCGAGATTGATATAGTCGTTCTTGATGAATTCCTGCTGGAGCTCCTCCTCAAAGGTCTTCAAGAAGTGGTCCACTTCATCATACGTCGAGAAAAGGAACGGCGCGTCATGGATGCGGAGCTTCGGAGAGATTTCACCGATCCCGACGCCTGTGATGCCGGCGCTGTGGAGCTGGCCGAGGCGGATCTTCCGCATGACGTCCTTGTCCTCGCCCTGCACTCCACCCGCATAGATTCTGAAGCCGAGCCGGCCGCCGCTTTCCTTGCGGACCGCAGCGTCATATTCCTTCATGACATTCAGCCAGGTGCTGCCCTCGGTGGCCAGACTCGCGAACTTAAGCGTGTACTGCTGAGCATGCAATGAGGAACCCATGACAAGCGTCAGGACACACACAGCTGTGACGACCATGGGCAGAAACGAGTGCTTCACGGTGATGATCCTTTCGTATCAGAACAGGTCAGCGCGACGCGCGTGCAGCCGCTGCGCTTTTTTCTTGGCGATGGCGTTTGCGAATCGAAATTCGGGGAGAATCTCCAGCGACGCTTCATCAACGGCGCGGAGGCATTTGTCGAACAGTTCCTCGTCCAGCGTCTGTGCGGCAACCGATCGGGCCATATAGACGTAGGTCATCAGGAATTTCCCGCCGTTGATGCGGAGAGCCTTCTCAAAGTGCTTCCGGGCGAGGTCGGTGTTGCCGCCCAGAATTCTCGGCCTGCTTCCCAGGGAAGTGCCCAGAAAAATGTTGGCTCCTCCGTAATAGTAGGTGGAATCGTTGCGCACGACAAATTCCATCAGTGCCTCGGCGCGGGGTAAATCCGCAATGGCGTCGGGGTTGTCCTGACTCAGGTACACATAGTTCCCCCACCCGAAGGCCGTCCAGAACACACCGGGGACCAGGTCCTTGTCCCGTTTCTCAAGCACGGACTTCAGATCATCCACCGTGCCGTCCAGCGCCCGGGCCAATTCCTTGTCCTGCCGGAGAATGCGGAGGCCGAAATCCCGTCCGCGAACGTAGAACTCGCGCGCACGATCCTGCAGGCTGTCCTCCAGATAGGCCAGGGCGTAGCTGCTGTATCCCTGACTTGTGAGCACGAGAAGCTGGGTGTTGTCCGGATCGTTCTGGAGCATCACTTCAAGCAGCTTGATATTCCCGGGCAGCGCTTTTTCAGCAAAGTCCAGATCCGACTCCCCGGTGATGGCGGTAAACCCGTCACCCACAATGTTCCCGACAGTCGAAACGGCAATACCCTGAATGCAGCCGGAGAAGAGAAACAACGTAACCAGCAGAGGGAGAAGAGGGCGCATATGGCAGCTCGAACTCATGACAGTATGGTCAAATATAGACAATAGTGCCTTGTAGTGCAAGGCATCACGAGGCAGCGCTCTGCATCAGACAGCGCTTTGCAACTCGTCCGGAAATCTGCTAACTTTCGTTATGCGCATACTCGTTGTGGAAGATGAAAAGAAAGTTGCCCGGTTCATCCAGCAGGGTCTGGAGGAGGAACACTACATCGTGGATGTTGTTCATGACGGATCGCAGGGATTCGCCATGGCTGAGACGGAGAAGTATGACGCCATTGTACTGGATGTGATGCTTCCCGGGAAGGACGGCATTGCATTTACCCGCGAGCTGCGCGAGCAGAAGAAATCGACGCCGATTCTTATGCTGACGGCCAAGTCGTCACTCGAAGAAAAAGTAGGCGGGCTCGACAGCGGTGCTGACGACTACCTCACAAAACCGTTTGCTTTTGCGGAACTGCTAGCCAGACTCCGCTCCCTGCTGCGCCGCGGAGCACAGGATAAAACAACCATGCTGTCGCTCGGCGACCTCGTCCTGGATACCGTCTCCCACAAAGCCCGGCGGACAGACCGCGCAATCGACCTCACGGCCAAGGAATATGCATTGCTGGAGTTCTTCCTGAGGAACAAGGACCGCGTGCTGAGCCGGACGATCATCGCGGAGCATATCTGGGACTACCACTTCGACACCGGCACAAACCTCATCGATGTCTATATTAACCACCTCCGGAATAAGGTCGATACCGGCTTCGAAAAGAAACTGATCCACACAGTCCGCGGCGTCGGCTATGTCATGAAAGAAGAGTGACCGCGATGGCGTTCATGTTTGGTTCGGTGCGGACGCGTCTGACACTCTGGTACACCCTGGTCCTTCTCTCCACGCTCGTCCTCTTCGGCGTTCTGGCGTACTATTTTACCGGTGAGACCCTCTCGGAGAATCTTGACCTCTCCCTGAGGGCTGAAGCCCGCTGGATGCGCGACTTCATCCAGCCGCAAGCCAGCAAGATCAAGCCGGGAAAGCGTTCCATCGACATCATCCTGGATAAGAAGGCCCGCAAGCCTGCCTCCAGAGAAGTTACCGGCGAAGACAGCACAGCCGAGGAATCAGACGAAATCTGGAACCAGATCTTCCGGCACAGCCTGCAGAACACCAAGAAGACCTACTTCCAGATCACCGACCGGCGTTCCAGAATTCTGCACAGGTCCTACAGCCTGGGTACCGACAGCCTCGTCGTCAAGGACACCATCAGCGCCGGCTCCATCATTCTCACCACCGTGTATCTCAACGGCGAGCCGGTGCGCATCGCCGCAACACGCGACAAGAACTTCACCTACTACGTCGGGTACCCGATCGCGGACCTGCGGGAACTCCTCGACAACTTCTTCGTCATCTTCCTCATTCTGACACCGATCGCCGTCGCGCTGTCGATCATCGGCGGGCTTGCGCTGGCCAAGAAGGCGCTGCAGCCCGTTGACGAGATCACCACGCGCGCACGAACGATCACAGCACAGAACCTCGATCAAACCATCCCGGTCCGGGCCGTCGATGATGAAATCGGGCGCCTCACTGCCACGATCAATGACATGATCGGCCGCCTCCACGCCTCTTTTGCCCAGGTGCGCCAGTTCTCTGCCGATGCATCCCATGAACTCCGCACACCCCTCACCGTTATCCGGGGAGAGATCGAGCTGGCTCTGCGCAGCAAAAAGTCGCCCGACGAATACCGCCGCGTCCTCGAAAGCACCCTCGAGGAGATCCTGCGACTCACATCCATTATCAACAACCTCCTCACACTCGCAAAAGCGGAGCAGGGGTTGACGACAGCGGACTTTTCGGAAGTGGATCTGAAGAGCCTGGTGGAGGAGCTCTACGAGGACAGCACCGTCCTGGCAGAGGGAAAGAACATTGCGGTGACACTGAAGACGAATGCCCCGATCACCATCGTGGGCGACCGCACGCGCCTCCGCCAGCTGTTCCTGAACCTGATCGACAACGCAATCAAGTACACGCCGGAAGGCGGAACGGTCACACTTGCGATGGAACAACAGAATGGTTCGGTCTTCTTCCGCGTCGAGGACACCGGCATCGGCATTCCTCCGGAAGACATCGGAAAGATTTTTGACCGGTTCTACAGAGTGGATAAGGCCCGTTCCCGGGAGCTGGGCGGTACCGGACTGGGCCTCTCTATTGCCAAATGGATCGCAGAACTGCATCGCGGAACCATCACCGTGTCCAGCGAACCCCAGAAGGGTTCGGTGTTCACGGTGCAGCTTCCCCTCAATTGACGCCCGCCCTTCCCTGCCGCTTTCTTCCGTCCATCCCTCACGAAGTCATGCGGCCCGCTCAGCCGTAACGGGACAGCGAGCCGTCCCTGCTGCTGAGCCGGGACAGCTTAGAAGTCATACCCGAGCGAGAAATAGTACTTGGGCGCCGAGAAATTGGCGTAGGTCCACGCCCAGGCCACATCAAACCGCAGCAGGAACGCCAGAAAATAGATGCGTGCCCCGGTCCCCATCCCCATGAGGAGATCCCGGGTCACGGTATTGCCCATCTCATCTTTGGTGAACGCCACGTAGTCACGTTCTTTGTTCCAGGCGCTCCCCATATCAAAGAACATCACTCCGCCCAGACTTTGCAGTCCCAGCGGAAGCGGTCCGGCCTGAAGGAATGCCAGCAACGGATAGCGCAGCTCGAAATTGAACATGGCATACCGGGAGCCGATTGCAGCGTTGTAGTTGTATCCCCGCAGCGGAAGGCCGGTCTGGAGAAACATGTAGTCTTCAGCGTTCTCGATGGGGATGTATCCCCCTTCGAACGTGTAGTTGATCCAGCTCTCCACACCTCCCACGATAAACTTCTGCGGGTTCTTGCCGAAACTCCCCCCTCCCGCCAGCCGCAGGCCGATGGTGTAGTTTTTGCCCAGCCGGACATAGTGCCGGTAGTCACCCGTGACGTTCACAAAGCTCAGACCGTTTGAACCCAGCTTGGGTGTGCCGTACAGATCGACCCGGTACCGCGTGCCGGCCACCGGATTCAGAAGACCCCAGAGCGATGTATCGTGCGTGTAGCTCACGCTCGGCACAAGTACGTCCCGGCTCTGCGAAGGATCGCTGTTCTGATCCAGGTTGTCGCGGGAGATGCTGAACCAGCTCAACCCGAGTTCGATGCGGCGGAAACGATCGAACGGGTAGAGGGCCTGGACTGCAGCGCCATAGGTCCGGAATCTGTACAGGCTCCCTCCGTAGATATCGTCCACGATCACGAACCGGGCGCTGTGGAACCCGCCTATCCCGAAATCCCACCGGTTCGGCAGGTAGTAGTACTGCAGCGCATAATCGCTGTTCTTCAGGTCCAGCAGCAAATTGGTCGCAAAGATGATCTGATGATCGCCCAGAAGGTCGCTGAACGCCATGATGGTGGAGCCGGTGACGCCGTAGAACGTGTCGTAACCGGCATTCCCGTAGATGATGTCGGGGGTGAAGTTCAGCTTGTACTTGTTGACCTTGTACTTGCCGTCTTCGTCCACGTTGCCGGCGATCTGCGGAAGCTTTGCGATCAACGAATCGTGAGGGGATGTTTCATTCCGGATATCGGTGAACTCATACGAGGAGAAGTTGATCTCAATGTCCGTGCCGTACAGGCCCGTGGAATCCTTCGCTGTGGAATCGCGCAGCGTCGTATCCGGGCTTGTGGCTGCGGCCAGGGCAGTCGAGTCGGCACCTGGCACACGCTGCTGCTTGCGAAACACCGTCGGCTCCAGTTCCGCGATTTTCAGATCCCGCTCGAACGGACTGCGCATCACGAAGATGTCAAATCCCGCATGACTGAGCGAGGAGAAGGCCAGCTTGGAGCCGTCACCGGAGAGCGAGAGCTGATAGACGCCACTCAGGGAATTGGTGAGAGGGCGTGTCTTTCCGGTTTCCAGCACCATTTCGTAAATGTTATTGATGCCGTTATGGTCCGATATGAACAGCAATTTCTTACCGTCCGGCGATCCGACGGGAGAGGTCTCGTCGCAGTCCGACCAGCTTGTGAGCCGCTTCACCACGCGGGTGGAAAGCTCCACGCTGTACAGATCCATCTGGTGCTTGAGGAATTGTGAGAGCACCGTGGGCTCGAGTCCGTTGGTGGCCGACCGGTCCGATGAGAAATACAGAACGCTGCCGTCCGCCGACCAGGCCGGCTGCTCGTCGCTGAAGATGTCGTTGGTGAGATTCGTCAGCTCATGCGTAGCAAGGTTATAGACAAAGATATCGGACTGCCGCGTGGTGTTTCCCACGAACGCAATCTGATCCCCCTTCGGGGACCAGTCCACGGAGAAGATCCCGTCCAGATCGAATGACAGCTTTTCGATGTCGCCCTCTTTCACGTCGACAAGGATGATCGCATCCCGTTCACCCGCTTTCGTGGCAATCGCCAGGCGTTTGCCGTCCGGTGACCAGCTTATCCCCGGCGTCAACAGATGGAGCTCTTCGAAGTTATTCGTCTGCTGACCGTCGATCAGTTTCTCCAGATCGGATCCATCGACCGCATTCATGACAAACACATCAAAGAAATCATACCGGTTGGAGATGAATGCAATCTTGTCGCCCTGGGGAGAGATCGCCGGACTGGTGTTGTAGAAGCCGCCTTCCTTCTTATGTTCAGTGAGCCGCCGCGCGAAATCCGCCGGATCCTCACGTTTGGCAATGTCCGGCCAGTACATCACCTTCTGTTCTTTCTCCCAGCGCTCTGAGAGTTCCTCCAGATTCAACCCGATTGCATTCCGGAACCCCGCTTCCACGCTGCGGGTGCTTTTGATTTTGTTCAGCAACTCGCCGATTTTCTGCTCGCCGTATTTGTTGGCGAGATAGTAGAACACCGACTGGCCCCCGCGGTATGCAAAATAGCCATAGAGCTGTTTGATGGGCGGAAGGTACTCATGGACGGTCGCGTCGCGGAGGAACATGTCGGAATCCGTGTCCCACCGGAGCGCTTCGTACTCCGCGAGACCCTCGCTGAACCAGAGCGGCAACTGCAGCGTGATATTATTGGAGATGATCGATTGAATGCTGCCGCCGTAGAACATGTCATTCATGACGGCGTGGACGAGTTCATGGTGGATCACATGGCGGAACTTGCGGTAGTCTCCCTCGAACGGCACGACCACGCGGTTCTTGAAGAGTTCTGTCACGCCGCCGATGCCCTCTTCCATGTACTCGTTGATGACGTTGGTCTGCTGGAACTCGTTATGGGAGTTGTAGATGACCAGCGGAACGCGATTCACCAGCTGATACCGGAACAAACGGCTCATTGATGCATAGGCGGATTCAGCGGCGACGGCGGTAAACTGTGCAAGATGGTTTCCTCCGTCCGCGAAATAAATATCAAAATGATCGGTCTGCAGGAAGGACCAGTTGAACGAACGGTACTGGACCTTGTTCTTGCCGAAGTTGTCCGATTGCGCCGCTCCGGGAGGTGCCAGGAGCACCATCACGAGCAGCGCGCTCAGGAGAATGTTGATCGTTTTCATAGTCTGCCTCAATGCTTCGACCCTTCGCTAATATACAAAACGCCCTGTCCTGTCAAAAGTTCCTTGTGGTAACTGCCACGAGCGCCAGGTTCAGCTCGCGGCTTTCTGCGTTGACCGACACCGTGCGGACACGCACGACATCGCCAAGCCGGTACTGGCGGCCGCGGGAACGGCCCTTGAGGGCATACTGCTTCTCGTCAAAGAGATAGTAGTCATCATCCAGATCCCGCACATGGACCAGCCCCTGAATCAGCAAATCGTGCAGTTCCACAAAAAGGCCGAAATCTGTGACTCCGGTAATGACACCTTCGAATTCATCACCGATGTGGCGTTTCATGTATTCGATCTGCATCACTTTCACCGATTCCCGTTCAGCTTCGACAGCGACGCGTTCCCGGTCCGACGACTGTCGGGCCACATCCGGCATGATTTCCCTGAGATGAGCCAGACGCGCCGAAGCCGGTGTGGTGGCATACTCCGCAAGCAGGCGATGCACGATGAGATCCGGATAGCGCCGGATCGGCGACGTGAAATGCGCGTAGTGCCGGAATCCCAGTCCGTAATGGCCGATGTTCTTTTCCGCATAGACCGCCTTGGCCATCGTCCGGAGCGCCACATCGTGGATGACATCCTCGACTTCCGTCCCTTTTACGTCATCAAGCAGTTTCTGCAGCGCGCGTGAGGAGACGCCGTTCTTCACGTCCAGAGAGAAACCGAACTGCTTGACGAATGTGCCGAGGTCTTTCAGGCGTTCCGGGTTCGGAAGATCATGAACACGGTAGAGGAAGGGATAGGGCTCCCCGCCGGTTTTCATGTGCGCCACATGCTGTGCCACCACCTTGTTTGCCAGAAGCATGCATTCCTCCACCAACCGGTGCGCATCCAGGCGCACCTTCTTGACGATCTGGCTGGGAAGTCCTTGAGCATCAAAACGGAACTTTGCTTCCGCCGTGTCGAAATCCAGACTGCCGGTCTTCCGCCGGCGCTTGTACAGCTGCTTTGCCAGTCCGTTCAGCCGGAGGAGAAGATCGGCATGGTCCCCTTTCCCTTTTTCCAGAATACTCTGGACCTCTTCGTAGGCAAACCGCCGCGCGCTGTGGATCACCGACCGTGCAAACTGATACGCTTCCACTTTTCCGTCTTTGGTGACCTCCATGAGAGCACTGTACGTCAGCCGGTCAGAGTCCGGGCGCAGACTGCAGAGATCGTTTGACAGCCGTTCGGGCAGCATCGGTATCACTTCATTCACCAGGTAGACGCTTGTTCCCCGGGTGTAGGCTTCGCGATCAAGTTCCGATTCTTCCCGCACATAATAGCTCACGTCGGCAATATGCACTCCGAGCTTCAGGTTTCCGTTGGGCAGCACCTCACAGGAGAGAGCATCGTCAAAGTCCTTGGCGTCCTCGGGGTCAATGGTGACACAGGTGCTCGAGCGGAGGTCCAGCCGTCTTGAGAGTTCGTCCGCAGGGATCGTACCCGGGAGTCCGGCAGCCGCGTGCTCAACAGCGCCGGGGAACGCCGGCGGCAGTCCGAAGCTCCGCGCAACGCTGAGTACCTCGACGCGTGCGTCGCCCGCAGGGCCCAGGACTTCCACAATTGTTCCTCCGGGATTCAGGTGTTCATCCTCCCATGGCTCGAGTTCCACGACGACCTTGTCGCCGGAACGCGCTTTTTGCGCTTCGCCGGGCGTGAGGTAGATGTCGCGCGGGACCCGCTCATCGTCCGGAATCACGATCGCAAAATCTTTGCGCATCTCCAGGCGCCCGGTCACGCGGGTGAGAGTCCGCTCGAGCACCCGCACAATTTCTCCTTCCGGCCCCTCGTCCCGGCGGTGCGCGCGCGGTTCCGCGAAGAGCGCAACCTCCACAAGATCACCGGAGAATGCGGCGTGGAGGAAGCGCGGCGCAATGCGGATGTCCCGCTCCCATCCGTCGGCCTTCACAAACCCGAGACCGCGCCGCGTGATGCTGAGGCGGCCTGTCGCCACCCGTGGTTTGGTGTGCTCTGCGCGGTGGCGCTGCCGCGCGTAGCTGAACCGTCCATGCGCGTCCGCAACGAGCACTCCCGTCCGTTCAAGCTCTTCCATCAGCGTCCGGAGAGACCGGAACTGATCCTTGCCCGACACGTTGATGCGCTTGGCCAGATCCTTCACCGTACTTCTGGTGCGGGGATGGCCCGAGAAATACTTCAACACGCTGCCTCTAAGATCGTGCATACATGCTCCGGATAATACTGTCAGAAGGAGAAACGATAGAACAGGCGTGCTGAATTGACGCGCCGGAGGTCGGTTGCCTGGCCGAATGTCCCCCGCTCAACCTTGCTCTCCAATTCCATCATGAAGTTGCGGAGGGAAGGGTTGTTGAAGATGCTGCCGAAAGAATAGAGAACACTGAAATCCGCGTTGCCGAGCGGATCGTCGAGAATCTGACCGCCGTACCGCCAGTATCCGCTCCACGCCACACCGCTCAGCCGGATATCGGCGGATTCCGTTGCGCCGGCCTGCGTGTTGAAGTTGAGTTCCACAGAATTAATGAACCCTGTTTGCGATCGCAGAAACTCCGACAACGTGCCTGTCAGCAATGATGAAGCTCCCGTCAGAATGGACCGTCGGAATGTTTTCTCCAGTTCCGCGGATACCTCGCCCTTCTCAGCAACCGTCAGAGGAAAGTTCCCGTAGATAACGAATCCGAGAGCATCCGATTGCACGTCGTTTGATTTCAAACCATTGTAGGAATAATAGTCCACGCCGTCGATCGTCATGGACATGCTCAGCCGCGCTGAAGAACGGGGACCCGTGATGTTCACAGTGACCACGATGCGTTCATCTCCCCCGCCGGCCGCGGTATCCCGCACCGCCCGCGTTCCGGTGTATGTCGCCTTGATGTCGAGTTCGGGATCCATGAAGTCGCCGGTGAACTGGATCCTGCCTTCCGCATCAAAGCGGCGGTAGAAGCTGTAATACGCGCGCGAAACGGTGAGGTCTCCCAGCCAGCGACGGCCATCTTCCGTGATTGAGAAACGACCGTCGATCGTCGCCACAAGCTCTTCACTCGAGATCTGATTGAAGATCATCCGGATGCTGGTTGTTCCACCTGTTGTCTCGATATCCAGATCGTACCGCAACCCTTCCAGGAACGAAACACTCCCCTCGAGCTCCTTCGCGCTGTGCGTACCAGCTCCCGCCTGACTCCCGAAATACCGGTCGGCTGCGGACAGCACGCCTTTCTCTCCGTACTTCGACGTGTCGTCGTAGATAATGATGGGAACGGATAATGCAGATTCTTCAGCGATGACCTGTTCTGTCGGCGGGAAGATCAGATTTGAATTTCTGATGCTTACGGCCCCGCGGAGGAGCGAGTGCCTGATGTCTCCGGTGAAGTGCAAGCCTCCCCGGCCGATCTCGGCGAACAGGTCGCCGTATAGCGACAAGGTGGATTTCCGGGTGGCTTCTTTGACGACATGGAGCTGTCCGGTCGCCGTCAGATTGAAATCCCCCGGCGTGAAATTCCGGAGGGCAAAATCACCTCCGAGCCGGACAAGACCGGACTGTCCATCGCGTTCATCGCCGGGGACATTCCGTATAGTCGCTTCCTTCACGGTAATGCGGTCACCGACTCCCTGGAAGGTTCCGTCCACAAGGTAGTACATGTTGTTCGCTTCGAACAGGAACTGACACTCAGAGAGCTGAAGCGATCCTGCATAGCGCGGACGCTCAGCTGTTCCGGAGATCGTCAAATCACACTCCAGCATCCCCGAGAGTTCATTGAAGTTCGGCAGGACGGGATCCAGGATTGTGATCGGCGTCCCCGCAGACCGGAGGCTCAGCTGGAACTCCCGTCTGTTGTCCTGTATCGATTTATCATCCCGCACGAGGGGGATGGATCCTTCGATGGTCAACTCAGGACCGTCAGCCACGCGTCCGTTTGTCACATCCGCCGCGCAATGCAGATCCAGAACGCCATCGGCAAATCCCACATCACCGTACAAACGCCCGAAGGGAATCTGGCGCAGGGCGATGCCGTCAGCAGAGAAACTGGCTTTCACGCCCGGTTGCTGCAGCGTTCCGGATACAGCGATGTCGGCATCCAGCGTGCCTCCAAAGGCGCCTTCGTCAGCAAGCTCATCTGAGGCTGACATGAGCGCCCCGATGTCTTTGAGATTCAGCGCGGTCCCCTTTACCGAGGCGGAAAGAGCATCGGCAGGACCGAGGGCTCCGCTTACGGTGACCGCTGATTCCTGCCGGCGCAACACTAGCCCACTCACCGCGATTCCCCCGGGACGCAGGACGACCCGGGCTCCGGGATCTGCTTCCCACAGAAGACCGCGGTAGCCGGCACGTGTTTCGTCAATCTCGCAGTACACCGTGTCTTCATGCAGAGTCGCTGCACCCCGGACGTCCACATG
>JAGDMK010000060.1 GCA_017860635.1 Bacteroidota bacterium
CATCGTCCAGCAGCCGATGCACCAGGTCGAGAGCCGGGACCGGGGTAACATTCGTCCATCCTCTCGTCGCCACATTCCCCTCCACCGCGTCGACCGCAACGATAACGTGGTCAGGACCACGCACCTGCATCATGTCCCTCAGCAGTCCGGGATTTTCAACCGCGACCGTTCCGAGTACCACGTTTGCCGCACCGGCCTCAAATGCCTCCCTGACCGCATCAACAGAACGCAGTCCACCGCCATACTGCACCATGGCCGGATGCATGGAAGCTATGGTGCGGAGAATGTCCAGGTGCCCCGATGCGCGGCCAAATGCGCCGTCCAGGTTGACAAGGTGAAGACGCTGCGCCCCCTGCTCGAACCACCTCGCAGCGACGCCGACCGGATCGGCAGAATACTCGGTTGTTGCGTCGTCGTTTCCCTGACGCAGGCGGACGCACTTCCCCCCTTTAAGATCGATGGCAGGAATAATCTGCATGTGGCTCTGGTGCCGGTTCATCAGTGATCATCCGTACAGAATTTCCTGAGCAGCGCCAGTCCGTCATTCTGTGACTTCTCCGGGTGGAATTGCACTCCCAGCACGTTTTCGGCCTGGACGGCTGAGGCGAAGATATTGCCGTATGTCGTCGTGGCAATCGTCGAGGCAGTGCATTCGGCATAGAACGAATGGACGAAATAGTAGCATCCTCCTTTTTCGCCGAACAGCGGCGAAGGACGCACCGGGGTGGCGTCATTCCATCCGATATGCGGCACCGGGAGT
This sequence comes from Bacteroidota bacterium, assembly GCA_017860635.1. Lineage (GTDB taxonomy): Bacteria > Bacteroidota > Ignavibacteria > UBA10030 > UBA6906 > JAGDMK01. The sequence continues at coordinate 761 of JAGDMK010000060.1, forward strand.
GAACCGCGGAATTTCTTCACCACTCCGGGGAGCAGGGCCAGGCCCTGGAATCCTGGCGATTCTTCACTTTCCGCAAAGAGCAGCTGCATCCCGAGACAGATGCCAAGCAAGGGAAGGCCTTTCCCGGCATGATCGAGTATCGGAGTGCGGAGGCCGAGTGAGTCGATGCGCCGGACCGCCTCACCGAACGCCCCAACACCCGGCAGGATGAGTTGCGTGGCCTCCCGCACAGCTCCTGCGTCCGCCGTGATGAGCACCTCCGCGCCCAGATATTCCAGCGCACGGCGGACACTCCTCAGATTCCCCATCCCGTAGTCCACGACGGTGATCATAGCACTCCTTTTGTCGAAGGGACGTCTCCGGAGCCCGTACGGCGGACAGCCTGCCTGAGCGCTCTGCCGAACGACTTGAAGACGGCCTCCGCCTGGTGGTGGGCATTGTCACCATAGAGCAGGCCGATGTGCAAATTCATCCGCCCCTCATTGGCAACTGCCTGGAAGAACTCCCGGATCATTTCTGTCGGAAATCCCTGTATCAACTCTCGGGAGAAGGTTGCATGGAACACCAGATAGCTCCGGCCGCTCAGGTCGATCACCGTCCGCGCGAGGGCTTCATCCATCGCTACAAACCCTGCTCCGAACCTCTCGATCCCCCGTTTGTCACCCAGCCCTTCGAGAAGAGCTTTCCCAAGACAAATCCCGACATCCTCGATGAGATGGTGTTCATCGACATGCAGATCCCCCTTTGCGCTCAGCGCGAGGTGCAGATCGCCATGCTTCGCAACATGAGAGAGCATGTGGTCGAAGAAGCCTATCCCGGTCTCGATGCGGGAAGGCTCCCGGGAATCCAGATCCAGAGCGAGGTCAATCGATGTCTCGTGTGTCGTCCGGACGATGTGTGCTGTGCGGTTCACAAGATCTCCTGAAGGGCTGTCAGCAACGCGAAGTTCTCCTCTGGCGTGCCGATGGTGATACGAAGACACCGCGAAAGCTGCGGGTACGAAGAGACATCGCGGACGAGTATGCCGCGATCCGCCAGCCGACGGAAGACGTCTCCCGGAGTGTTGCCGGTCAATTCGACGAGGTGAAAATTGGCGCTCGAACGATAGGGCATCAGTCCCTTCATTCCGGAGAGAGCTTCACGCATGCGTTCACGTTCCTGCACGATGACCGCGATCCATCCTTTGATCATCTCCCAGCGCCGGATCAACACTTCGGCTCCGAGAAGCGTGAAGATGTTCACGTTGTATGGCAGCTTCAACTTGTTCAACTGGCGGGCGAACGACGGAGCTGCAAGCGCATACCCGAACCGCAGACCCGCCGCACCCATGGCCTTGGAAAAAGTTTGCAGGATCACCAGGCGGTCATATGTTGCAAGGAGATGCCGCAACGAGCCGGGGGCAAAATGCACGTAGGCCTCGTCCAGAACCACTACGCCCGTGGTGGATTCGATGACGCTGACGACGTCAGCCTCGCCGAGAAGCGTGCCCGTCGGATTATTCGGCGAGCAGAGCACGACCATTGCGGCGTCGGACTGACGGGCAGCGTCGATAATGCCACGCACATCAAATTCGAATCCCTTCAGCATCGGCACTTCCCGAACATCCGCACCCAGGCCGCGGGCCAGAAGCTTGTAGAGGGTGAACGTGGGTTGACTGATAACGACCGATTTGCCCCGTTCGAGCACCGCCATGAAAAGGAGCTGCAGGAGATCGTTTGAGCCGTTTCCCAGCAGTGTCCCTTCGGGCACCCAGCCGGCGTACCGGGCCACCAGGTCGATCTGTTCCTGGGGGATGAACGAGGGATATCGTGACCAGTGAGCCGAGGCGAGTCGTTCAAGGATCTCCCGCTTGATGTCCATAGGAAGCTCGTACGGATTCTCATTCTGGTTCAGCTTGATCGTATGCGGATACTGCACCAGATGGTACTCCGCAAGATCCAGAATCTCCGGCCGGAGCAGGGGCTTCATGGCTTTCTCCTCCGGAGGGCCATGGAGGCGGCGTGCCCGTACAATCCTTCCACCTTCGCCAGCACCTCTCCGTGGATGGCCATGGCCGCAGCTCGTCTCCTGCCCGATTCGATCACGTTGCTGAACTTGAGGAAATCATAGACACTCAGTGCCGAGCTGAAACGGGCAGTCCCGGAGGTCGGAAGCGTGTGATTCGGACCAGCGACATAATCGCCGAGCGCCTCGGTAGTCCAGCATCCGACAAAGATCGCACCTGCGTTTCGGATGCTGCGCGCGACACGGCGCGGCTTTGCCGTCATGATCTCGAGATGCTCCGGTGCGATGGCGTTCGCTATCTCCGCAGCGGCGCGGAGAGAAGGGACGACAATCAGCAGTCCATGCCGCTCGAAGGCCTCCGCGGCAATGGGCCGGCGGGGATTCTGTTCCAGCTGCTGGGTGATCTGTGCTGTGATTTCCGGAATGAGCAGGTTACATGTGACGATTGCGATCGGAGTCGCATCCTGGTCATGTTCAGCCTGGGCGATCAGGTCAGCGGCAACAAACACAGGATCAGCTGTTTCATCGGCGATGACCACCACCTCCGTCGGCCCGGCGATCATGTCAATGCCGACGCGACCGTACACAAGCTGTTTGGCGGCCGCGACGTATGCATTGCCAGGACCGGTGATCTTGTCGACTGCGGGCACGGTCGCTGTGCCGAATGCCAGTGCGCCTACAGCCTGCGCCCCACCGATACGATAGATTGCTGAGACTCCGCATTCGGCGGCGGCAACGAGCACCTCTGGAGCGATCCTGCCGTCACGCCCAGCCGGAGTAGTCATGACGATCTGCCGGACTCCGGCGATCTGCGCGGGGATGGCGTTCATAAGAACCGTGGATGGGTAGGCAGCCTTTCCTCCAGGCACATAGATTCCCACCCTCTCGAGCGGTGTGAACCGCTGCTCCAGCCGGAGCCCTTTCTCACGGATGACAAAGGAGGATGGACGCTGCCGTTTGTGGTACCGTGCAATGGCGCGCCGCGCCTGCTTCAGCGCACGGAGAAACTCTTTGTCCACCGCTTCATACGCTCTCTTTATTTCGTCCGTCTGCACCTTCAGCCCCAGTGCATCAATGTCCGGGCAATCGTATTCGCGCGTGTATCGCAGGACTGCTTCATCTCCGTGCTGTTCGACGTCCCGCAGGATGTCGCGTACACGGGCGAGCACTCCGTCATCAATAGAGGTACGCCGCTTCAGGAGACCGTCGATCGCCTCGCGATCCTTTTCGTAGTCAAGAATTCGCATAGACCACCTTGTCCAGCAACGTGATAAGAGACCGCACTGCCCCGGCACGGGTTTTCATCGCAGTGCGGTTGACGATGAGTTTGGCGCTGACACGAGACACGTCCTCCACAGCCGTGAGACCGTTCTCCCGAAGTGTCCGTCCGGTTTCCACAAGATCCACGATCGCATCCGCCAGTCCCAGCAGCGGCGCAATCTCGACCGAACCTTCCAGCCGGACGATATGTGCGTGCCGGCTGCGTGCGGCGAAGAAGCGGGTCGCAGTGCGCGGATACTTCGTCGCGATGCGCATGTGCTGCACCTGCTGAAGGTCCACCCCGTCCTGGGCGGCGAGCACCATGCGGCACAAACCGATGTGCAGGTCGAGCGGCTCGTACACGGAGAAATCCTGTTCGCGGAGGATATCGCTTCCGACGATGCCGGCATCGACCGCACCCGATTCGACGTAGACCGGTATATCCGCGGGTTTCAGCGCGACAAATTCATAGATTCCTTCACTGTCCTGAAATGTAAGTTTGCGTGAACCCTGGCCGCCATCGGTCGAGATGCCCGCACGGGAGAGGAGGCCGAGTGCCGGGTCGAACAGTCGCCCTTTCGGGAGCGCGATCAGTAATGTTGTTCTCATCGCCCCTCCAGGATGCTGTCCATGAAGAGCGAGAAGCCCACCGCCGGACGGTCGCTGCCGAATGCCCGCAACAGCGAATCATACCGCCCGCCCATGCCGAGGGGGCTGCGCCGGGCGGGACTGAACAAGGTGAACATGATGCCGGTGTAGTACTCCAGCTCGTCGATCTCGGTCAGATCGAATGTCACCCGGTCGCGCCAGCTCCCCAGTCGATCCGCGACGGACTGAAGATGAGCGATGGCGTTCTGGGACTCCTCATGCCGGAGGACTCCGGCAGCTTCATGAAGGACTTCAACCCCTCCGATGCAGCGGGCCAGGACATGAACCTGTTCACCGATGGTCGCGGGGACGCCGAGTTCTTCCATGTGATTGGCGAGGGCGCGCGCATCCTTGTGGTCGATCTCGGACTTGAGGCGATCACGCGCTCCATCCGGCAGATCCAGGGCATTCAGAATGCCGCGGAACACACCTGCATGATTGATATGGACACCTGCGGACTCCATGCCGAGCGCAGAGAGGGATTCCAGGGCAAGGACGATGGTCTCGCAGTCGTGCTCGATCGATTCCTGGCCGATCAGCTCTGCACCGACCTGCCAGGATTCGGCATAGCCTCCATTGCGTCCCTCAACCCGCCTGAAGACATTGCCGCTGTACCAGATCCGGAGGACACCGGCTTCCGATCCGAACCGGGTAGCGACCATGCGGGCGACTGCCGGCGTGAAATCAGCACGGAGCGCAAGCAGCCGGTCTTCCCTGTCCAGGAATTTGAACGCCCGTTCAGAAATGCTCTGGTTCCCGCGCGTGTAGACATCGAGGAACTCGATCCCTGACGGGAGGACTTCCCTGAATCCGCGCGCTGCAAACATCCCTGCGAGCAGTGTGTCCATCGTGCGGCGGGAGGCCGCGTCATCGAATGCCAGGTCCCTGAAACCCGGCGGCAACGCTGCAAAAGTGGTATCCATGGTTCCTCTAAAAGCCGAAAGCCCCTCCTGGGGGTCCAAGAAGGGCTTTTGCGATGAGATCTGCTCAGCATACCATTCCATTAACCACCAGGCGCAATGGTGCGGGAACCGCAATGGTGGTGATGATGGAACAGTATGGTCGCTTTGAAGTTCATAATATTGAACTATACAACTTTTCCGTTGAAGAGTCAACACCCCAAACCCTAGAATTCCGCGCTGATGCCAATGGACGGCAGCAGGCCGATTGCGTTTTCATTGGTTTCGACGCGCTGCTCCCTCGCATTCCACCGCACTCCGCCGGAGTACTTGTTGTTGTACACGTTCTGTATATCCAGATACGCGATGAGGTCCCAGGCCGCGAAATTCCAGCGGCGGTCGACGCGGATATCCATGCCATGACCGGCTTTGACGCGCTGCGAATTGTACTCTGCGACTCTCTGTGCCCCGGTGCTGGTGAACGGCGTGTACGGTCGCCCGGAGGCATAACGGAATTTAAAGCTCGCCTCCCAGCGTTCGTCAAACTGATACCCGAGACTCAGGTTGAACAGGTACTCCTGATCGAATGTTCCGGGCCGCTCAATACCGTCGAGTGCTGTGAACCGCGTGCGGCTCCAGGTGAAACTGGCCAGGCCGTACAGAGGAAATTCCGAGAGCTTCTTCTGTATGAGCAGTTCCACGCCTGATGCGTAACCCTTCCCCTCGCTGGCCAGCCGGTCGAACCCGAAAGCGGAGAAATTATCCTCGGTTCCGCTGTACCCCGCCCCGGTGTTCGCGAGAACAAGGTATGGACGCTGCAGGCTGGCGGGATACCTTCTGTAGTCCTTGATAAATCCTTCCACCCGTACCTTGAGATCAGGGCGGAGGAGATGTTCGACGCCCAGGATGTACTGGTCGGCCCGGATCGGATCCAGCTCCCGGTTCTCGCGATTCGCCACCAGCCAGATATAGGAGGGACTCTGATGGTACATACCGAAGGTTCCCGTGACTGTAGTTACCGGGTTGATCTCATAACTCAGCGATGCTCTCGGGCCGAAAGCGAACTTCGTGGAGAGCAGATCAAAATATTCGAGACGTCCCCCCGCGGTGAGCACGAACCTGTCAAGGAAACGCTGGGAGAGCTGGGCATAGGCACCGCCTTTCGTGGCGGCGGTGGCAAAGTCCGTCACCTGAACGTTCAGCGAGTCGCCGAAGGTGGTGACAAAACCCGGGAGCGCGAGGTTGGCCCGGAACCTGGCCCGCTTCATGATCCAGCCTGCGGAGAACTCCGACGAAGAGGAAATCTTGTAGACGACGTCCGCTCGCAGACTCGTTTCGCTTTCATCGGACTGGTTGGCAAATATCGGATTCAGCAGTGAATCCCTCTGCGTGCCGTCATACGTGATGAATGACCTTCCCAGCGTGAACGTTGCGAACCCGCGGTTGAACAGGTGGCGCAGGGAGAGACCGGAGGCGTATTGCCGCTGTTCGGTGCCGAGCACACGGGAGTTATCAAACCGGTCTTCCGCATCCCGGTCGAAGAAGTTCACATCATCGATGGCGCCGATCGCCATGAAGCTGACCTCATTCAGCGGGTCGACCCGGTAGTTCACGCGGCCGAGAAAATCCCAGTACTCGGGGACGAACGAAAAGCCGGCCGATTTGAAAATGAAGTCCAGATAGCTGCGCCTGGCCGAGAAGATGAAGGACCCGTCCTGGTTGACCGGCCCTTCGATGTTCAGCCCGAACTGCGTCGCCGCAATGGTTGCCTTTCCGCCGATCTGATCCGAACGGCCGTCCCGCAGATCTATGTTGAGAACAGATGAAAGCCGGTCGCCGTACCGAACACCGAATCCTCCGGTTGAAAACGAGGTCTCGCGGACGAAATCAAGATTGACATAGCTGAGCGAGCCGCCGCCCGAACCCTGGGCGCCGAAGTGGTTGATGTTGGGGATCTCGACGTTGTCAAGGATGAAGAGGTTCTCACCGGGAGCGCCGCCGCGAACGACGAGATCGTTGCGGCCGACCTGAACCTGCGCCACGCCGGGCAGTACGGAGATCGCCCGGATTACATCTTCAAAACCGCCCGGAGAACGTCTGATCTCTTCGTACGAGAGTTTCTGGACACTGACCGGGGCATCCGGGGACTTCTGGAAATAACTTGCACGCACTTCCACCCCCTCGAGTCCGATCTCTGACTGAACCAATTGGATCCGGAGCTCCGTCGGGCGTCCCGTCGCCACGATGATGTCACTCAGGACAAGGGGTTCATAACCAACAAGCGAAACCCGGATGCGGTAGTCTCCGACCGGGACGCTGGCGAGCGTGAACTCGCCCTCAGTGTTCGTGGATGCTCCGAGAGTGGTTCCGAGAACCTGCATGTTGGCGGCCGGGAGGGGTTCCTGCGTGGACCGGTCGACGACAAGGCCGCTGATGGACCCCATCTGGGCGCGAGCGCTGTGAGAAATGAAGATGATCGAGAGGACGAAAATCAGAATGTACTGACGTTTCATTAGCTGACTGACTCCTGGAATTCATTACAAAACGTCTTAATCGTGTAAATCATACATATCATAACGCATAATATCCCTCCCTTGTTCCCGAGCGGTCCCGTGGGGATTCAGGCATGGCCCTCAGACGACTGGAAGCAGAGCCGGGGAGAGGTGTGGTGAGGGGTGGTCCTGGGTATCCTTGAATGAGAGCCAGGATGATAGTCTGTTGCTCCTAATCCAAGGCCCGGCGATTCCTCAGGTTCTCCCCCCTTCGCCGCTTCGCTATGATGCGTTCCTCCCGGGCCCCCCGCGGAATCCTTGTGGGGATCCGTTTCTTTCGTGGAACAAGCGCCCGCCGGAGCAAGTCGGCCAGCCTGGTCAGCGCGGTCTCCCTGTTCTTCCACTGGCTTCTCGAATCCTGAACAGTGATGCGAAGGACACCGTCGGCGTCGAGCCGCTTCTTCAATGTCGAAAGAAGATGATCGCGCTGGACCTGGGAAAACGCCGCTGATTGCCGCACGTCGAACAGCAGCTCCACGCTGGTCTCAACCTTGTTGACGTTTTGCCCGCCCGGACCGCCGCTTCGTGTGAACCGGAACCGGATCTCACCGGACGGGATGGTCACCGTTTTGTTGACAAAGAGGTCAATCATGATCTGCTTGCTCTTCTCTCCACTTCTGACTATACTAAATGAACGATATTTCCTCTGATACCGCAAGCCGCATTGTGGAAACCACCAGACAGACCGTCAACGGATTTTCAGTCGTTGTAGAGAACCCGAAGAATCTTGGGACCCCCTGGGTTGTCCGGACCTACAGGAAGACATTTCTCTGCAACAGGCGCGTGAGTTCCGACTGGTTCCTGGACGGAGATCAGGCTAAGCGGTTCGCCAGGCAGCTCGCCTCAGACCTTGAACAGGGATCCGAGCATATCAAAAGCCGACATCCAGGGTGGACACTTCGCCGCCCGGCGCATTAACTCCCCTTCTTTTCAACCGCCGAAAGCCGTACGTATGAGCACAACCCGGGGCTTCAGTCTCGTGCGCAGCTATACACGCTCGTTCTGGATTGCCAATGTCATGGAGTTGTTCGAGCGGGCCGCGTACTACGGCCTCAACTCCGTCCTCGCAATCTATCTCACCGACGCTGTCGCCAAAGGCGGCCTTGGCTTCACCGAGCAATCCGTAGGATTTCTGCAGGGATTGATCTACGCGTGCACATACATCCTCCCGATCCTGGGTGGAGCGCTGGCGGACCGATATGGATACCGGCGGATGTTGATGATCGCGTTCTCGCTCCTGGCCACAGGCTACTTCCTGAGCGGGCAAATGTCCGGCTACGGCGCGGTGTTTACATCACTCCTGATCATGGCAACCGGATCCGGCCTCTTCAAGCCGATCATCTCCGGCACGATCGCGCGGACCACCACAGAAGAGAACTCGGGATTCGGGTTTGGCATCTACTACTGGATGATCAACCTCGGCGCGTTTCTGGCGCCGCTGGTAGTCAGCCTGCTGAAAGGGTTTTCCTGGAATTATGTCTTCATCGCTTCGTCACTCTATTGCGCCCTCATGCTCCTGCCAACGGTGTTCCTCTACCGGGACCCGCCCAGGCCGGAGAATACGAAGACCGTTCGCGCGGTGCTTTCCGGTGCCGCGGAAGTACTGGGTGACGCCCGCTTCATGCTGATGATCTTCACGTACTCGGGATTCTGGATTCTTTACTTTCAGAACTTCGGATCAGTCCTCTGGTTCCTCCGTGACTTCATCAACCCGGAACCCGTCAATGCGTTCTTTGCATCCATCGGCATTCCTCTTCAATTCGATGCAGAGCATGTCACGGTGATCAACGCCGGCACGATTATCCTGCTGCAGGTCCTGGTCAGCCGGCTGGTCAAGAACGTCCCTCCACTGCGTGCAATGGTCATCGGCATCTTCATCGGCGTGATCGGATTCGTCTGTCTCTCGTTCGCGACCACCGTCTGGATATTCATCCTTGGCATCGCAGTGTTCTCCATCGGCGAGATGACTGCGCACCCCAAGTACTACAGCTATGTCGGCCTGGTTGCTCCCCAGGACCGGAAAGCGGTGTACATGGGATATGCGTTCCTGTATGGAGTCGTGGGAAGCCTGCTCGGCTCGAACCTGGGCGGCGTGATGTACGAAGCCATGCTCAAGCCGTTTGTCGGCAAGGAGGGAGCGGCGGCAGAGTTTCAGGTGTTCTGGTTGATCTTCGCGGGACTCGGTCTGATTGCCATGACCGGCCTCATTCTGTACAATCGATACTTCGCCCAGGACACACCCGCCACCCGTGCAAAGGCGACTCGCATCATGGTGGGCCTGTACTCCATCCTGGTTCTCCTGGGCATCTGGTTCCTCTACCGTGCGCTCTTCGCGGGGCCGGAGATTGCGTACCGTACTGCCGTCCAGGCGGTGATCATGCTCCTCCTCGGAAGTGGCGGCTTGTACATCTCAAACCGGCAGCGGACTTAAGAAGGCGCATCCCCCGGGGGGTTGGCGACCAGCCTGTGGCTTTCAGGGAGCGGGATGCTGCAGTGCATCGAGCAGGGCCCCGAGTTCTGCAGGCGCAGTGACGGGAAGCCGGCAGGTGAAGTTCTCGCAAAGGTATGCAGTCGGCCTTCCGTCCACCATGGACAACTGCGCCACAGAGGGCGAAATCCGTGTAAGACGCTCCTGCTCCGAACGATTTCCCAACTGGAGCAGAACCGTCGTAGGGAGGAACCGGGAGAAGAACTCCTGCCGGAGGGCGACGGTCCCATCCTGATCACCCTCTCCAACGATCACAAGCTGTGAGTCCGGCATTCCTGTTGCACAGAGCGCCGATACCATGTAGGGCATGACTGATGGCTGCCGCTCCAGCCACGGGGCGCTTGAGTGGAATATGGCTTCCGCCTTTGCCCGCCACTCCGCCTTTCCTGTGATTGCAGCCAGCCGTAAAAGGTTCTCCGCAGCCACCGCGTTGCCTGAGGGTTCTGCGCCGTCATACCGCTCTTTCATCCGCAGGAGGACGCTCTTGTCTCTGCCGGATGTGTCGAAAAAACTACCCTGTTGATCATCCCAGAACAGAGCATTCTGGGTTACGGTGAGATCCACCGCCCTCTCCAGCCACGCCGGGTCTCCGGACGCCGTGTACAGGGAGAGCAGTCCCGCAGTCAGGAAGGCATAATCTTCGAGATGGGCCTCATGGCGAGCTTCGCCGTCTCGGAATCTCCTTTTGAGTACTCCTCCCCAGACGTCATACATTTTTGAAAAGATAAACTCCGCTCCCTGTACTGCTGCGGCAAGGTAGGATGGATTGCCCAGCACAGAAGCCGACCGGGCGAGGGCTCCGATCATCAGACCGTTCCAGGAGGTCAGGATCTTGTCATCGCGCAGCGGCCGTGGCCGTGTGAGCCGTGCCTCGAACAGTCTCCGCCGGCAGGCAGCCAGGCGGGGCCGGAGGTCGTCGACCGTGCACCCCGCGAAACGCGCGGTATCCGCTTCGTCATTGGCCCTGTAGAGAATATTCCGCCCGGTAAATTCCTGCTGGGGATCCATGTCCACATTGCCGTCTGCCTCGACGCCATAGTGATAACAGAACAGAGAGGCGTCGTCATGCAGCAGTCGGACGATTTCATCGCGGGTCCAGACATAGAATGCCCCCTCTCCCTGTTCTTCCGGGTTCTCCGGGCGCGGACTGTCCGCATCCTCAGCGGAAAACAGCCCTCCGTCTCTCCCCTTCAAATCGCGGAGCACATATCCAAGCGTCTCTGACACAATCCCGGCAAAAAACGGATCACGGGTGATCTGATACATGTCCAGATACGCCTGAACAAGCTGTGCCTGGTCATAGAGCATTTTCTCGAAGTGCGGGACGCGCCACGCTGCATCCACCGCATACCGGTGGAAGCCTCCTCCGACGTGATCATACATGCCGCCGCGAGCCATCGCCCGGAGGCTCGTGTCCGTCATTCTGATCGCATCCTGGTTTCCTGTGCGATAGTGATGCATCACAAGAAAGTGGAACACCGACGGCCGGGGGAATTTCGGAGCTCCGCCGAAGCCGCCACGGTCTGCGTCATATGTCCCCGCAAATTCTTCCAAGCACTCCGAAGCAACGGCCTCTGCATCGACGGTTGCTCCTCCGCCGGCCCTGGCAATCTCCTCAAGATGCGCGATGATGTTCCCGGCGGACTCGAGCACCTTGCTGCGTTCGGAGCGCCAGATCTCATCGATTTTGCGAAGCACGTGCGGAAAGCCTGCGCGCCCGTACCGGTTCTCCGGCGGATAATACGTTCCCCCGTAGAATGGCCGGAGATCGGGCGTCAGAAAGAGCGACATCGGCCAGCCGCCCTGCTGTCCCATCGCCTGCAGTGCCGCCATGTACATGCGGTCAACGTCTGGACGTTCTTCGCGGTCCACCTTGATCGGCACGAAGAGCGTATTGAGGAGTCCGGCAATCTCCGGATTCTCGAACGACTCCTTTTCCATCACATGGCACCAGTGGCAGGTCGAGTATCCTATGGAAAGAAAGATCGGCCGGTCTCCGGCACGCGCTTTTGAAAACGCATCTTCGCCCCAGGGGTACCAGTCAACGGGGTTGGTGGCATGCTGAAGGAGATAGGGACTCTTTTCAGACGCGAGTCTGTTTGGCTTGCGCAGTGAAGTCATTGTCTGCATTCCTGTACGATGGGCCGGCACTCCTGCACGGCCAGCGGCACCATGATACAGATTCAGGGATTCAATCGCAATCTCAGACAGGCCTGTCTCAGACAAGGCCCTCCTGTCAGTTGCGTGCTTCTTTGATTTGCAGTATATTCTGCCTGACAGTTCTTGGTTGTTCTTGCTTCCCCTTGCCTCCGGATTGCATTCCGGCAGCTGAGTGTCCTCCAGCATAGTACCTCACACCCAGGTGTCCTATGAGGATTGAATCCATTCTCCATGCGTTGATACCGAAAGAAGACAAATTCTTCAAGCATTTCGAGAAGGATGTGGACAACCTTCTCCTAGCTGCACAGGTATTCAGGGAACTGATGTCCAATGCGATATCGAAGGAAGAACGGGCACAGAAGATCAAGCGCATCGAGGAACTGGAGCACCGGGGGGATGAGATCACCCATACCATCTTTTCCGAACTGGGGGCGACGTTCCTGACGCCGTTTGACCGTGAAGATATTCATGCACTGGCCTCAAAGCTGGACGACATCCTTGATTACATCCAGGGCGCGAGCACGCGATTGACACTCTATCAGGTGAAGAAGATTTCCACCGAACAGGAAGCTCTGGCAGGCCTTGTCCACGATCAGGTTGTCGAATTGCACAAGGCAATCCTCAACCTGAGACATTTCAAGGATGGTCAATACATCCGCGATTCACTGGTCAGGGTCAACAGCATTGAGAACGAAGCGGATGATCTCTTTGAGCGCGCTATCGCTGACCTCTTCGACACCTGTAAAGATCCGATCAAACTGATCAAGACAAAGGAGCTGCTCGTCAGTCTCGAAACCGCAACGGACCAGTGCGAGGATGCCGCGAACGTGATCGAGACGATTATTGTCAAGAACGCGTAGACACGTCAGCCATCCCGCATGCTCACCCTCGTTGCTGTCATCATCCTGTGCGCACTGATTTTCGATTTTCTTAACGGCTTTCATGACGCCGCGAATTCCATTGCAACTGTTGTCTCCACCCGTGTCCTGACACCCCGGCAAGCGGTCGCATGGGCCGCCTTCTTTAATCTGATTGCTGCCTTCGCATTCGATGTGCACATTGCCAGGACCGTCGGCAATGGACTGGTCGACCTCAGCAGCGTCAACGAATACGTGATCCTGGCCGGTCTCCTCGGGGCGATTGCCTGGAATATCATCACATGGTACTTTGGCCTGCCATCGAGTTCTTCGCACGCGCTGATGGGCGGATATGGCGGCGCTGCGGTTGTCAATGCGGGGTTCAGCGTGCTGATGATCGGGGGGTGGATGAAAATGTTTCTGTTCATCTTCCTTGCACCCGTTATCGGCATGGTCCTCGGGTATCTCCTGCAGGTGATCGTGCTCTGGATCATCCATGCGCGCGCATATTCCAAAGTCGATGGTACATTCAGGAAGCTGCAGCTCCTCTCAGCCGCACTCTACAGCCTCGGCCACGGTACAAACGATGCGCAAAAGACCATGGGGATCATCACGGGGGTGCTGGTCACAGCCGGGATCCTGCAGACATTCGAAGTCCCGGTGTGGGTCGTCTTCGCCTCGTACAGCGCTATTGCTGTCGGCACCTTGTTTGGCGGATGGCGGATTGTCAAGACGATGGGCACGAAAATCACAAAGCTCCAGCCGTCAGATGGTTTCTGTGCGGAAACGGCGGGAGGAATAACGCTGCTCATGACGGCATTCGGCGGCATCCCGGTAAGCACAACGCACACCATCGCCGGGGCCATCATGGGAGTTGGAGCCACGAAACGCTTCTCTGCAGTCCGCTGGGGCATCGCAGGTGCTATGGTGTGGGCGTGGATCCTGACCATCCCGATGTCGGCGCTCGTGGCCGCCGGCGCGTACTGGCTCATCGATTCAGTCAGGGGACTGCTGCGATAGGCAGCGGGCTGCCGGGTCAACGCAGCAGCGACTTCTCGCCCATCACTGACGACAATTGCCCATCATCGATGTCAAGCAGAGCGCGCCACCATCGGGATGAGCGTCCAGGAACGCAACAGGGACCCTTGCGGGGTCCCTGTTGCGTTACGCGGCTGTCTGACGAATGGGTCGTACTGC
>JAGDMK010000392.1 GCA_017860635.1 Bacteroidota bacterium
TGGGTCATCAGTGTGATGCTTCCGCCCATGGCGATCTTCTTTCCTGTGTTCACACTGCTTGAGGACTTCGGGTATCTCCCGCGGGTAGCCTTCAACATGGATGCGCTCTACCGGCGTGCGGGTGCTCATGGCAGGCAGGCGCTGACCATGACAATGGGATTCGGATGCAATGCGGCCGGCGTGATTGCAACGCGGATCATCGACAGTCCGCGTGAACGGCTGATTGCCATCATTACGAACAACTTCTCTCTGTGCAATGGCCGGTGGCCGACGCAGATCCTGATGGCGTCGATCTTCGTCGGTGCGCTTGCTCCCGCGTATCTTGCGGGCATCGTCTCCGCCGGCGCCGTGGTGTTCGTTGCGGTGCTCGGGGTGAGCCTGAGCCTGGTCGTCTCCTGGTTTCTTTCCCGTTCGGTGTTGCGGGGTGAGGCCTCGGCGTTCAGTCTGGAACTCCCGCCGTACCGTCCGCCGCGCATTCTGCAGACGCTCTACACATCATTGATCGACAGAACAGTGTTTGTGCTCTGGCGTGCTGTGGTGTTTGCCGTACCTGCAGGAGTGGTGATATGGTTGGTGGCAAACGTGACGGTGGGTGGCGTGACGGTGGCGGAGCATTTCATACGCTGGGCTGATCCGGTTGGCCTGCTCATCGGACTGAACGGAGTGATTCTCCTCGCGTATATCATCGCGATCCCTGCGAATGAGATCGTCATACCGACAGTGCTCATGCTGACGGTGCTCACGTCAGCCATGAACGGTGTCGGTGCTGGCGCGGGGGTGATGTTTGAAGCCGATTCTTCAATGGTAACGGCGGAGATTCTGCGGCAGGGAGGGTGGACGACAGTCACCGGCATCTGCCTCATGCTCTTCAGTCTCCTGCACAATCCATGCTCCACGACCATCTTCACCATCTACAAAGAAACCGGGAGTGTGAAGTGGACAGCGCTTGCGACGCTTCTCCCTCTTGGAATCGGTGTTGCGGTGTGCTTTATTGTCGCACAGGGGTGGCTGTGGATTGCCGGCGGCTGAGCGCCGTTGTCTCATGAGAGAGTACTGTTGATCGCTGACCCGGCTGATGTTCCGTGACGCCCGCCGGCAGAACGACCAGTGACGGTGTCCTCTGGTTTCATGGTCGTCCCGCGCTATGGCGCATCTGCATGTTTCTTTCCCATTCTTTCCCGCTCTTTTCCTAAAAATTGGAATTTCCCCCGCCAAAATGCCTCTCACTTGCCGTAATTGCAGATAATTCTGGCATGCTATTGGCGGTGGAACATAAGACTGCATATAATAGAAGAACCGGCACTATTCACCTCGAAACTGTCAAGGAAGAACGATGGAACGAAATAAAGTCACGATTGACGGCAATGAAGCGGCGGCCTATGTAGCGCACAAGCTGAACGAGGTCATTGCGATCTATCCCATCACGCCGTCCTCCAACATGGGAGAGTGGGCGGATGAGTGGTCAGCACAAGGACGGAAGAACCTGTGGGGGACAGTCCCTTCCGTAACAGAGATGCAGAGCGAAGGCGGTGCAGCCGGTGCAGTGCACGGGGCGCTGCAGGCCGGTGCCCTTTCGACGACCTTCACGGCATCACAGGGTCTTCTCCTGATGATCCCGAATATGTTCAAGATCGCCGGCGAGCTCACATCAACCGTCTTTCACGTCTCTGCCCGTTCGGTCGCTGCCAATGCGCTCTCGATTTTCGGCGATCACAGCGACGTCCTGGCCACCCGCTCCACGGGATTCGGGTTGCTCGCATCGAACAGCATTCAGGAGATCATGGATTTCGCGCTCATCTCGCAGGCAGCGACCCTCGAGGCGCGCGTTCCGTTCATTCATTTCTTCGATGGCTTCCGCAGCTCGCACGAAGTACAGAAGATCGAACAGCTGACTGACGACGACATGCGTGCGCTCGTGAGCGACGACCTCGTCGCTGCACACCGGCTGCGCGGTCTTTCCCCCGATCGTCCGGTCATGCGGGGCACAGCACAAAATCCGGACGTATTCTTCCAGGGCCGCGAAAGCTGCAACTGGTGGGACGCGAGTACAAGCTCTTCCAATACGTGGGATCGCCGACAGCGGAAAAGGTGATCGTGATCATGGGCTCCGGCGCCGAAGCTGCGCAGGAAGCCCTGGAATACATGAACACCAAAGGCGCGAATCTCGGATTGCTGAAGGTCCACCTCTATCGTCCCTTCTCCGTGAAACACTTCCTTGCCGCGCTTCCTCCCACGGTGAAGCAGATTGCGGTGCTCGACCGGACCAAAGAGCCGGGCTCACTTGGCGAGCCGCTGTATCTGGATGTCGTGAGTGCCCTGAACGAAGGGATCATGGACGGGACGGCGCCGGTGAAGACTATGCCGCGCGTCATCGGCGGTCGCTACGGTCTGTCAAAGCTAAGCCGAAGAACCACTTTGTTGTCGGCATCATCGATGACGTGACCAACTCCAGTCTGGATGTCGATCCGTCGTTCTCCACGGAAGCGGACGATGTCTTCCGCGGAATCTTCTACGGACTCGGCGCCGATGGTACCGTCGGCGCAAACAAGAACTCCATCAAGATCATCG
>JAGDMK010000220.1 GCA_017860635.1 Bacteroidota bacterium
TCGGAGAACGACCTCCAGCGTGCAGACGGGGCCATCGCGGGAATCCTGGAGACGCTGCAGAAACACCAGGCGGATGCTGAACAGGCACGCGTGTCAATCGTGGAAGTGCAGCAGGGCGTAGAGGGCAACCGCCAGGAGCTGGAGCAGTTGCAGCAGGATCTCGCGCTGCTTGAATCGCACCGCGCAGAAGTGGAACAGGAGACAGCCAGACAGCGCGACGAGATTCATGCCGCAGAGCTGCGCATACGCGACCAGCGCCGTGCGCATGACGACTCGCTGCGCACCCTCCACGAAATCGAACTCAAGATCACCGACCTGAAAGCCAATGCGCAACATCTCATCGACCGCGCCCGTGAGGAATTCGAACTCACCTTGGAGCTGAAAACATACCCTGAATCGGAATTCGTGGATTTTGCCGCTCTCCGGGAGGAAATCCAGGGACTCAAAGACAGGTTGCGGACACTCGGCAATATCAACTTTGCCGCGTATGAGGAATTCACGCAGGAGAAGACACGCCTGGAGTTCATGACGGGCCAGCGGAAAGATCTTATTGAGGCGGAGAAGACTCTCCTGGCGACGATCGAAGAGATCAACGCAACGGCTCAGAAGAAGTTTCTGGATACCTTTGAGCTCATTCGCACGAATTTCATCGACACGTTCAAAAGCCTGTTCGATCCCGGAGACGAGTGCGACCTGCGGCTGGAAGAAGAGGTTGATCCTCTCGAGGCGCGGATCGAAATCGTGGCCAAACCCCGGGGAAAACGTCCGACGTCCATCGACCTCCTCTCCGGAGGGGAAAAGACGCTGACCGCGACCGCGCTCCTCTTTGCGATCTATCTGGTGAAACCAAGCCCCTTCTGCATTCTGGATGAAGTTGACGCTCCGCTGGATGACGCAAACGTTGACCGGTTTACGCGCATTCTCCGCAAGTTCTCCGTCAATACCCAGTTCATCGTCGTAACGCACAACAAACGGACGATGGAGGCTGCGAACGCCCTGTATGGCGTGACCATGGAGGAAGAGGGAGTCTCCAAACTCGTGACGGTGCGATTCAATGAAGGCACACAGATCGCGTCCGCTTCCCTGGCCTCCGCATGAGTCGCGTTCTGCACGTACTGCTTGATGTGGAACGACTGACTGCCAGCCGGGACGCCGAGAATCCTCCGGGTACCATTGACCCTGAGCTGGCCGACCTCCTTGCATTCTCAAGGGAGCAGTCGATAGCGACGACAATCCTGTGCGCCAATACCGGGAAATCTGTCCGCCGGATGCTTCACGATGCGGGATGGGATGAGGTCCGCGTGGTGACAGAGAGCACGAGCTGGCTGCCGGACGAGAGCGGAACATCTCTGCGCGAACACGCCACCTTTCCCTTTGCCAATACCGAATGCGACAGATGTGCGCAGTGCAGGAGGAACCTGATGCTCGGCACTGCAGGAGAAGGGGACGTGCTGATCTATGCGGGCGACGGTCACAGTGATCCGTGCCCGGCTGAATATGCCGACATCGTCTTCGCCCGGGGCCGGTTGCAGACCTGGTGTCAGCAGCAGAATATCACGTATTATCATTTCGGATCGTTCGGGGAAATCCGCCGGCGTCTTGCAATCGATTGTGCGCACCGCAGGCTCCGCCCGCGGGCGCGCGCTGAGCGCAAACGCCGCGAGGCGTACATGGTGGAAGCATGAGTGCGCCGTTCGACATACGCGCCTGGATATTCCGGTACAGAAGCTACACCCCGCTCCCGTTCCTCGTGGTGATGGTACTCTTTGCGCGACCCACGATCACGAGTCTGGTGGTTGGCTTCGCCATGGTCGTCCTCGGCGAAGGTATCCGTTTCTGGGGAGTCTCCATCGCCGGTGCGGAGACCCGGACGACCGGACGGGTGGGAGGGACGTACCTAATCACCACAGGTCCGTTCGCACATGTACGGAATCCTCTTTATCTCGGCAACATGATCATGTATGCGGGGGTCGGAGTGATGTCCATGGCCCTCTTTCCGTGGCTTCTCCTCGCGGCGGTCGTCTGGTTCTATGTTCAGTACTCGCTCATCATCTCGCGTGAGGAGGAGTACCTGGCCGCTCAGTTCGGTGGGGCTTATGATGATTACCGGAAACATGTGCCTCGCTTTCTGCCCCGCCTGACTCCCTACAGAACCGAGGATCCTCCTCCGAAGAGGATGAACATTGCGGAGGGGCTGGCGTCAGAACGGCGTACTCTTCAGGCAATGGCACTGGTGACGCTCCTCGTCGTCGGTGTCTATGTGGTCCGTTCAGTCACGGGCTGACCATGGGGCGCCGGATCATGCTCATAGCCGGAGAGGCCTCCGGTGATCTCCACGGCTCCGGCGTTGTGCGCGAGCTGAAACGGATGCAGCCGGATGTGGAGGTGTTCGGCATGGGGGGAGAGATGCTGCGCAAGGAGGGGATGGAGGTCATGGTGGATATGCGCACCATGGCCTTCATGGGATTCCTGGAAGTGGCGCGAAACCTTCGTACCGTGATGGCCACCGAACGGATGCTGAAGAATTCCGTCGCTGCCCGCAAGCCCGATACGGTGCTGCTGATTGACTATCCGGGCTTCAACCTCCGGTTCGCACGCGTGGCGAAAGAGGCGGGGGCGGCAGTCTTCTACTATGTCAGTCCGCAGGTGTGGGCCTGGCACCGGGCGAGAGTGAAGACCATCGCGCGGGTTGTGGACAGAATGCATGTGATCTTCCCGTTCGAAGAGGAGATTTACAGAAAGGCCGGAGTGCCTGTCCAGTTTGTCGGCCACCCCCTCGTCGAGCAGTTTGCACTGCTGCCGTCCCGCGAGGCCTGGAGACAGGAACAAGGGTTCACGCAGGGCACGCCCCTCCTGGGTCTCTTTCCGGGGAGCCGGATTCAGGAGGTCGAGCGCATTCTTCCGGCTATGGTCGGGGCTGCGCGCGGACTCTGGCAGAAGCATCCGCTGGATGTCGCGGTGGCCCTCGCGCCGAATCTTGATCCGTCGGTGGTGCGGAAACATATCGCGCAGGAACCCTGGATACGCATGATCGAACGTGACACTCATGCACTGATGCAGTCGGCCGACGCGGCCCTCGTGACATCCGGGACCGCGACACTGGAAATAGGCTGGTACGGCACCCCTTTCGTCGTTGTGTACAGGACGTCACCGGTCACCTATGCAATCGGACGCACGCTCGTGGATGTGCCTCATATCGGTCTGGTGAACATCGTCGCCGGCAAAGGAGTAGTGCCTGAACTGATCCAGGGAGAGTGCACCGAGAAGAACATGATCCGGGAGGTGGAACCGCTTCTTTTCGACGCGCACACGCAGACGCAGATGCGCTCTGCCCTGTCTGGGATCCGCGAGCGGCTGGGGGGACCCGGTGCTTCGCGAAAGGTGGCGGAATCCATCCTCTCATACCGGGGGGCTGCATGAACGGCAGAACGATAATGACACGTGCTGCGCGCAGGGGTGGATGCGGTGGAGCAGTGGCAGGGCTCCTGCTTCTCTTCTGGGCGGCGGGGTGCGGACCTTCGTCCGACTCCGTGCGTGAAGTGCCTGCACCGGCTCCGGCAACGAAGGAGGGATGGTTCGCACGGGCGCAGCAATACCGGGTCGAGCAACAACTCGACAGTGCGATGGCCCTGTTTGCCCGGGCTGCATCCATGGACTCGCTCTATCATGAGCCGGTTCGCGAGCTTGCGCAGCTGCACTACGAGCGCGCGCAGATGGAGCCCGAGAAGAGCAAGCTGCGGCTTGAGCGGCTGCGGGCAGCCCGTGCACAGTTCGCCCGGCTGGAAAGCCGCGGCGTGAATGAGGCGGAGCTCTACGACCGCCTCTGCGATCTCTCTGTGCAGCTCAATGATGACAGGGGTTTTCTGCAGTACGCGAGGAAATACGCCGAGCGGTATCCATTCGACCGCCAGTACTACAACCTCGCACGCGCGTATTTTGACGTCGGCGATTTTCAGTCGGTCATCAAGTCGGCGAAAAGTTCCATCGAGAAGTACGGGGACTCTCCGTATATCAGCAGCTTCTATCGGATCCTCGGCCGCGCCTACATGAAAGTGGACAGGGATCAGACAGCCGAGCGGACGCTGACAGCAGGGATCAAGGCGACGGATGCGCGCATCGCGGCACTTCGGAAGCAGGATCCCAGGGGATACACCTCCAGCGATCCCTATCGCCGTCTGCACGATGACAAAGTCCAGATGCTGCTCCTGTTGAAACAGCTGCACACGACGTACAAGGCACAGGACAAGCTGGAACAGGTGGAACGGGAGTTGAAAGAGGAGGGCTACAACCGTTAACGCGCTTGCGCCCCTATCCTGGGTGTACGGCGCCGGAGTGCTCCTCCGCAATGTCGCCTAACCGCCGGTTTCCGTGGTTGCGGTGGGAAATATGACGGCAGGCGGTACAGGAAAGACGCCCCTGGTTGGCTGGATCACGAACTACCTCCTCTCGAGGGATGCCCGCCCGGCGCTCATCAGCAGGGGCTACGGACGGACATCGCGCGGTGTGCGTGTGGTTTCCGATGGCAACGGCCACGTGCTCGGTGCCGACGAAGGGGGAGATGAACCTGTTCAGCTTTCGCACGCGTTTCCCGGCGTGCCCGTGATTGTCGGCGAGCGGCGTACAGAAGCAGCAGAGGTTGCGCTGGCGCGCTTTCATCCGGATATCCTGGTGCTGGACGATGCATTCCAGCACAGGGCCATCGGCCGCCATCTGAATATTCTGGTCGTGGATGCGAGCTGCGACCTTACGCGGGAGCCGATGCTGCCCGCGGGACGCCGGCGGGAACAGCTGAGCAGCATGCAGCGTGCATCGCTCCTGGTGTTTACCCATGTCCGGTCGCTGCCGGGTACTGTTCCATGGGAATACAGGATCCGCCGCTGGTATGACGGAGAAATAGTGTACACTTCGCGGCAGATTGCCGCGCTCAAGTCCACATCGGGTGAAGCGGCAGAGATTGCTCTCTGCCGCGGGAAACGTTGCCTGTTGCTCAGCGGCATCGGTAAACCGCAGCAGTTCGAACATGACGTGCGGGATCTGGGTGTCGACGTCGCGGGGCACATTCGCTACAGGGATCATTACCGGTATGCGGCACGTGACATAGAATCGATACTTGCAGAAGCTGATCGGCTCGATGCTGAAGTGCTCATGACGACTGAAAAGGATCTGACCCGGCTGCACTCTGTGCCGGGAGCTCTGGACACGCTCGCGGCCAGACTGCGGGTGGTTGCAGCGGTGCTTGCTGTGCACACCTCCCCGGCCGGACTTCTGGAAGCCCATCTGGATGCATGCATCGGGAGAGCTGCATGAAGCCTGTGATCGCCTTGACTGATCCCATGAGCTCGCACGTGAAGTCGGCCAACTACACACACTGGCTGGCCCGGTGGATTCCGGATGCAGAGATCCGGATCCTTTCGTACTCACGCGCGACTGGCGATCCGCTGGCGGGCTGTAACGGGCTTGTTGTTTCCGGCGGTGTGGATGTGAATCCGGCGTTGTACGGGAGGCAGGACGCAGTTGCGCAATGTGAGATACCGAATCCGGAACGGGATGCATTCGAATCGCGCATCATCAACCAGGCCATTGAGCAGAACATTCCGTTCCTGGGAATTTGCCGCGGCACTCAGCTGACCAATGTCGTTCTCGGCGGAACACTTGTCCCTGATCTGGAGCCGGCCGGTTTCGCCAGCCACTCCTCCACAGCGGAAGGCGACAGAGTGCACGGCGTCGTGATTGAAGCCGGCACCCTGCTCGAGTCCATTGCCGGTGTGCATCAGGGGGAAGTGAACTCGGCGCACCACCAGGCCGTCGAACGGCCCGGGAAAGGCTTGCGCATCGCAGCCCGTTCGACCGATGGGGTCATTGAAGCGCTGGAATGGGAGAACCCGGCAGGACGGCCTTTCTTTCTGCTCGTCCAGTGGCATCCGGAACGCATGCGCAACGCAGAACATGAACTGACACGCACACTTATACTGCATTTTGCAGAAGCACTCAAACGACACAACACACATGAGGATCATCTATGAAGAAATACGTGTATTTTTTTGGCAAGAAGAAAGCCGAAGGGCGCGCCGCTATGAAGGCGCTGCTTGGCGGCAAGGGCGCGAATCTGGCGGAGATGGTGAACATCGGCCTGCCCGTGCCCGCCGGCTTCACGATCTCCACCGAAGTCTGCACCTATTACTACGATAACAAGAAGACCTATCCCAAATCCCTGACCGCAGAGGTCAAAGCCGCCCTGAAAAAGACGGAAGGGGCTATGGGAGCGAAATTCGGCGATCCCAAAAACCCGCTGCTGGTCTCCGTCCGCTCGGGCGCACGCGCTTCCATGCCCGGCATGATGGACACCATCCTGAACCTCGGTCTGAACGATACGGTCGCGGAAGGTCTGGTCGCGCGGACGAAGAACCCCCGGTTCGTATACGATTCGTACCGCCGGTTCGTGCAGATGTACGGCGATGTGGTGCTCGGTCTGAAGCCGGTCCACAAGGACGAGATCGATCCGTTTGAGGTCATCATCGAAGCGAAGAAAAAGGCCAAGGGTGTTCATCTCGACACCGAGCTGGATGCCGACGACATGAAAGACCTGGTCGGACAGTTCAAGGCGGCGATCAAGGAGAAGACCGGGCACGATTTCCCTCAGGATCCCGTGAAACAGATGTGGGGCGCAATCGGCGCCGTGTTCGGGTCGTGGAATAACGACCGTGCGATCGCCTACCGGAAGATGTACGATATCCCGGAATCCTGGGGCACCGCAGTGAACGTGCAATCGATGGTGTTCGGCAACATGGGCGAAGACTCCGGTACCGGCGTGGCGTTTACGCGCGATGCAGCCACGGGCGACAACGTCTTCTATGGCGAGTTCCTCATGAATGCGCAGGGCGAAGATGTGGTCGCGGGGACCCGCACGCCGCTTCCAATCTCCAAGCTCGCGGAGAACAACCCCCGGATCTACAAACAGCTGGATGCGATCCGCAAGAAACTGGAGAAGCATTATCGTGACATGATGGACGTTGAGTTCACCATCCAGCAGGACACGCTCTACATGCTGCAGTGCCGTGTGGGCAAGCGGACCGCATTCGCCGCGATAAAGATTGCAGTGGACATGGTCACCGAGCGGCTGATCTCGGACAAGGAAGCATTGATGCGCATCGAACCGGATCAGCTGAACCAGCTGCTCCGTCCGGTATTCGACTTGAAGGAGAAGGAAGCTGCGGTGAAAGGTGGCCGCCTTCTGGCAAAGGGTCTGAACGCCGGTCCTGGCGCAGCGACGGGCCGCGTGGTGTTCAATGCTCCCGATGCAGAAGAGTGGAAGTCGCGGGGCGAGAAAGTCATCCTCACCCGCATCGAAACGTCGCCGGAGGACATCAAAGGCATGGATGCCGCCGAAGGTATCCTCACCGCCCGCGGCGGAATGACCTCCCATGCCGCCCTCGTTGCCCGCCAGATGGGCAAGGTGTGTGTGGCCGGCTGCTCTCAGCTGGAAATCGACTATGCCACCCACACGATGAAGGTGAAGGGAAAGACGATCCGCGAAGGGGATTGGATTTCACTCGACGGAACCACGGGCGAGGTGATCGAAGGAAAGCTGCCCACCAAGCCGTCGGAGGTGCTTCAGGTGCTCATCGACAAGACCCTGGATCCGAAAGATGCTCCGATCTACCAGGAGTACCAGAAGATCATGGACTGGGCCGATAAGTACCGCCGGTTGAAGATCAGGACAAACGCGGACCAGCCGGATCAGTCCCGCAACGCCGTTGCGTTCGGCGCTGAGGGAATCGGCTTATGCCGGACCGAGCACATGTTTTTCGGCGAAGGCAAAATCGGTCCGATGCGCGAGATGATCCTGGCCGATTCGGTGGAGGCGCGGAAAGCGGCGCTGGCGAAGCTGCTGCCTCTGCAGCGCGAGGATTTCGAGGGCATCTTTGTGGCGATGGATGGCCGGCCTGTCACGATCCGTACGATCGATCCGCCGCTCCACGAGTTCGTGCCGCATGAGGAGAAAGCGCAACGCGAGCTGGCGGCGCAGATGGGCATCACGTATGAGAAAGTCCATGCGCGCGTGGAAGGGCTGCATGAATTCAACCCGATGCTCGGGTTCCGGGGCTGCCGTCTGGGTATCATCTTCCCCGAAATCACCGAGATGCAGTCGCGGGCGATCTTTGAGGCCGCGGCCAACGTGAAGCAGAAGGGAATCAAAGTCGAGCCGGAAATCATGATCCCGCTGGTGGGGCACGTGAAGGAGCTCGCCCACCAGGAGAAGATCGTGCGCCGTGTCGCTGCTGAGGTGATGAAGGAAAAAGGCGTGCGCTTCCCGTATCTGGTCGGGACCATGATTGAGATTCCGCGCGGTGCGTTGACGGCAGACGAGATAGCGAGCGTGGCCGAGTTCTTCAGCTTCGGGACGAACGACCTCACCCAGACCACGCTCGGTGTCAGCCGGGATGATGCAGCCCGTTTCCTGATGCCGTACGTCGAGATGGAGATCTATCCGAAGGATCCATTTGAAGTGCTGGACCGCACGGGTGTGGGATCGCTCATGAAGATCGCTGTCGAAAAAGGCCGGAGTGTCCGCCCGAAACTGAAGGTCGGCATCTGCGGCGAACACGGCGGGGAACCGTCCAGCGTCGAGTTCTGCCACATGATCAACCAGAACTACGTCAGCTGTTCGCCGTTCCGCGTGCCGATCGCCCGACTGGCCGCAGCCCGTGCCGCACTTGCCGATGCACCGAAGGTGGAAGCAACGGCAAAGAAGCCGGCGAAGGCAAAACCAAAGCGGAAGAAATAATCCTCCGCATTCCTGCCCGCACGCCCCTGCTGCGGGGACGTGCGGGTGCTGTATATCACTTTCAGGAGTGAAGCCGTATGAAGCTTTCAGACTTCCGGTACCCTCTCCCCAGGAACCTGATAGCCCGGTATCCCGCGAACCCGCGCGACGCCGCGCGCCTGATGGTCCTCAACCGGTCGGAAGAGACGATCACCGGTATGCGGTTCAGCGAGATCACCCAGTTCTTCAAAAAGGGGGATTGCCTGGTCGTGAATGAGACCAAGGTGTTTCCCGCCCGATTGTTCGGGCGCAAGGAAAAGACGAACGCGAAAATCGAAGTCTTCCTCCTCCGCGAACTGAACAAAGAAGAGAACATCTGGGACGTCATCGTCGACCCCGCCCGCAAAGTCCGCATCGGCAACAAGATCTTTTTCGATGACGGGCGCCTGTGGTGTGAAGTGATCGACAATACCACATCCCGCGGGCGCACCGTCAGGTTCAATGTCACCGGTGATTTCTTCAAGATCATCGACCGTATCGGCAAGATGCCCCTGCCGTACTACATCAAACGGGACCCGACCGAGAAGGACAAGGATACCTATCAGACTGTCTTCGCTCGCGCCATCGGTGCCGTGGCTGCGCCCACAGCGGGACTGCATTTCACGAAGCGTCTGATGAGCACCCTGAAGCGCAAGGGCGTCAAGATCGTCCCCGTCGTTCTGCACGTCGGACTGGGATCCTTCCGCCCGGTCGAGGTGGAAGACCTCACGAAACACAAGATGGACTCGGAATACTACGAAATTCCGGAGTCCACTGTCCAGGTTGTCAACAAAACCATCGACAGCCGCTGTAATGTGTTTGTGGTGGGGACCAGTACCTGCCGCGCTCTGGAGTCCTCGGTAACGACGGACGGCCATCTCAAGGCGAACCGGGGGTGGACGGACAAGTTCATCTTCCCCCCGTATGATTTCAAGATCACGGACAAGCTGGTCACCAACTTCCACATGCCCGAGTCCACGCTGCTTATGCTTGCGGCGGCGTTCGGGGGCCGTGACCTGATCATGAAGTCGTACAAGAAGGCAATCAAGGAGGGTTACCGGTTCTACAGTTACGGTGACGCCATGCTCATGCTGTAGTGTGGCTGGAGCCGGCCGGGCTCTATGAAACTCCTCATCCTGGCGCTCGTCGCCTTTGC
>JAGDMK010000221.1 GCA_017860635.1 Bacteroidota bacterium
CCGAACCCCGGCCCGGTGTTCGGGACGGGTTTCGGGCACAGAATAGAAAGCCCTCTTTGCTTCGTGAGGGGGCTTCTTGATTACGCGCTCAAATGAACTAGACTTGGCCTGACCTTCGAGATGTGATCCGGTTATCTGGTGGTGAAGTTTCATCTCGGACCTATTCCTTTATGGGTCCAAGATGGTTCCTGACAACATTCCAGAGCCCAGCAGTAATGGAGCTGATGCACTTCTCGTTGTTGTCATTGATGAGAACCGTCAGACTCACGGAACGGTCGGGGAAATAGAGCATCGCTGTCATGTACCCGGGATTCCAACCGAGATGCCCCCACATCCTCTCCCCATTGAGAAAACCTGCCTGAATCTCTGCCGTCCCCAGTCCATATCCCGAGATGAGAGGTTCACCAGGAGTTGGACGATAGAAATTCGTCATCTCTTCGAGTGATTCTCTCTGGAGGATGCGGCCACCGTAGAGGTAGTCCGCCCACCGAGCGAGATCCTCGGCTGTCGAGACGACCGGGCCAGCTGCCCATGCCGAACTGAAAAGTGAATTCCTTGACATGATCCCCAGGTCATCAAGTTGCCCATCCCCGTTGAGGTCAAAATGACCATGGGCGAGCACACGGGATTCGCGCGCGCGGTCACCAACCGAGGGAACTATGCTCGTAAGCTCAAACGGCACAAGAAAGCGGGTGCGAAGTTGTGTGCTGAGCGTTGTTGATCCAACCTTTTCAATGATCATCCCCAGAAGGACGTAATTTGTACTCGAGTAATTCCACCCTCCCCCCGGGGGGAAGCGGGGCTCCGGTACAAACGCCAATACCTCTTCGGGAGCCCAGAGACTGTCTGGATATGCAAACACAGTCTGCCAGTATTGTTGGTTCTTCGCGAAATGGGAAATACCGCTTGTGTGGTTGAGGAGTTGACGAATGGTAGCGTTGTGATTGACCTTTGGAAAATCAGGCAGCCACTTATGAAGTGGATCGTCCAAAGAGAGCTTTCCCTCTTCGGCGAGTTGAAGAACAAGAGCCGCAGTGAACGTCTTCCCGACGCTTGCTACATCAAACACCATGTCCGGTGCTATGGGCTGCGACCTCTTGATATCGGAAATACCACTGACGCCTGACCATTCTCCCTCCCCGGCAATTCGTATGGCTGCCGAGACACCAGTCCCCCCGCTGGATTTCAGTTCCTTATCCAGTGCCGCCTGGAGTTCCTGAGACCATGGGAGTCTCTCCGGCGCAGCAGCCCTGTGGCATGTACCGAGCAGAGATGGAACGAAGAGCATGATGAGAGAAAACTTTGGATTCATCTCCTGCCTCACGAACTGTTCCTGGGTGTACGGTAAACTTGCCATCAGGGAAGGCGGCAAAAAGGGTACATCACCCAGCGATTGTGTCCCCCGCCAAGAGGAGACCACTCAGCCAGTGCATGCTGCTCAGAAGGAACGGATTATTCTGTGGAGCCGTCGGATTGTTCATTCCCGCTGGCGTGCGATGTGGGCCCGACATCGTGCGGAAGTTGTGATGTCCTTCATGAACAAGCACCGTGGGCCCGGCTCCTTCTTTGCGCACCGGTGAACTGACTTTTGCTCTGCAAAGGGTGTCTGCCACCTGTTGCGCAACCAACCGGGTAGTCGCGAGAGTGACTGCTACCGACGAAGAACAGATGAACGCTGTGACTTTGTGTGCATGAAATTCTCCTGTGCCGGGCCGCTTGCCTCCAATACGACGTTTGGCCGCGATCCCCGGCTATGTGCTGCTACTTCCGGAGATATTTGCTTGCCTCCCCTCGAATCACCGCATGAATTTTCATTCCAGGATACACAAGCTTGTTCCTCTTGTTTGAGAATATGACGATTCCGATTCTGGCATCCCGCTGGAACTCTGCACGGGCCGCAACTCCCGGCTCGCCGCCGGAGTGTCCAAACCAATTCCCCAGATCACAGTCCCACAACAGACATGTCCCGCTTGCCGGATTATGCATTGTGAGAATCTCATTGATCGTCGTCTCACTCAGGATTCTGGACGAGTTATGTTGACCGCCGTTCATATATGCAGCCATGAAATGAGCAAAATCTTTCACTGTGCTTTTGAGACTATGCGCCGGAAAATGAAGCTGGCGATAGTAGCCGATGGCAGCGTAGTTGTCTCCGTAGATTCTGGCAACCTTGTTCATATCGAGATCGGAATAGGCATAGCTCGTGTTGTTCATGTCGAGTGGTTCAAAGATGTTCCTCTTACAGTAGGTGGCAAAATCAGATCCGGTTACTGTTTCGACAATGTACGCCAAGAGTGCGGCACCGATGTTCGAATACTGCTCCCGTGTTCCTGGCGTGGAGTTTTTCCATACCGTCGCACGGTAGTGGTCCCCACTCGTAAGGATATACCGCGGTAGCCATTGACCCATTGGCGGCGCGGAATCAAGAGGATAGTAATCGTAGAATCCCGGGATTCCATCCTCATCGGTTGGCCATGCCAACCCCGACGTATGTGTGAGCAAATGAAGGCATGTGATAGCGTATTCGGGACAATGTGGATTGCGAACCTTGAACGGCAGATAGGTGTTGATGTCTGCGTTGAGGTTAATGAGTCCTCGTTCCTTCAATTGCATCACCGCCGTGACCACGACGAGCTTTGACACAGAGGCTAACTCATAGATCGTCTCACTCTGTGCTGCTGTTCGATTCTCATAATCTGCAAACCCATAATAGCGCTGCCATATGATAGTATCGCCCTTGACTATGGCTGCCGCAACGGATGGTATGCCGTTTGTCGCAATAATCCTGTTGAGCTCAGCATCTACGTCCGGGACACTTTCTACTTCCGGTGAGAAATAGGAGCATGCTGAAAACAGAAGAAGAAATGAGTCTATGACAATTCCAGAAACACATTCTCTCACAGCCTGTTACCTCCGAATCGTGCCATCAAATCTGTAGCCGATAACAAGAGCGAATGCGAGATTCCTCACCGTTCCAGGATCTTCATACAGATCGACATAATTGCTTGGCTGAGACATCATGTTATGCAATCCCCAGTTGAACTGTAGATCGACGATCATTTGTCCCGCCCCTATGTCAAGGTGAGAACCAAACCCCGTCACGAGGCCATAGTCAAACGCCTTCACACTAGCCAGAGATTTCACTTCCTCTTTCCCTTCGTACTCGATACGTCCGTTCGCACTCAGTTTGACTGCGACATAGGGGCCCGTGAAGACATGCATCGGAAAGGCGTCTATCGGAAGTTTGTATCTGATGGTGACTGGTAGTGCGAGATAGTCAATGCTGACGACATAGCGTGCATCATATGATGGTGTTTGATCGAACCAGTATCCTCTTTGAACGTAGCTCACCTCCGGTTGAAGATCGAAGTACTCGGATATTTTTATTGAATAGAAGAGACCTATCTGGATGCCGATAACACTCTTGCTTTCGCCATACTGAATCCATTCCACTTCGTGTCCCAAAAACGGTCTAAAGTCGTCGGGGTTTGATGACAACAAACCTGAAAGACTAATGCCGGCCTTCACTCCTACTTGTGCGTAGACAAACTCAAAAAGTAACGGCGCAAGAAGACACACGATCCGGAGTGGTCGTCGCTGCCACCTCATACGTACAACCCTTGTGTGGTTGGTTCTTGCTCCGTAGACCGAGGCACCCACGTTCTCCGGCCGACTGTTCCGCTGCTTCAAGTTTCCGAAAGGGTCGTCGAGGCGGGCTCTAGAACGAGGTACTGGAACAGGGTCCTCCGGTCGCGGCCCATCGGCTGGGGCACCATCGGGCACCGGGGTATGTTCGCAACATACTGGAGTGAATGTGCAAATGCAAGACGGCCGCCACGAAACAGCTGG
Organism: Bacteroidota bacterium; assembly: GCA_017860635.1. Classification (GTDB taxonomy): domain Bacteria; phylum Bacteroidota; class Ignavibacteria; order UBA10030; family UBA6906; genus JAGDMK01. Next base: position 3,850 of record JAGDMK010000221.1, read on the forward strand.
GATGGGACAGCGTCACCGATTCCGGATCCCCGGGGCCTCTTCTGCAGAGGCAGTTCCTTCAGAATCCACCAGCTCCCGACGATATCAATGTTCGCAACATCGTCGGGTCCTGTTCCGGGCACCGAGAAGGGGCTGTTCGAGGATTCACGAGGCGGGCCCCTTCCTCATTCCGTCCGTTCTCCCCCCCGGCGCTACAGGTTCTCGAGGACCTATCGCTCCTCTGATGCCAGATAATCAAGAGTGATCTTGCCCACCTCTTCCGTGAGCTTGCTGATGCATTTGAGATGATATGCATTGACCATGACGACCACACTCACACCGTATCTGCGGGAGTACACCATTGAAGCAGTTGTTCCGATGTTCCCTCCCATGTGGCCCACTGCCTGCTCACCACCCGCCAGAGTGGATCGAAGGTCTTCAGCAGTCATGAAAAGGCCGGACGATCCATACGTAATACTCTCATGGGACGTGCGCGGGAGAAATGTCAGGTCCCTTGATGAACCATCATTCTCGAAGTTGTCTCCCCAGACATGAGCGAGATTCCGTGGTATTTGTTCTTCGAGGGAAAGCCAGGCATTCTCGATTCTCAGCGGAGCCCAGAAGCGCCGACGGAACTCTGCAGACAGGGTGGAGTGTGTTGCACGCGTACAGATCATCGCCAGCAACAGATAGTTCGTGTTTGAATACCGGTGGTCTTTGCCGGGGCTGAAATAGGGATCCCGGATATATGTAAGGACAGTCTCAGGGGAAAAGACGCTGTCTCGATACTGCTTAAGGTCGTCCCAGATCTTCTGGTTGTCCCAGAACATGTAGAGGCCACTGGTGTGGTTCAGGAGCTGCCGTATGGTGATGGTGCTATCGACGAAGGGATACGCCGGCAACCATTGGTACAATGGATCGTTCAGGGTGAGCGCCCCCTCTTCAGCGAGCTGGAGGACAAGTGTCGCGACGACGTTCTTGGTTATGCTCCCGATAGCGAAGAGCATATCAGGGTGAATGGCAACGGTGTCATGTGAGAAGCCGGCGACTATTCTATGTACGCTACCATCGGGCATGATCACTGCCGCCGACCCCCCTTTGACGCCGTATTCAGTAAGCCCCTCGCTGAGCACCTCTTTGACCCTCACATCGAACGGGCGTGTGTCGCGCGAACACGATAGAATGCCCGTGAGTATTGCAGCAAGGAGAAGCAATCGAACGTTTCTCACCATGGAACACCTTTGCGTTGGTTCTCCGGGAGGTTGGTCGAATTGGGCTCTACAACGAAGGAGCACAAACCGGGGTCAAGAGCTGCGGCTCCCAGGCTGAGTAGCCATCAGGTAGCGATGTCTGAACCGGAAAGATACACCAGCGGAGGTAGACGCGCAAGGCCTTCGGGAGGGAGAAGGGGCGTCACCCTTGTCGGTGCGAAGATCGCCTCCACATTATGGGCATTTCCTTCACAATCCACCAGTTTCCGCCCCCTCCCCTGTTGGCAACATCGTCCATTCCAATTCCGGGCGACGCTAAAGGCCAGGTAGTAATAGGCGAGGGCCTGGCGTAGAACGAGACCAGGCCCTCTCTATATCTAGCTACCCCCATACCCACACAGGGATCCAGAACCTGATTCGTGATATCCTGGACACCTTCGGAATCTCGCAATTTGAGCTGGCTAAGAGGGCGGGTATTACCCCTGCGGCGATTTACCAGATCCTCAAGAAATCCGAAAAACAGGTCACCCGACCGCCTCGTAGATCGACCGTCCAAAGCTTAGCCCGGGCGATCAGTGCACAGGTGATGTTTAACAGCAGGACCAACAAAATCTTTCGTCAGCATGCTTCAGCCCCGGAAACGAAGCGTGACGATATTGGCCAGTTCTTGTTGCGCATTGCCGACGCCATCAGACAATCCGGTAGGCGGGAAATTCCGAGGGATGAACAGGACAAAATACTGAGGGTGATCAGAGTGCTGCTGCAGGTTACCAGAGTGGTAAAGGCAGTGGTAGAGTGCGGGGAAATGCCGTATCGCCACCTTTTCCAGGTTCAACACCCATTTGACAATTTGACTCTCGCTTCACCGCGCCGTACCTTGCCGCCGTCCTGTCTGCTGTTCGTCCCGTAGGAATCCTACACGTCCGTGGAGATTCCGAGGATCGGCCAGACTGTTTCCGACTACAAGATCCTCGAGCACCTCCGGCTACGTTCCTGCGAACCGGAACTTCGTCGGGACCGCCATAGATTTTGAAAGCCCCGGTGTGCATCCGGGGTTGCTTTTTGCTTATGCTGCAATCCGCCAAAATCGGTTAAGTATAGAGCCCATAATCATTGTGATTGTCCTACTGGCTTTAGGCGTACTGACCACCCCGGAACCCTTTTTCCCGGAGGAGAAGCAGTACAGATCTATCACCGTGTACAGCGAAACTTCCATTGGACAGGAGATGGATTCCATCATGGCTGAGGTGTTCGAGCGCCTCGATGCTGTCCCAATCTATGATCCTGACAGGAGATTCAATCTTTGTCTTTGTGCCACACATGACAAGTTCACCTTCTTTTCCCGGTTAAAACGTGGTCCCAGCCGGATTATGGGCTTCGGCGTCTGGGGCACGTGTTATGTGAATGGCGATTTGCTGAAAGAGCTGGCGGCTAGAACAGGCGGGAAGCCCAAGTACATGGCTCGCGGAGGAAGCGTAGTCCATGTTGCCACCCACGAACTCATGCATGGATACCTGTCTGATGCCTACGGGATTTTCGCCTCGAGAGTTTTGCCGGAATGGAAAGCTGAGGGTTACTGTGAATATGGCGTCAATCAATTCGTTGCGCCCCGTGACAGCGGCTACACCTTACCGGAGCGCATAGACATCTTCTTGGATGACGGTCAGTGGAACCCTACGGCGAGTACACACCGAGGACACTACGTCTGGGGTCTCATGATGGAGTACCTCATAAACGTGAAGGGTATGAATCTTCAGCAGGTCATGACCGACAGTGTGACCCGAGATGCTGTCTACCAGAAGATGATGGATTGGCGGGAGTCTCTGAGAAACAGCAACTGACCTTCAATCAGCCTGTAGCAGCTAAGACTTTTCGTTCCCGGGCGAATGTGAAAGTCATCAGGGATCGCTAGACACCCGTCCACCCCGCTAAGGGGAGGGCCCAGCCAGTTACGGCCGGGCTTCCCATTTGTCTCTGTTCATATCTTTAGCTCAAACACCCTCTTTGTGTTAGTGAGTTGATCACTTTTCCCTGTTCCGGGCACGGTTTCAACTCACAAAAGAGCCCTCAATCTCATGAGAGATGAGGGCTCTTTCCCTTAATTCCTGGGTTGAGGTCAGCGCAACAAGAGGAGCTTGCGGCTCTGGACGAACGTCCCGGCCAGCACACCGTCCGTTGGACGGGCCTGCAGCCTGTAGATGTACACCCCACTCGCTAGGGCGGAGGCATCGAGAAATATGGCGAAAAACGTCGTAGTGTCGAGGCTCTTCCCGATCATTGCGGTGTAATCGCCAGGGGGGAGGTAATACCCTGCCGGATGAATTTTACTCGCGCCGAAATTGATCCGCGGTTGTGCTCCGGGCATACTATCGATCGGCACGCTGCCCGCATATCCGATTGTCTGGCCGTCCGAGCCACGGATCCGGATGTCCGCATAAGGGGAGTTAAATATGGTTCTGGAACTGTCCGAAGTCGCACCCGGGGCTGCGGTTGCCGTGGCAACCAGAGGGAGGATCGGCGTCCGGTCGTATTCTCCAATGGGGCGCAGGTAGATTCTCAATGCGTTCCAGTCTAGTTCTTGGGCTGTCCAACTTCCGTCTAGCTCAAAGTAGTTCAGATGCATGTATGTTCCGGGATAGTTCGGATCGTAGATGCTAAGTTCCCAGAAACCCGAGCCTGCGGAGGAAAGAGAACAGGCAACCACCGCATGAGCATCACCTGTTACTAGATCCTGCATTCCTACCCACTGATTGTTCGTGTAGTTCTCAACCAGCATTGCATGCAAGGTGCTCACCGCCTGGTAGCCGGTCAGTAGCGGGGCAGGCTTGTAGTTGCCCGAAAATGTGATGTAGTCTTTGTTGACAAGATACCTGCTGTTATCATCGATCGGGACGGAGTAAACACTGTCGTAGTTGCCCAGTGTCCACTGCAGTGAAAGCACATCATTATAATACTTAAGAGCTGAGAGGCAGAAGCCGGCGCACGACCCGCCCCAGTGCCTCGTAACGTTTCCCACTGAATCCCGCGATTTGTTTTCTTCGACCATGCTCCTCCACATGAGCAAGGCCTTGGGGTTGAAGTAGTAGCCTCCGCCTTCTGCCAGCTTGTAGCACTGCTCCACGCCGTACACATCGGCGAACAGTGGCCAGTCAGGGAAGTCTGCCGAAGTGGCGTTGAACGCGGGCCAGCTCAGGAAAAGCGGGAAGGGTGGCTTTGTGTAATCGAACTGTTTCCACCACTGCTCAGGCCACATGTGCGCCGTGTTGTTGCTGAATTGCCACCCGTCGGTGTTATACGCCGAGCAGCCCAAATGACCCTTGAACGCAGATTGAATGTGCGGTGCCCAATCGCGCCTAATAATGGGAGAAATCAATCCACTCAGTCAGAAGACCCTGTGTCCTGATGAACCATGAAGCCAGAACCAACAGACCGAGATAGCCCGAGATGATGACTGGCAAGGGAATCATGAATGGTGCCCGGGCAGCGTATATCTTATACTCATCTCCCAGCTCTCGCTGCATCTTTATTTCCTCGAGCAGTGCCACGCCGATAATGACCATAGTGGAGACCAACCACGGAAGACTGTCGGGAATACCCCACCCAATCTGAAAATGCGAACCCTCATGATGATGTAAGAAGTAAACGTATAGCCCATAACTCCATATGATCCATCCAAGGTACTGTGGGTGTCTGCTAAAGCGGTAAATCCAAAACTGTGCGATGCCTTGCTTGATCCGCTTCGCATGAAACCATGCAGCTGTGCCAAGGCTGAAAAGGGAAAGTCCGATTCCCATGATGATATAAGGGAGAACCAAACGCAGGTCGAGATGAACCATCCCACCCAGATTGATGATTCCCATGTATGGAAGAAAGGCGACGTCACCAAGACGAAAAAGCCAGAATTCGGAATCGCCAGTCAAACCGTAGGCACCGTCCAGGATCGGCATCCATATGAGCCGCAGGAAGCCAAGCCCGGCCAGGAAAAACATCTGCACCGCGAAGTGACCGAAGACCGGCAAGAAGAATAGAAGAGCGCCCGCAAAGGCTAGCCGGCGACGCTCGGCGATCAGACCCCATATGATCAGCGCGAGCACACTAACGAGGCATGCATACCCAATTGGACGAAGGAAATGCTGTTGAATGTAGGCTTCTGAAGGGGCTTCGTTTGGGCCGGACCATATCCCTTGCGGAAAGAGCGCGTTGCCGAAAGTGAGTTCAAGAGCGCGGTTCAGGAGCACAGGAAGCTCGATAGAGGCGAAAGTAAGTCCCACCGCGAACACGACAGCCATGACCGTAAGAGTAACATTACTTTTCATACCTACCCTCATTCTACCAAGTTTCAGGTGTGCAGTTTATCTGTGGCCATTGGCACGTCACTCTGATTCCAGACCCTCAGGAGTGATCTTGCCCGCTTTTTCCGTGAGATTGCTGATGCATTTGAGATGATATGCATTGATCTTGACAACAACGCTCACACCGTATCTGCGGGAGTACACCATTGAAGCAGTTGTTCCGATGTTCCCTCCGGCAGGAAACTGAAAATCCTCCGCAATGTAACTCTCTCAGCCGCCGTGAATTCGTTCTCAGGAACCCGCCACGAGACAAGCCCTTGGTTAACCTCCTCGTCAAGGTCAAGAGCGCCTCTCTCGACATACCGCAGGGCAGTCACCGCGACCACAAGCTTCGCGATGGAGGCGGGTTGGAAGAGTGACCCTGGTGTTACAGGTTCACTCCTGCCCGCCTCCAACACCCCGTACCCTCTCGTCCATTCAACCTGATAGTTGTTGATGACGGCGATGCTGACGCCGGGAACATTGTAGTGGGCCATGCGGTCCGCCAGGTCCATTCTTTTCCAGGGCGGGTCGCCATACGAACTGAGCAGTCCCTGCTCTACGCGTCGTATACTCCTCTCGATGGTGGAATCTGAAGACTGAGCATAGTCCAGATGGGCCAGAACCAACACGATGAGGAGTAGGTCCAGCCTCATCATCCCCTCACCTCCTTACCAGCCTCGTGAAACGTAGCCGCAGGACGGAATGTTGCGGGCAACCGGGCTGCGCTCATTGATATCTCCCTGAAATCCTTCTCAGAAGGGCATGAATCTTGCCCCCGGGGTACAATGAGTTATGGTGCATGTTTGAAACAACCATCAAGCCGAGGTTGCTCGCTCGCTGGAATTCCACGTATGAAGCCCCGCCATCTATTGCCCCCTGATGTCCGTACCAGTCTCCAAGAGTGCAGTACCAAATGAGGCAGAGACCACTCGCCATATTGCGAATCGTGAGAATCTCTTCCACCGTACGTTCTTGCAGGATTCTCCGCCCCCTGAACTGACCTCCCCGCATGTACGCTACGAGGAAATGCGAGAAGTCTTCGAGACTGCTTTACAAGTATCCGCTTGGGTAACACAACTCACGATAGAACTCAATCTGCACGCTGCCCCGGTACATGGCGGCCACATTGTTCAAGTCAAGGGTATGCCAGCAGACTGATGCCGATATTGGAGTACAACTCCTTCTCGCCGGGCGGCGTATCCTTCCATACAGCCGGGACATACTTCTCGCCTTCCGGAAGGAGATACTGGGGGAGCCACTCTCGCAACGGGGGAGCGGCATCAAGCCGATACTTGGTGAACATGCCGGGGACTTCGCTCTCAGTCAGCGGCCACGCAAGGCCGGATGTGTGAGTGAGAAGCTGATAGGGCGTAATGCTCCGATCCGGATACCTTGGATTTCTCACACCAAATGGCAAGTACTGGTTGACATCTGCATGGAGATCAATCAGTCCCTGTTCATGCAATTGCATGACGGCGGTGACTACGATAAGCTTTGAAACAGATGCCAGCGCATAGCTGGTACTACTATCTGGAACTCTGCGTCGTGCAACATCTGCATAGCCATAGTATCTTTCCCACACAATATCATCACCCTTGACGACGCACGCTGCAATGGAAGGGATACCGCTGTCGTTCATTTCTCGAAGAATTTCGCCTTCAGGATCCGCGAACTCCTGGACGTCGGGTGCGAGCGGAGAGCAGCTATGGAAAAAGAACATAGCCGCTACACAAAGAGAGAATGATTTCGTCATGCCGCTAGAACCTGTAATAAAGCAGTGCAGAAAGTGCCAGGACTCTTACCGTGCCCGGGTTTGCATTCAACACAGTGTACTCCCGCGGCTGAGATAGGGCACTCGAGAGACCCAGGTCAAATCTTAGCTCCACCCCCACCGTCTGAGCAAACGCAGAGAATTCCCCATCGACAGCAAAGACAAGTCCGTAGTCCAGGAAGTTCACCGCCGACACGCTCCTGGTGTCCCTCCTTCCCCAGATCTCTATTGTTCGACTGGCGCTCAGCCGGAACGATACATAAGGACCGAGGAGGAGACCAGGCCGCACAGCCCAATCGAGTGGGGGCCTATACGTGAGGAGCAAGGGGATCTGAAGATAGTGCACTTTCAACTGGTAGAAGGTGTTGTAGTGCTCAATTTGTTCGAACCAATATCCTCGCTGGGCGAAATGCAGTTCAGGCTGTATCGAGAGATCTTCAGACAATCTGGCGGCATAGAATACACCCAACTGAAAACCGAAGTCCGGATTGGATGTACCATATTGGACCCAACCCACTTCATAGCCAAGAAAGGGTCGGAAATCGATTTCCTGTGAGGTTCCAGCGTCATCGGGAGAGAGTCTGAATCCCGATATGGCAATCCCCCCCTTCACGCCAAGTTGCGCGAAGCCAACAGTGTGTGCCGAGAGCCAACGCAGCGATCAGCCCAGCGATTTCCGGCAGACCTTGGGTTTTGCCACCAGGGAGGCGTCGGGGGAAGCTCGACAACGAGGGAACTGGTTCAGATTCCAGCGAGGCGGCCCTCAGGCTGCCGAACCCGTTGGGTACCGGTATCTATGCCGCAAAGATACACCGGTGAAAGACAAAACACAAGGTGGTTGACCCGGTAGTGGATACTAACGTCATCCTTATTCTTCAATGTTGGTCCTCGGCTGGGGGGTGTACAAGGGTCGTGAGTAACCAGCTTGGTTATCCGGACGAGCGAGTATCGGGATTTGATCCCAATCTCCTGATCGAGATTTGAGGGCTTGTGATATCGCGCTGATTTAGAGGCCCTGGGACCACAATTGGGATCGCATCTTGCAGGCTGGTAAATTCAAGCCATATCAGTATCATTGGCGTGAGCGCCAGAAAAAGTATTAACTCCTTTTTCATGCCTTTGGACGAGGTTCTCCACCTGCACCTTGTGTATCTTCATAGAGACAAAGTTGAATCCGCTTGCTCCCCCGGGCGCGGATGCGTAGGATGCACCCACAGAGAGGACCACTATGTCCACACAGGACAATCCGCAAGACGGCTCGCTTCCACCACAGGCTTCATCAACATCTCAAGACGCCGCGTTCCTTGGCTGGCAGGAAAACTCTGCGGGAGAGATGTTTCCGCTCTACACGGTCCAGAAGACCGGACATGCACAATATCTCTCGAGCGTCACAGAGGAAACTCTCCAGGCCCTGCGAATGCCGATTCCTCCGACTCCGTCGCCCTATCCTGGTGCGGGACTACCCCCCTGGCATAACCTGAGTACGGAGCTGGTCAATCCGGCTACCGCACGCGAGGCAGTCGAAGCAGCAGACCTGGACTATAACGTTATCAATATACCCTGGAAGCAGATTCCCGAAAGCTACCGTGTCCCCGGCGCATCTGACCCGTGGGCTGTCATGCGCACTGATACCGGAGCAGTTCTGGGAATCATGGAAGATCATCATGAACCTGTCCAAAACCGGGACGCGTTTGCCTTCTTTGACCACCTGGTCGCTGCGGGCAAGGCGACCTATATAGCAGCCGGTACATTCGGCCGTGGTGAATCCATCTGGATCATGGCGAGACTGCCCGGCTTCATCAACGTCCAGGGCAACGACATTGTTGGCAAACACCTACTCCTCTCCCACAGTCACAGCGGAAGCCCGGCCACGCAAGTCAAGGTCGCGCCGATCCGCCTGGTGTGCTACAACACGCTCACAATTGCGATGGAAGATAGCGGAGAAGTGTTTGTCCGCCATTCCGCACACAGCGCCAGGGACTGGCAGTGGGCTGACTCCTTGCTCGGATCGGCCATTGCGCGGTATGATCAACTCGACAGAACATTTAACCGCATGGCGCTCACGAAGATCAACTCCAAGCAGCTCCTGGACTATGTGACGGAGCTTGCCCCGGATGAAGTCGAGGAGAAAGACATCGCGAAGAATCAGGCCGTCCGCACCGCATGTCTGGAGTCTTATGAATCGGGCCAGGGTGCCGATCTCTCCCCGGGAACCCTCTGGAGTGCATTCAACTGTGTTGCAGACTACACCGACCACAAGATGGACGGGTATCCCAGGGGACGCCTGAAATCTCTCTGGTTTGGCGCGGGCGAGCAATTGAAGCTCAAGGCGTTTCATTTAGCTGAGCGCATGATGTAATCCAAGAGTCTACAACAAGTTCGTCGGTCTCGGAGGCCGGTGCCGAATTGAGGGTGCCGGCTTTTGACATGAGGTGCAAAAATTCATAACGTTCTGGTCGTAGCAGAGAAACGGTCATTTGGCGCTTGTCTTGGGTCGGTCCTTCAGGCCCATGGCTGCCTTGTGACCATTATAGAGTCCTGCGGCCGCGAATCGGTCCCTGTCGGTCGACGCGCGGCGAGCAAAGACTTTGATCTGGTGATCCTCACGAACACCTGTCTCACACCCCCGCACATCCGGAAATGCGTTCTCCATGTCAAGACGCGCTATCCCTATGCCCGCACACTTGTCCTTTCCGGCTATTCGCCGAAAGACTTTGTGGCGGATCTCAGGGAGAAAGGCATTGATGGGTTCCTAACCCTCCCTTATCAAGAAGAATCCTTGCTCCTAGAAATCGCCTGGCTCCTATCGACGCCAAAAGTTCCGACGTGAAGTTGTTATAGCATCTTTCTGCAACCCTCGTTTAATCACAGTCGTCTGTTGTTCGCTGCTCATTTAAGGAACTAGCTACTTTTTCATCCTTTCAATCGATTCATCCTGTAACTCCTCCTGGTATATTTCATCAGGCCGTCCACCTCAAGGACGAAAGGCGGGAGGCATGGGTCGTCACTGCCTTGAACAGTGAGCCACAAAAGAGCGAGCTCGTATGAAAACCATATCAGGATCAGAGCCCACTGTGGATAGTCCTGCTATTGACGAATCGGGTCAACCGTCTCCGCCGACACATCTCTTCCCGGTCCTTGAGATGTTGTTCGCCGATGCAGGGTTGTTTGCAATCCTCACCGTTCGTTTTGTGAAGACCGTGTTTCAACCGCCGTATGAGATCAATGAATTTCTGAAGCAGTCGTATCTGGGTTCTCTATTGCCTCAGCGCACGCTGACGCCTCAACGGGTTGACTACTCTGTGTTCGGCACTGCGGAACGACACCAACAGAACAAATTGAAGCGGCACTAACAGCATATGTTCAAACAAACTGTCCGAAGAATGGGCGGCGTGAGTTTATGTGGCGAATATTTGCTTTTAGCGTTCTGACACTCTTCATGTCAGAATGCCTGACTGCTCAGGAAGAAGAATTGGAAACTCGGGACTCCAGCTCAAACATAGTCCAGGATGTGAAAGACTATTCAAAAAAGGATAATTTCTTCTCAAGGCTCGTAAAGGTATTTCTGGTAGAAGAGAATGAACAACAACCCGGAAGCACGCGTCCTGGGGCTGACAGAGATATCATCCGGACATTCTCGGGAAAAGTCATTAGAAAGATCAATGTTGACATTCTTGACGTGTTCGGGGCATCAGTAGATAATCCTAGAGACACTGTCCGCAATTGGCTACAGAATGGCGGGAATTCTCTTCATATAGAAACAAAAGAATGGCTTATCACAAACAAGCTGTTGTTTTCTGAAGGCAAGGTATTTGTTCCTTTTGACATAGAGGAAAGTGAAAGGATAATACGACAAAGTCCTTATGTCTTCGATGTCCGGATTATTCCTCAAGAGATCGAGAATAATGCGGACAGCGTTGATATCATGATATACGTTCAAGATATCTGGAGCATCTATGGTGGCGTGACATACAGTCCCGGAAATCGGACCGGGCGTACCTGGCTAAGTGACATAAACTTCCTGGGATTCGGCAATGAACTCAGGGGCGGATTTAAGTTAGACCGGGAGCTTACGCATGGCTGGGACTGGGATGGCGGATATTACGTGAACAACATTGGAAACACTTTTGTTGCAGCAAATGTATTCTATGCATCAGTACCTACCAGCCAGAAGTATGGCATCATGATCAGCAGAGATTTTATCTCGCAGGTCATCACATGGGGAGGAGGCATATCGCAGCTATGGCAAAATACTACATATCCCGGCCTAAGGGATACGTTAGGGCTGGTCGAAACCGCCAGAGACAATCAGCAGGATTACTGGCTGGGTTATGCGTTTGACGTAAGACCGTTCGATCCAGCGCCTGTATATCAGAACAGATTCAATATCGCTGGACGAGTCACCAGAACTGTTTACAGTGAGAAGCCTGCTTTTGATCCGCTGAATTTGTTTCAGGATAATACGTTCTATCTTGGGCGCGTTGGATTTTCTAATAGAACGTACTATCAGGACCGTTATGTATTCGGTCTTGGGAGAACAGAGGACATTCCGCTGATAACCATGATTGAGTTGCTCTTTGGGTTAGAGCAGGGGCCAAGGTCAAGCAGACCTTATTATGGGTTGAAAACTGGCTATAGCTTCCACAATAGTCATCTGGGCTATTTATACGGGGGTTTTCAGACTGGAGCATTCCGAAGCGATGAGAAATGGTTGAATCGAACATCCATCCTGGAACTGCTGTATTTCTCAAATCTTTATGCCGTCGGGAATTATGCGTGGAGGCATTACATCGGAAGCAGGTATTCCTACAGCTATGACCCATCCAGGCCGCAGGATGTTCTTAACATCAATGATCAAGGGGGACTCAGGGGCTTTTCCGACAGCTTCCTGCGAGGAAATAAGAAATTGGTGCTCAATTATGAGGCTGATGTTTTCGTCCCACTGAAATTCTTAGGCTTTCAACTGGCAGTAATTGTGTTCGCCGACCTTGGCCTGATTTCTTCAATCAATAGTTCATTGTTTGCGAGTAGGCTTTACCAGGGATATGGCTTCGGCTTCAGGATAAGAAATGAACATCTTATTTTTCCCCAGTTCCAGTTCATGTTCGGCTTTTATCCCAATACACCACAGGCAAGTGGAGAGCACTTCAACATGTTTCAGCAGAGGTCGATATTTTACCGGTTCAATCAGTTTCAGTTTTCCATCCCTTCAGTTGTTTCAGTAGAATGAATCTGATTGGGGCTTCTTCAACGGGACGATGGATTCCATGTGCGGCGTAACTCTGCCATCTGGCTCTCGATTTCGATGGGGCTGGCACCAGACGTTTTCAAGGTGATGATCCAGTAAGCACAGGAGATTGGAATTTGAATGTTCGTGTTATCGTCATAGAAAACGTCTACCTGTTGTGCCACCTCGCCGAAGATTATTCCCGCCGTTCCCAGAACGTTTTTCCTGAGCAAGCCCTCTATTTCCTTCCCAGCCTTTCGGTATATAGTATTGTCACCGACCAGAAGTCCGTATACAACCGCCGTACCCGCCTCTACGCCCATGAGAAAATTGGTCTTGTTCGCCTTGTCAAGGGTTAGCCAATACCGACCGTTCAGCCAGCCCCGCGTCATCATGTTTTCAGCAGGGTCCTTGTGCTGAGCGAGACATAGGTCGGGCAACAACCCGACCAACATCATGGCGACCAAAAGAACTCTTTTCATGACCTCTTTCACCGCATAGGTTGGTGTTATCTGGCTTTTCGTACAGCTGTTTGTGGCTGGTACTAGGTTTGTTTTTGATTTCCAGGAATGCCACAAGTCTTCTTTCTTCTTCATGGCGTGCCTCATGATAGTCTTGTCCTCGTCGCTTCCGATTATCGTGTTGGACCCGCCTCGATAGTCCCTATCGTAGAGGCAGTTGAAGACTCTGGTGAAGTATACGGGACAGGACTTCAACATGAATCGGCTGAAAGGATGAAAAAGTAGCTAGATCCCGGAAGGAGGGATCTGATGCCCCTCGCGGGCCGTTGAGAGAAGAGACGGAGAAAGGGGGGAGAGGTACCTTAAAGTCCCTTGTTTTCGTAGGAATGTGTCGCGATTTCCAGTCGACTGTGTAGTGCCATCTTTTCCAGGATGTTGTGGATGTGGCTTTTCACGGTGTA
>JAGDMK010000222.1 GCA_017860635.1 Bacteroidota bacterium
GGGATCTCGTCGGCGACGTCTGTTGTGGTGCCTACGCGCACCATCACGGAATCCCAGATGCGCTGTGGTGATTTGACGCCCGCATTCACGCGGTACAGTCCGGCTTTGGGGGCCGTAAGTGTGAACGGGTTGTTTCCGGTGGAGTTGTTGACGGCGACGACTGTGCCCGCGCTGTCAACGAGTTCTCCTGCTACCGATGCGGTCGTTCCCGAAACAGTGACTGCGACATTGAGATTGGTGACCTGCGCGGAAACACTGCTGCCCGAGAGCGTGTGACAGCCGCCGCCTTCGCATCCAGGGGTGGTTCCGTTAAACGAGGGTTGTGTAGAGAGTTGGCGTGTCCAGAACAGCACAAACGCGGCTAACAGAACAATTGCCAGAACCCAGCGTGTTTTCATCTCTCCTCCTCAGGATTGGTGGAATACATCTGACGCACCATCAGTCCATTCCCGTCCGCACGACAACAAGTGTCAACACGGGGTGACCGGATTCACTGTACAAACTTGGCTCCTAAATGTCAAGGTGAACAGGAGCAAAGCGATCCCTTTGGAGTGGCCGGCAAGAGTCCTCTTCCGAGAGTCGCGTTCACCCGGTTACGGGGGTCAAACGCGGCACCGTCTCCCACTCAGAAACGGCGAAACCATCTGAGCTGACGGGAGCTACGGGTGCAACTGCTTCTCGAGGAAACCCGGATCAGCGTCTTTCCAGACCTCCTTCGCGAGCCGGAGGTGTTGTTCGGCTTCGGATGGCTTCCCTTCCTGCAAACGGAGTTTCCAGAAGAGGAGGTGAGCCCGCGCATACCGGTTGTTGTACGCCAACGCATGATTGAGCTCAGCAGCCGCCTCAGCGCGACGCCCCAGCGAGAGAAACATCTCCGCAAAGGAAGTGTTGAAGTACGCAAGATCGAATGGAGAATTGCGGTCTCTCACTTTGTCCTTGATTCGTCCATCGAACTCAGCCGCAACCTCGAGCAACGTGAGGATGTCGTTCGCCAGCGCTGCCCGAGCTGCTTTCAGATGGAGCATGTACTTGTAGACACCCCTCCCGTAATTGGTGGCATTCACCTGGTTTTCAAGGATGATTCTGCCCATCTCTCCGAGCTCATTTCGAAGGAGATCCTCGTTCCGGGTATGCAGTGCTATAAGACCGAGCAGCCAGTGGAGTTCATGATTCCGGAGTTCCATCTCATCTGAGTCAAAGCATTTCTTCGCGTACGCAAGATACCGGAGGGCCGTATCGTCATTCCCAAGCTCCATTTCAATCTCGCCCTTGGCAACGTACGCATACATCTCATCCTCGGGGGTGAGAGCGATGGTGCGGATCCGGTCAGCATTCGCCCTTGCTGAGACAAAGCGACCTTGCTGCAACAGCGCGTGTGCCAATCCCCTGTATGTATACCGTATCTGCGGGTCTCGACGGACCGCTTCCCTTTTGGCCCACACCGCACTATCGAGACTTCCTTCGGCCAGATAGCCGTCACCGAGGCTGTCGAACGCATTGGAGGTCGAGTCGAGTTCGACGTAGCGGCGGAAGTGCACCAGAGCCTGTTGGTGATCCCCCTGGTGACTGTAACAATATGCAAGATGATTGTGCGCCCGGGCAAAATCCGGTTCGACCTCCAGTGTCTTCAGATAAAAATCAATCGCAGCGGGGATATCGAAGATTCTGAAGTACGCCTCGGCGACGTTGTACCGGTGCTCTGCTCGCAGTGGGGCGATCTCATAGATCTGCCGGAGGATTGCGATAGAGGTCCGGAGGTCGCCGGCGAGACACGCATCCAGTGCTTCCGCAGTCAGGGAATCCGTGCGGCTTAGCAGCGAGAGGAACGGGCGGAGCTCGGACACGATTGCCCGCGCGTCGGGACGATGTCCCCCGAATTCAAGCACCTGCGCGAGACGCAGCTTGGCAAGCACGAATTGCTTGTCGATTTGCAGCGCGCATTCGAAACACTGCTTTGCCTTCGTGAGGTCGATCTTCTTCCAGGCCGATTCACCGTCGTAGGCACACTTGAATGCGTCCCAGAAGTACGTGAAGCGAGAACCAGAGACTGCATTCTGACGAACGGAAGAAACGAGTGTCGATCGCAACGAGGGGAGTATTGTTGTGAGCAACCCTGCGTTGTCCACGACCCAGTATGTGGTGTCCTGCCGCGGCGATCCAAGAACTTCGCTGAGTGCACCGTTTGCATGTTCGACTGACACTGCGAGGTTGTATCCGACCGGTTCGGGCGTCAGAGAGACATCCACCGAGTATTCCGGTTTGCGGCCCGGGAACAGATGGTTGAATTCCTCCGCTGTAAATGGTTCGATGCCTGCCGGCTGCAACACCTGATCCCGCAGAAGGTATGAGACCATGCCAGCGGCATCTGCAGACTCCAATGCGACCGGATTGGGTTGCCGCACTGTGAGAACCCATCGGTTTCGTTCGACAGGCCTCACAGAAAAGAGGGCAAACAGAATGAGCCCCACAGCCAATGCCAGGGCACCAGTCATCACAAGGCGCCGCCTGCGCCGCGTGCCAGTGAGCAAACCCCTTAGTGATTGCCGGGCCGGACCGTGAAGCATCGCGTCCGCGAGTTCGCCGGCGTTCGAGAACCTGAGGGTGGGATCCCGTTGCAGGCACCGCTCCACGACCCGCTGCAGAGCCAAAGGCACATCAGGAGCGCACTGCGCCAGAGATGGCGGGGATTCGTTCTGAACGGCATAGGCAACTGCGTCTGCGTATTCCTGGGCAAACGGGAGACGCCCCGTAAGCATTTCGAAGAGAACGACCCCAAGCGACCAGATGTCAGTGCGTTGATCGACCGCCTCCCCCCTGAGTTGCTCCGGTGACATGTACGCGATCGTGCCCATTTGCGTGACGGGGCCTGTCATCACTGATCCTTCAGTCGGACGGGCGAGACCGAAATCCATGATCTTTACCTGTCCATCGTTCGTGATCATGATGTTCGCGCTTTTGATGTCACGGTGGATAATCCCCTTTGCGTGTGCTGCATGAAGTCCGAGCGCGACCTGCGACGCTATGCTGATTGCCTCCTGCGCCGGCATCGGCCCGCGCTCGATCCGCACACGCAGAGACTCTCCCTCATAACATGGCATCGCGATGAACAGTCGTTCGTCGGGTGTCTCGCCGATCTCATAGATCGTACAGATGTTCGGGTGTTCAAGGGCCGAGAGGGCCCTGGCCTCACGAACGAACCGGCTCTTTTCAGCGTCCGCTGTGGAGAGCGAAGGATGCAGGAACTTGAGTGCAACGCAGCGGTCAAGTTTCAGATCCTGCGCCCTGTAGACCACTCCCATTCCGCCAGTACCGATTCGCTCGAGGATCTTGTAGTGGGAAACTGTTTGACCGAGGAGGGAGGTCATACATTATGCTTCCCGATGGGTGAAGAGAGGATACTGCATGGGGCCGACGACGCGCCGGGGTGGGCTCTGTTGCGGAGAACTGGAACTGGGTCCAGGACGGCGTCTCGATGGCTGTGGAGCCATCACACACGCACGGTGCAAAGATAACCAATGCCGTTTATCCTGTCAACAGAAAGAATTCTCGAAGAATTACGGCGAGCCGTTCGACTATTCTAATGAGAAAAGGGCTGTCTCTCGGACTTCGGGAGACAGCCCCTTCCTCTAAAACCTTATTGACGCGCATGTACGTGCGCTCTACTTGCGCCACCTGTCCGATGTGGCAAGCATGGCGACACACCATCGTGCCACTTCGACAGAAATCTGAAACGCAGGTCGCCCCCAACGAACTTCTTCCCGGCAGCCAAGAGCAGGCAGCCGTAACGATTCAACCTTTCCTCATTCCTCTACGGCTATGAACTCGTCGGGATCATAGAGCGGCAGGCTGTGCAGCATGCGTCCACGCAACGTGAGATTTTCAGTCTCAAGCGCCCGAACTCGTGCTTGTGCGAGCAACGCCTGATTCCGCCACGACTCGCATTGCGCTTCAAGCTGACTCACCTGCTGCTTCGACCAAGCCAGTCGCTCAATCAACTCGTTCTTTGAAAGATCGTCCATGAACACCTCCGCTTTGTCTGCGCGCTGAGGTGTCCCCCCATTCGCACGTCGTTTGCAAACGTGTGTTGCTTGTCGAGGGAATACTTCCGGGCTGAAGCGCTTGTCGGTGGGTCGTCGGATTGGAACAAGACTGCAGAAACATTCGGCGGCTCGCTGACTCCTGCCTCGAGCCAGAGCGCGCATGTATGCTGATAGAAGGTAATCCTCGGGTAGGACATTGTCAATGTGGCATATCTCAACAGGGCGTTGGTGGCATTTGCCACATAGAACAGGACAGCCTGGACCCGTTTATTTGCTCAATACAAGCTTGATTGCAGGAGTCCCCGGTTGTGATCCGCTTTCTACCGGCCCTGGATATCTATGTAACTTTATCTGGCTCTCTCGCTTCACACCGTTGGAACTCCCGCTCCCTGTTTTGAGGCAGGGAGCCGTCGGCCAAGACAGCCCAGCTTGAAAAACTCCCCCGAGGAGAAGTCCGACCTTGTCGCTCATCTTCTCTGGCTCAGCAGAAAGACAAACCGACCTTTCGAGACTGTCAAACGACAGAACAAAAAAAACCCGAATCCAAACGGGACTCGGGGAATCATTGAGCTGGAGGTCGGGGTTGAACCGACGACCTGCGGTTTACGAAACCGCTGCTCTACCACTGAGCTACTCCAGCGACCAATTATGCATCAAGATATCGAATTCCTCCACCAGAATCAACACGGCGCTGAAGAAGAGCATCCGCCGGGACCTTGGAGACTACGGACCATCTGCCATGCCTCAACCACCACGCTCACGCCGGCACAACTGCCGATACCCCCCCGGACCTGCCCGGACACATCGCGATGAACGTACCCAACCCTGGAATCGGTTGCTTCGATCCTGGAAGCGCGGCACTCTCAGGCCTTTGGCTCCTCCCTCAATTCTACCGGCGCAGTATGGATTCTCCGGGTCCGGATGTTCAACATCTCCACAAAGACCGAAAACGCCATCGCGAAATAGATGTACCCTTTCGGAATATGCTGATGCAGGGCTTCCACGACCAGAGTCACGCCGATCAACAGCAGGAAACTCAATGCCAACATCTTCACCGTGGGATGCCGGTGGACAAAATCTGAGATCGATCCCGCAGAGACCATCATCACCATCACCGCGATGACGATCGCCGCGATCATGATCCCTACATGATTTGCCATCCCCACGGCTGTGATGACTGAATCCAGAGAGAACACGATGTCTAGCAGCATGATTTGCGTGACCACACCGAGAAATGACGAGGGAACGCTGGCCTTCCCTCCTACAGTTCGTGGCCCCTCAAGCTTGTCATGAATTTCATGCGTGCT
This sequence comes from Bacteroidota bacterium, assembly GCA_017860635.1. Taxonomy (GTDB): domain Bacteria; phylum Bacteroidota; class Ignavibacteria; order UBA10030; family UBA6906; genus JAGDMK01. Next base: position 5,348 of record JAGDMK010000222.1, read on the forward strand.
CTTCGCAATCAGGAACAGCCCCCCGGCGAAGAGGATCAGGTCCCGCCCTGAAACATCCTGCCCGAAGACCGTAAACCATGGCTGCGTGAGCCGCATGATCCATGAGATGGAAAGCAGGAGCAGTATGCGCGTGATCATCGCGAGCGCGAGGCCAACCGTGCGGCCCTTCTTCTGCTCATGCTCCGGTAGCTTGCCGGCAAGAATCGAGATGAAAATGATGTTGTCGATCCCCAGCACAATCTCCAGCGCGGTGAGGGTCAACAACGCTATCCAGGTCTCAGGTTGAGCGAGCCAGTCCACGGCGTCTCCTACAAGTCATGTTCGATCAGAAAGTGTTCATTCACCCGCACGC
>JAGDMK010000223.1 GCA_017860635.1 Bacteroidota bacterium
TCGGCTCCCCGAGACACACGAAAACTCGAACTACATCCTGCTGCAAATTCACGTCGAAATCAGCAATTCCGTCCGTGGCGAGAAGGCCCTATCTGTCGCTGAAAACCTACTAAACTCCTCCCTCCCACTCTCTCCGGCTGCCATCGCTCGGCTACAGGGTGTTCGTCTGATTCACCGTCCCCGACCCGCAAAGGTTAAGTGATTGCCGATCGACTACTCCGCACTCCAACAGACATACCGCCGGATGCTCACTGTGGGCGGTTTCGCCAGCCAGGCTGAGCTCGCCCGTCACCTGGGTGTCAGCAGGGTCTGGGGGAGCAGAGTAATGAAGGGGATCAAATGGGAAGAAGATAGAGGCCGAGGATCCTCCCCTTAACGTTCCTGAGCCCCTTTTGTCTACGTTCTCGATTGTCTAGGGCTACTTCAAGAGAAGCAATTTGCACGTCTGAACAAAGCTGCCCGCTGTGAGTCGGTAGAGGTACACCCCGCTTGCCAGTCCCGTCGCATCGAACTTCACTTCGTATGACCCCGCATTCTTCCTCTCATTCACCAGTACAGATACTTCTCGCCCCAGTAGGTCATACAGCACAAGCCTCACTTCACTGACCACTGGCAACTGATACCTTATTACTGTTGTTGGGTTGAACGGGTTGGGGTAGTTCTGTTCAAGGGCGTATCGTCTCGGAACACCGCTATCATCCCTGACAGCCCCCACTATGACAGAAAAACGACGCACGCTGCCATAGATGCCCCACCCATTCACATCACGCGCACGCACGCGCCAGTAGTATTTCCCATCTGTAATACCCCAGGCCACGTAAGAAGTATCTGTCAGCGTGGAATCATCGATCACAATTTGTGTGAATAGAGAATCGGTGGCCAGCTGCAGACGATATTTCACAACGGCATCCACTGTGTGATTCCAGAAAAACCGGCAGGAGTCCGATTTCAGGTGTGCATTGTCTTCTGGCGCGACCAGCGTGACCCATAGGCGGTCAAATGCTACACTATTCACCTTACAGAGCAACCAGCCGTTCGGATCCACGACGATCGAATCAACGAGTCTCAAAGTGGCTATCCGAAATGTGTCCGTGAGACTGCTCTGAAACACTCGGACGGTCGTATCTCCGCCTGCATATTTCAACTTGAACTCCAGAGAAGTCTGGAAGAAGTCCGTTACCCTTGGCATCGAGGGTGATTGCGTTGAAACGATATTCACCATTCCCGATCCCCTGGCCCATCGAATGGAGAAGCTGGGATATCCTTCTCCGTAGTACCACTGTGCAAAGAACGCGTTGAAATCTCTACCCGTCTTCTGCGTGAGAAAGTCCTTGAAGATCTCTCCCGTGACGGCGCGACCGGCAAATTCCGCGAGGTACTCCTTCAAAAGCCGGAAGAAGAGAGAATCGCTCCCCAGTTCAAACCGGAGAATGTGAAGGATTGCAGCTCCCTTCACGTATGTCAGGCGATTATCCAAAACCCGGTCTTCGTTGTATCTGTCAGCTGGGGGTACGTAGACGCTTCCACCGGGCTGCGACATCACCAGTGCTCTGTTCAACGCAATATTGCGGCGACCTACGGACTCAGGAAGAAAATGTTCCATGGCAATCTGTTCTGCGTAGGTGGCGAACCCTTCGGCGAGCCAAATATCGCATTCGGTCAATGGACCGACTGTCGAGCCGAACCATGCGTGACTCAACTCATGGGGAACAAAAAGTGCTTGATAGCCCCCCGAGTACACCACCAATGCGGTGTCGAGCCGGAGTTCAGAAAAGAGTGAGAGCCCAAGGACGTACATAGCGCCGCCGGTCCAATCGGTGGTCACGAAATGGTGCTCATTTCGCCAGAAGGGAATGACGCCGAAGAGAGAAGTGAAATATGCAAGATACTCCTTTGATTTCTCCATGACGGCGATCTGCCTGCTCAATGTCGGGCTTGCCGGGAAGAAGAAACCACGGATGACCATTGAATCGCTCAGTGCGGGCAAAAAGAGACTGGTTCTGTACTCCGAGTACGGTCCTACCACGAATGAGATATCGGTCGGCGGAAGGCTCCATCGACTCGCAAATTCCCATCGGACCCGTCCGCCCCCTACAGGTATGGTCCGGACTAGCGCTCCTGTCGTCACGACTTTGTTCGCAGGTTCGGTTGTGATGGCGATGTCCACAGAATCTGCCCAGTCTTCCAGCATGTCCTTACAGGGAAACAAGTAGGATGCATAGAGGGGCCATAAATACGCGTACATGAATGTCATGCCGTACTTGGAACCACGGACTAAACCAACCCCTATGTTGGCGTCGTCACCATGATAAAACACCTGCGAGGTGAATGACCCACCACCTGGAATCGGTGGATTCATCGGGATCTGAATGAGGTTGTTTTGGTGGATAAATGACCGTCGGGTTCCATCGACAAAAACTGAATCCGTGATCATCGTCGCTCCGTTCGCAGTATTGATCAGCGCGATGACGAGGGTGTCAATTGGTGTGCCACCCACCAATGCTCTCATTGTCGTGTTTCCTCCGCAAGCAGTAACGGCCGTCGAGATGTTGAGATCCAAACCATAATATGTCACGTCGTAGAGCAGGAGCTTGTCGCGCATTGCAGAGGTGGCGGTATTGAGGGAAGCGACCGAAAGGGTCACACCATTCTTCCGTATCGCTCGCTCTTCGTGTCTATCTTGTTGGCCAAGAGCACACTCCGAATTCATTAGGAGTATTGCAGGAACTATCCCAAGAATGCTTAGTACCCGTTGCCCATGTTTCATAGACTACACTCCTTTCTGCGCCTTACTGCTGACTCACTGTCGAAGCGTGCCGGTGGGATCCAACCGGCTGAGGGGGAAGGATTCAACAAGGTCAAATCTGTCTGAGAAGGCGAAATGACTCGGATGTGATCTCATATGTCAGGAGAACTTAGCTCGGGGCAAAATACTACATCGATGGGGGGGGTAAATAGGACGGATGTTGCGAAGTCAGGCCACTACGTTGCATCCTTTCAAAAAGGACACATCGCGAGGCAAAAAGGGCAGATTTCGCGGACAGACTAGATCGAGTTCTTAGATCCTCCGGCGGTCCCGGAGGCTTTGAGGGACTCGCTTGGTGTGACGCCGAACTGGTCGCGGAAACTCCTTGAAAAATGAGACGGGTCGGTAAAACCTACCTTGTAGGCGATTTCCGAGATTGTTCCCGATCCGCTCCTCAGCAAATCCATTGCCCGATGGAGCCGCAGGTAGCGGATGAAGTCGCTGGCTGAGAGGTTTGTAAGAGCGGTCAGCTTGCGGTGAAGCTGCGAACGACTCATGAAAAGTTCTGAGGCAAATTCTTCCACACTGAACTGTTCGTCCGCCATCCTCCCCTCGACTATTCCCTTTGCACGCCGCAGAAATTCGTCGTCCCCTGAAGTGACAGTGATTTCCCCTGGTTTTAGGGGGATCGAGGTCCTGAAGCGTTCTCGAAGCTTTCGCCTTAAATCGATGAGGTTCTTTACCCTCGCCAAGAGCTCCTTCGGTTCGAAGGGCTTCACCAGATAGTCGTCGGCACCGGTCTCAAGACCGTCAATCCTGTTCTCGCTTGCCGCTTTTGCTGTGAGCAGGATGATGGGAATGTGGCTTGTCTTTTGGTCGCGCTTCAACGTTTTGCAGACATCATAGCCATCCCTATTCGGCATCATCACGTCGCTGATGATCAGGTCGGGAATGACTTCCTGAGCTTTCTCGATTCCTTCGACGCCATCCTGTGCTTCCACTACTTGATATGCAGGAATCAGGTAGCCCTTGATGTATGTACGCACGTCCGCATTGTCTTCAACGACAAGAATAATGGACTCCCCCTCATTGCGAGGCACGTTTTCAAGTGCTGAAGTTTCGCTTTCCGGGATCACGCTTCCGGACGGGATTTTGGAAGGCGGAGCAATTTCGTCCGGGCTGTCGATTGCTCGCCTCGACGGCTCGACTCTGGCGGACTCCTCAACAATCTCGTCATCCTTCAAGTGGCTCCGCCCGAGCGGAAGCAGAATCGTGAACGTCGTCCCTTTCCCGACCTCACTCTGCACTTTAATTGTCCCGTGATGCAATTCAACAAGTTCTTTCACAAGTGCGAGACCAATGCCTGACCCCTCGTGCTCTCGGGTGTGCGAAGCGTCGACCTGGTAAAAGCGACCAAAGACCTTTTCGAGTTGCTCCGTCGGGATGCCGATGCCGGTGTCAGAGACGGTGATTGTCACCCACTCCACCACTCCCCCCTTCATGGGCTCACTCGAGAGGGAGAGAGGGGGTGATAGGGAGACATCAACGCAGACTCGTCCGCCTTCGGGCGTAAACTTGAATGCGTTCGACAGCAGGTTCGTCAGAATCTTATCCATCATATCTCTATCACAATAGACCTCAATATCTCCCCGTTCGGATGCGACGTCAACTGAAATCCCTCGTAATCCCGCGGACGATTCGAATGAGTTTGCAGTGCCTTTTACGAGAGGGACTATGTTCATTCGAGTAGCGCGTAATTTCATCGCCCCCGCCTCGAGCTTTGAGAGGTCGAGCAGCTGGTTTATGAGCCCGAGGAGGCGCTGACTGTTTCGCTGCATCATCCTCAGGCTTTCGCGCTTCTTCTCTTCGCTCTCCGCAGCTAGCATTCCATTGAGCGGACCACTGATAAGTGTCAGTGGAGTGCGGAACTCGTGCGAGATGTTGGCAAAGAATCGGGATTTGAGGCGATCAACCTCAGCGAGATGCTCCGCCTTGAAGCTAGCCATTTCAGCCTGCTGCTTCAGTTGAATCCCCCTCAATCGAAATCGGTAGCCGACGTATAGCAACCCGATGAGAATGCCGGCGTACGCAGCTAATGCCCCTCTCGATTGCCACCAGGGAGGAGCGATACTAATGGCAAGTGAAATCTCCTGATCAGGCCATTCATTACGCATCGAGGCAGCTCTCACTTTGAAGAGGTATTCACCCGGGCGCAAGCCGGGGTATCGTACGAAGCGACGGTCCTCCGGCCTCACCCACTCCTCCTCTAAGCCTTCAAGCTTGTACGTATACCGGACCAGGTGTGGGGCGTCAATATCGATTGCGGCAAATTCGATCTCGATCACATTTTTGGAATGATCTAAGAGCAATGAGCCGGTACCACCCGTAAGGGCCGGGGCGAGAGTCGGCTTGTCATTGACTGACAGTCTTGTGATGAGCAACGCTGGCGGAGGACGCCGAGGCTGAATACTTTCGGGGTCCACGATGTTTATGCCCGTTCCTGCGAGGAGCACCATCCCCTCGTCTAGGGTTTCCATTGCACGCACCGCGCCACAGACGCCGTCGGACGGATCAAAGTCTGTGAAAACCCCGGTCGCAGGATCGAGGATCTCAAGACCGTGAGGAATGTTCCGCACCCACAAGCGACCCTTTTTGTCGGCGCCAAGTGGGAAGATATGCTTTATACCTGTGAGAGCGGGATTGGTGAATCGAGAGAAAGATTTCGTCGCGGGATCCCAGAGGTTGATGACAGAAGTAGCGCAGATCCAGATGCGTCCGAACGCGTCTTCGTAGGTCAATCGCGTACGGTCACCACTCAACGAGCGTGGGCTGGAGGGGTCGTGGACATACCGGTCCGTCTTTCCGGTGACCGGATCGATGACCATGACCCCATCGTGCTCAGTCGTGACCCACATCTTCCCGTCACGAGCCCTCA
>JAGDMK010000224.1 GCA_017860635.1 Bacteroidota bacterium
CACAAACCGCACTCGTGGCATCCGCACTACCCCAGCTTCTGTTGAACTGACACTTCACCCAGCACCGTCGACGCATCGATCCTGACCCGCACCGGCGCATTCTTGAAACCCGGAGAGGCATACTCCAGACTCGGGAAGAACCCGCTCCGTTTCTCCGTGCTTGCCGTGACCTTCCCCAGCACAGAATCACCTGCGACCGCAAACGCAACGCCCGGCGGCAGCGCAACAACGACGTCTCCCAAAACTGTGTCCAGCTTCAGGAGGTGTTCCCCCGCCGTGAATTGGCCCGCTGTGAGATCGATCTCCACCTCTCCAAACACCGAAGAGAGCGAACCGCCCGTGAACGCCTTCGACAGAGCCCTGCACCGCACGTCGCCGAACACGTTGCTGAGGTTCACTGAATCAGTCGACATTTCTTCTACCCGGCGGCCGATGCCGACATCCGCGAGCGGGCCGCTCACGACCGTCTTCTGTTCAGCCCTGTCCTTCCGGAGCAACAGCCACCCGCCCCAGAGAATCAGGAGGGCGCATGAGTTTCTCATTTCTGTGTGCGGTTCAGGTACTTGCGAACTTCAGCGGTCCGCCACGTGTTCACCACATCCAACCGCGTGAGCCAACCCTTCCGGGCGATCCCCACGCCATACAGCGTGTCACGCAATCCTTCAATGCTGTGCGCATCGGGATTGATGAAGATCTTCACCCCGAGCTCACGCGCATACTTGCAGAGCCGCCAGTCAAGATCGAAGCGCATCGGATGCGCGTTGATCTCGATGGCCTTGCCATAGTCTGCCGCGGCCTTGATTACCTGCACCATGGCCACCGGATAGGGATCACGGGAGAGCAGCAGGCGGCCCGTCGGATGCCCGAGCATCGTCACCCGCGGATGTTTCAACGCGGTGATAATGCGCTTCGTCATATCCGCTTCCGTCATCTTGAACTGGCTGTGGACGGAGGCGACAACGTAGTCGAACAGTGTGAGGGTCTTCTCCGGCCAATCGAGTGATCCGTCGGGGAGGATATCGCACTCGGTACCCTTGAAGAGTGTGAATCCCTTCGTCTGTTCGTTGATCCGGTCGATCTGGCGCACCTGCCGTTCCACGGATTCGAGCGTGAGTCCGCCGGCATACCCTGCCGATCTGCTGTGGTCTGCGATGCCGAGGTATTCCCAGCCGTACGATCTGGCCGCCTCGGCCATCTGCTCAATGGTATGCAGTCCGTCGCTGTATGTCGAGTGGCAATGCAGAGTGCCGCGCAGGTCTTTCTCTTCGATGAGATCCGGCAGCTTGTTCTTTTCTGCCGCTTCGAACTCCCCCGTCTGTTCGCGCAGTTCCGGTGGAATATACGCAAGGCCCAGGGCTTGATACAGGTCTTCTTCCGAGTGCACGACGGGAATCTTCGTCTTCTTCTTTCCCTTCTCTTCGAGAGGAGAGAGGGCGTATTCGTTCAGACTCAACCCGAGCCGGTTCGCGCGTGTGCGCATCTCCACATTGTGCTCTTTGCTGCCCGTGAAGTAGTTCAGCGCGAACGGGAACTCATCGTCTGCAACGATGCGCACGTCGCAGTTGATCCCTTGCTTCAGCGCAACGGTGCTCTTTGTCTCCCCCCGGGCAATCACACGATCCACTTCGGGGTGAGACACGAAGCGATCCATGATCCGTTCTCGCGCGGACTGCTTTGCACTCACAAGGAGATCAATATCGCCTATCACCTCCTTGCGGCGTCTGAGGCTGCCGGCCACGGAGGATCGGATCACACCTTTCTCTTCCTGGAGCACCGCAAGCATGCGCGCTGCAGCTTCCTGGGCGACAGGGAAGAGCGACTTGTCCCCCCTGCTCCTCAGCGCCTGTATCCCTGTGAGGATGTTCTCCTCTGTCTTCTTCCCGAACCCCTCCACGGCAGCCAGCTTCCCCGCCTTGGCAGCGGATTCCAGCGCGTCAACAGAGGTGATCTTCAGTTTCTCGAAGAGCACCCGGATCTTCTTCGGACCTAGTCCCTGAATCCGGAGCATACCCAGGACGCCGTCCGGGATGCCCTTCCGGACTTCAGCATAATCTTTCGATTTCCCTGTCTTCACGAGGTCGGTAATCACCCTGGCAATTCCTTCGCCGATGCCTTTCACATTCCGGATCGCGCCGGATTCGACCGCGGCCGCGACATCGTCTGTGAATCCCTCGAGCGCCCGGGCTGCGTTGTGAAATGCCCTGGACTTGAACGGGTTGGCTCCCTGCAGTTCGAGCAGAGTCCCCATCTCCTCAAGTATGTGCGCTATTTCTTTCTTATCCATAAAGCATTCAGCCGGGGAAAATGTCCGCGCCTTCCGTCACACCATGTGCTCGTAGCTTGCCGTCACAGGTACTTCAACTCTTTGGCTCTCTGCTCCAGCTCGTCCCGGAATTCCGGCGCGGCGATGCTGATAAGCGCCCGGGCACGGTCGCGAATCCGTTTGGCATACAGATCGACCACCCCATGCTCCGTGACGATGTAGTGGACATGGTTGCGTGTCGTTGTTACACCTCCGCTCACCTTGATGCTCGGCACGATCTTGCTGGTCAGCGTACCCTTGATGGTCGCCGTAGAAGGCAACGCGATAATCGGGATCCCTCCCTTGCTGCGCGAGGAACCATAGATGAAATCGACCTGACCGCCAACACCGCTGTAGAGCCTCTGGCCGATGCTGTCCGAGCAGACCTGTCCCGTCAGATCCACTTCGATCGCGCTGTTGATCGCCACCATCCTGTCATTCTGAGCGATGACGAACGGATCGTTGATGTATTCGATGGGGTGCATTTCGATGATCGGATTGTCATGCACGAACGTGTAAAGACGCTGGGTCCCCATCAGAAAACCGGCCGCGATCTTTCCGGGATGTAATGTCTTTTGCTCGCCGTCAATGACGCCACGCTCGACCAGATCGATGACCCCGTCGGAGAACATTTCCGTATGGATGCCCAGATGTTTGTGGCTGGTGAGCTGATGCAGGACCGCATCGGGGATATCGCCGATCCCCATCTGCAGGGTCGCCCCGTCGGGAATGATGCCGGCAATATGCTTGGCAATCCGCTGAGAGAGCTCGGAGGTGATACCCGTCCGTATTTCCGGCAGTTTGTAGTCGACAGGGACAATGCAGTGGATCTTGGAGACGTGGATGAATGCATCTCCGAGCGTCCGCGGCATGTTCGGATTCACCTCTGCGATCACGAGGCGCGCCGACTGCGCGGCGGTCTTCGTCACGCTGATCTCAACCCCGAAGGAGCAGAATCCGTGTTCATCCGGAGGCGAGACGTGCACCAGCGCAACATCCAGCGGGAGCTGGCCGTTCTTGAAGAGCCCCGGGACTTCGGAGAGAAAACAGGGGGTGAAATCCGCCCGACCTTCATTGACGGCCTGCCGCACATTGTCGCTGATGAAAAGCGTGTTCACGCGGACATGCCCCGCCATCTCGGGCGCGACATAATCGGCGGGTCCAAGCGCCAGCACTTGGACGACCTCCACATCCTGAAGGCTCTTGGCACGTTCCACAAATGCGCTCAGGACCTGTTGCGGGACTGAACAGTTGCCGCTGAGAAACACGCGGTAACCCGATTGAATGTTCGCCACGGCCTGCTCGGCCGTGACTGTCCGCTCGCTGTAGATATCCATCCAGCTCATCGCACCGGCTCCTTCCCGCCAAGGCTGGCAGCGAGCGTCGGGTTCAGCACCTTGCCTGCGTGTGTCGCGACACCAAGCGAAAGGGGACGCGAATCCGCCATGGCTGCTTCCAGTCCATCCTTCGCGATCGCATAGATGTACGGCCAGGCGGCGTTGTTGAACGCATGGGTGGCCGTCCGCGCAACCACGGAGGTCATGTTCGGAACACAGTAATGGATGACGTTCTCCTCGATGAACACCGGATCGCGGTGCGTGGTGGGCCGGCTTGTCTCGACACATCCACCCTGATCGATCGAGACGTCCATGATCAAGGACCGCTGTTTCATGTGTTTGACGAGATCGCGCGTAATGACGATGGGCGCGCGTTTTCCAGGATCCAGCACGGCACCGACAAGGACATCAGCAAACCTGGTGACCTTCCGGACATTGAATGGATGGGAGACCATGGTCACCAGCCGGCCGGGAGTGGCTTGCGACTCCTCCAGGTCCTGAAGTCGCCTGAGGTCTTTGTCCAGGACGTACACGCTTGCACCGCTGCGCAGGAACGCGTGGGCTGCGGCGCTGCCGTACGCTCCGGCTCCGATGATGACCACCTCTGCGGGCGGGACACCCGGCACCCCGCCGAGCAGGATGCCTTTGCCGCTGTGATTGTTCTGCATGATGACGCCGGCGATCTGGGGAGTCATGCGTCCAGCCGCCTGGCTGAGCGGCACCTGCACGGGAAGCGTACCGTCCTCTTCCCGGATCAGCTCGTACGAAAATGCCGTGATCTTCTTCTGCAGGATCGTGGCAATCCGTTCCGGGCGCGCCACGGAGAGATGCATGAAGCCCATCAGGATGCATTCATCCTGCATCAGCTCAAACTCTGCTGCCGTGGGGCGGCCCACTTTGATCACCATGCTGGCCCGGCCGTAGAGCTCACCCGGCGAGTAGACGATGCGCGCACCGGCATGCTGGTAATCCAGATCGGAAAAGCCAGCTCCGAGACCGGCATTGCGTTCAACGTAACATGTGTGGCGGAGAGCAGTCAGGAGCTCAATGCCGGCAGGCGTCAGTCCGACGCGGTATTCATCGGGACGTTGTTCGCGGGGTACGCCGATATCCATGATAATCCTCCGAAGATAGGCGATCGAGAATCTGAAGCATAGTGCACGTGCGCGGATCGGGGTCCGCGTTCACAGGTGCCGTCCGTATTCTCTTGCCGGCACCGTCGGTATTCTCTTACGGGTACCGTCCGTGCTTTCTTACCGGTACCGTCCGTATTCTTCCGCCGTCTCATACAGCGCAACAACATTCTGTGTCGGAGAGTTGTCCTGCAGGAGATGCGTCGGCGACAGGGCAAACCCTCCTCCGGGCATCATCACCTCCAGGGTCTCCTTGACCATCTTCACCGTATCCTCCACAGTGCCGGTTGCCACCACGCCGGCTGTGGAGATGCAGCCATGAAATGACATCCGGTCGCCATAGCGTTTTTTGAGGTACGCCGGCGCCATGTCCTTCGCTTCGGGTTGCAGCGTGTCGACAATTGTTATGCCCATCTCCAGAAAATCGTCAAATGCCCAGCTGCTCGAGCCGCATGAGTGCATCATGACGGGAATCCCGAAGTGCCTGGCCAGGTCGGAAAACTTCTGGTGCTGCGGCCGGATGTGCTTCCGGAACAAGTCCAGACTGACCATCGGTCCCCGCTGCGTGCCGAGGTCCTCTCCTAGCCAGAGGATGTCAATGGCTCCCCCGGCCTTGTCGAGCGCACGTTCCAGCATTGCCAGCTGGACTTCGTTCTTCCGCTCCATGAACCGGAGACATGCCGGATCGTCGCCCATCAGGCCGACGAGGACATCTTCCACCCCCCGTATCATGCCCGCTGTGTTGATCATGTCGCCCGCACCGGGGTTGCCGATCAGAAGGCAGTAGTCCTGCATCGCCGCGCAGAGTGCCGGAACGACGTCATAGTCGAAGTCGTCCGGAGACGGCATCGGCCATGCTTCGACCGCCTCCAGGTCCGCCCCGCGGAGCGGGAAATCGCAGTAGTCCCAATAGCCTCCGCTTTCATGCTCAACCCATTTCGTGTGGATACCCCAGATGTCGATGTGACGGCCTTCGCTGTCGGGATGGAGCTTCGGGCCAACGTACGGGGGGATGATCTCGTAGAAGTCGACCCCCAGCACACGGCGCAGCCCCTCATCATCATCAGGCCTGAGGCCGAAATGCCGTTTGAGGCGCCGGTCTATGCCCGGGTTCGCAAGATAATCGAACGGGACACGGTCCGGAGTCTCGTGCGCGAACGCACGTTTCACGCGTTCTTTGGAGGTCATGCGATCAACAAAAGATGGCGAGATGTGTTGA
>JAGDMK010000225.1 GCA_017860635.1 Bacteroidota bacterium
CATACGCGACGATAACGTTCATCTGGGATAACGCGAGCAAGACATTGAATATTGGCGAGTGAAATGGCTCCTTCCCCGGGATGCTTGCCGAGCGAAAGCTCAACATCGTGCAGGTTGGTCGTGGCAAGGGGAATGGAATGAATGGCGTCGAGAAGTACGACAAATCGGTGATCTATCATGGAAAGAGAATCACAGTGCAACTACAGGATGAACAATGAGACCACTCATGAGAGAAGACGTTAAGAAAGTTCTCTGTGCTGCCGCAATTCTCTATTGCACCATGAGTGCACGGGGGCAGCAACTGCCTTATCAGAATCCCAATCTCAGCTCAGAAGAACGCGCCAGAGATTTGATATCCCGATTAACCGTGGACGAAAAAGCAGCCTTGATGTGCGATATGTCGGATGCCATTCCGCGGCTGGGCATCAAAAAATTCAATTGGTGGAGCGAAGCGTTGCACGGTCTCGCCAACAACAACAACGTCACGGTCTTTCCCGAGCCCATTGGCATGGCCGCGTCGTTTGACGACGCTCTGGTGTACCGCGTTTTCGAGGCCGTCTCGGACGAAACGCGCGCCAAGTATAATGAAGCACGACAAAAGGGTCTGGAAAACCGGCGTTTCCTGAGCCTCTCGGTCTGGACCCCCAATGTCAACATATTCCGAGATCCGCGCTGGGGACGTGGCCAGGAAACATACGGTGAAGACCCGTATCTCACGTCACGAATGGGGGTTTCTGTTGTCAGGGGACTGCAGGGTCCCTCTGATGCCAGATACCGAAAGCTTCTCGCCTGCGCCAAGCACTACGCCGTTCATTCGGGCCCTGAGTGGAGCCGCCATTCCATCAACCTCACCAGCGTAGATCCGAGAGATCTCTGGGAGACCTACCTTCCCGCGTTCAAGGCGCTGGTACAGGAGGCCGATGTGCGAGAGGTGATGTGCGCGTATCAGCGGGTGGACGATGAGCCATGTTGCGGCAATTCCCGGCTCTTGCAGGATATCTTGCGCAATGATTGGGGATTCAAGTACCTGGTAGTTTCCGATTGTGGGGCAATCACCGATTTCTACACAAGCCACAAAGTTTCACCTGATGCTACTCATGCCGCGGCGAAAGGAGCGCTTGCGGGAACTGATGTAGAATGTGCGTGGGAGGGGCATGCCTTCAGGAAATTGCCCGAAGCCATCGCGAAAGGGCTGATCACCGAAGAAGAGATAAACAAGCACCTGATGCGGGTACTGGTCGGACGTTTTGACCTCGGCGAGATGGACGACGACGCCCTGGTTCCGTGGGCCAAGATCCCACCTTCGATCGTGAATAACGAAACGCATCGTGCGCTTGCCCTCGACATGTCCCGTGAGTCAATGACCCTGCTCCAAAATAGGAACGGCATTCTCCCGCTGAGCAAATCGATCGGCAAGATTGCCGTCATTGGTCCGAATGCGAATGACGAGCCGGTCCTCTGGGGAAATTACAACGGGACCCCGATCAGAACGACGACGGTTCTCGACGGCGTGATCTCCAAGTTGTCTATGAAGAAGGTCATGTATGACAAAGGGTGTGACCTGGTGGAGGACAAGGTCACCGAAAGCTACATCTCCAGATGTTCCCTTGACGGGAAGAATGGATTCAAAGCCACGTACTGGAACAGCCGGGAATTCAAGGGGGATGTCGTTGCGACACAAGTGATCGCGAACCCGATCAAGCTCACAACCGCCGGGCAGCACGAGTTCGCGTCCGGAGTTCGTCTCGAAGGTTTTTCGGCGAAATACGAGACGGAATTCGTCGCATCAGAGAATGAAGAACTCGTCTTCAAATGTGGAGCGACAGGACTGTTTGAACTGCTTGTCAACGACAAGTCTCTCACGAAGTACACGAATTGGAGAACACTTCCATCACGGGTCCCATTCCGTGTCGAAGCCGGTAAGAAATATCGAATTGAGATCCGGTTTGTCCAGATGAATGATTGGCAGGCCAACATCGAGGTCGACTTCGGCAAGGAAGTACCTGTAGACTATACAGGCCTTCTCGAGAAGCTCCAGGGCGTCGACATTGTTGTGTTTGTTGGCGGGATTTCAACGTTGCTCGAAGGCGAGGAGATGCCCGTCAATTTCCCCGGTTTCAGGGGAGGTGACCGCACCGACATAGAACTGCCGGCGGTCCAGCGGAATTGCCTGAAGGCTTTGAAGCAGGCCGGCAAGAAAACTGTGCTGGTGAACTGTTCAGGTTCAGCCATCGGGTTGGTTCCGGAGACGGAGAGCTGTGAGGCGATTCTTCAGACCTGGTATGCCGGAGAATCGGGCGGCCAGGCAATCGCCGACGTCCTGTTTGGTGATTATAGTCCTTCGGGAAAGCTACCCGTCACATTCTACAAGGACATTCAGCAGGTACCTCCTTTCGAGGATTATTCGATGAAGGGGCGCACGTACCGGTTTCTGACGGCAGAGCCGCTCTTTCCGTTCGGGTTCGGATTGAGTTATACGAAGTTCCAGGTGGGGTTGGCAAAACTCAGCAATCCGCAGATTGCCAGGGGTGACAGCGTAACGCTCACCATCCCGGTGACGAATGCGGGTCCGAAGGACGGAACGGAGATCGTGCAGGTGTACGTACGCAAGGCGGCCGACCCGGGCGGGCCGCTGAAGAGCTTGCGCGGTTTTCAGCGCGTTGCAGTAGCTGCTGGAAAGACTGCTGAAGCTGTCATTGTGCTGGCGCCGGGTGCATTTGAATTCTTTGACCGTGACAGCGGACGGGTGGCTGTCCGGGCGGGAGACTATGAGATTCTCTATGGGAACAGTTCCGATGCAAAGGATCTCAAAACGGTCAGGATGGCAATGAAATAGCCAGATCAACGATTTCATTTCAGCATGCGCTTCCGGCGTCCTGTCTCTCGACAAGACGATCAGGTCTTCGGGGAAGAACGCTGTCGTGGATTTCTGAGTGGCGTGCTTGATACCCGGGGGAATCCGTAGGGACTCGCTGATCTCAAGTGAGGCACGAGCTGTCAAACGGGGCATTTCCAACAGTCAGAAAGCGAAGAAAGCGATGTGGTACAAAACCGCAGGTCTTTTGTTCCTTTGCGTCGTAGTCCTGTGTGTTAACCTCTCCGGTCAGACTCCAGTGCCGGCTTTTCGCCCCAGCTTTGAGTCGCTGGAAAAGGTAAATCCAGTCCCCGAGTGGTTCAAGGACTCCAAGTTCGGCATCTATTTCCATTGGGGGGTATATGCCGTTCCGGCCTTTGGAAACGAATGGTATCCCCGCAGCATGTACATACCAGGATCTCCAGAAAACAAGCATCATGCAGCGGTCTACGGGGATCCGGCTCAGTGGCCCTACAGTAATTTCATCACCGGGGCAAGGGACAGGCAAGGGAATGTTGTTCAATTCGCCCCGAAACTCAAATCGGAAGGGGGCAAATTCGATCCCACAGAATGGGCGCAGCTTTTCGCTGATGCCGGGGCCAGATTTGCCGGCCCGGTGGCCGAACACCACGATGGCTTTTCGATGTGGGCAAGCAAAGTCAATCCCTGGAATGCAAAAGACATGGGCCCGAAACTCGATCTGGTGGGTCTGCTCACGGATGCAATTCGCAAGAAGAGTATGAGAGTGATCCTCTCCATGCATCATGCCTACAATATCACCGGATTCTACAGCGTTGTCCCTCACACAGACGATCCAAAGCTTCAAATGCTCTTCGGGCAACAGGGAAAGGAGAACAATGAGGCCTTCTGGTTGAGCAAGCATAAAGAGATCATCGATAGCTACAAGCCGGATGTTCTCTGGCAGGACTTCAATCTGCGGGCCATTTCCGAACCCGTTCGTTTGCAGTTTCTTGCGTACTACTACAACACGGCTGCTGCGTGGAACAAAGAGGTGGTGGCAACGTTCAAAGACGGCTTGAATACACACTGTGCGGTGCTGGACTACGAACGCGGGGGACCGGCGGATATTACGGACAATTACTGGCTTACTGATGACGCGATCAGCTCGTCGAGCTGGTGCTACACCGAGGGTATTGGGTACTATTCCACGAGACAGATCCTGCACAGCCTTATCGATAGAGTAAGCAAGAATGGGAATGTGCTTCTCAATGTTTCTCCAAAAGCCGACGGCACAATCCCTCAGGAGCAAAAGGATGTCCTGCTCGCCATGGGTGCCTGGTTCAAGAAATATGGTGAGGCGATATATAGAACGCGCGCATGGGAGAAATACGGTGACGGGCCCACGGCAATGGGCGCTGCCCATGGTGTCATGTCGGCTCCGGCAGAAGGAACAGCCCGCGACGTCCGCTACACCAGATCGAAAGACAGCACGACGCTGTACGCGATCGTGCTCGGATGGGAAGAGGGTCAGAAAGACATTCCGCTCCCTTCGTTGTCATCCAGCAGAATCGATCTCACAAACTTGAAATCCGTCGCCCTGATCAATGGCGAAGCCGGCACATACGTGCCCCTGGCGTTCACGCAAGGATCCAGCGGACTGGTCGTCAGTTTGCCACCACGCACATTCGACGAACTGGCGTATGTCCTGAAACTGAACTTCGAGGGGAAAATACCGAAACTCGATAAGTACGCCGACCTTGACTGCGCCTCGCACTACCATATCGTCCCGGGTGATGGCACGGGCGGTCTGGTGCTGGGTTCGAATCTGACATTGACAGGGAAGAGAAAAGACCATGCAAACCAATGGACGTTGAAATCCGCCGGGAAAGGCTTGTATGAAATCCTCAGCCGCGAGAATCCGAATAGGGCGATCCAGTGCAGTTCCATTGGTCATGACCTGGCAGTGACAGAGGTCGCAGGGAACGGCAACCGCGTCTGGAAAATTGAACATACGAACAACGGATTGGTCCGAATTTCCAACAAGCATTTTCCCGGGGTCGTTCTGTCCGCGGGCGCTCCGCTCATGGAAGGGGACAAAGCAGGACTGCAAACACCGGCACTGAGTCCGTCTGCTGGCTGGAAGTTCGTCGAGGTGTGTGATGCCAGGCAGGAAGCTTTCACACCGCATTCTGCTCCGGGAAGCATTGAAGCTGAAGACTTCGATACCGGCTGCCCGGGTGATGCATACGTTGACAGGGATGATGTGAATGAAGGAGGGCAATATCGCCCCAACCAGGGCGTGGATATTGAACAATGCGCTGCCGGCGGCTTCAACATCGGTTGGACACACGCGGGCGAGTGGATGGCATATACAGTCACCGTAAGCAGGACTGCGTCCTACCAGATATCATTCCATGTTGCATCATCATATGATAGCGGGAGGTTCCATCTCGAATGTGACGGGGTCGACAAAACGGGGATGATGGCAGTCCCCAATACCGCGGGATTTCAGAACTGGGAAGTGGTCACAAAGCCCGTAACACTGGATGCAGGTGAACACGTGTTGAAAGTTGTTGTGGACGGAGACTTCTTCAACTTCGACAAAATGGTCATTGCAGAAACACAATGATGGTCAGAAGGAGGTGCCCAAGTGAAAAACACGTTTGCCGGTGTTGTCCTGGCAATCCTATTGACAGGTGAAATTGCTCTGGCTCAATCGACACAGACTGCGGCTGGGGAATTCAAACCATCCTCTGCCAATCAACCGGGCAGGCAGTACCCCCAGGTCAACCCTGAAGGGCGTGTCCGCGCCAGCATTTCAGCACCTATGGCTTTGAAAGTGCAGCTCGA
>JAGDMK010000226.1 GCA_017860635.1 Bacteroidota bacterium
GTACCGGATCAAACCCTATCACGTGGTGTTTTTCATATTTGCGGTGAGCAACATGGGTGGGGCGCTCACGCCGATCGGCGATCCGCCGCTGTTCCTGGGATATTTGAGAGGCGTTCCGTTCTTCTGGGTGCTGGAAAAACTCTGGCTGCCATGGCTGGTTGCCATGGGACTCCTGCTCCTCGTCTTCTTTGTGATCGACACGCGGTCGTTCCGGGCCCTGCCCGCCGCAATCCGGCGTGAGGCGGATGAGACACGTGAGGAGGGCGCAGCTGCCGGTGTCCACAACATTGTCTTTCTGGTCGTCATCCTGATTGCGGTGTTCATCACCGATCCGCCGTTCGTGCGCGAAATTCTGATGGTTCTGGCCGCCGTGGGGTCATACTATTCGACGAAGAAAGAGATCCATCAGAAGAACGATTTCAACTTTGTGCCCATCAAGGAAGTGGCAATCCTCTTCCTGGGGATCTTCGCGACCATGATCCCGGCGCTCGACTGGCTCGAGGCGAATGCCACGGTACTCGGGATCAGAAGTGCCGGACAGTTTTACTGGGCAACCGGGACCCTGTCGTCATTTCTGGACAATGCCCCCACGTACCTGAATTTCCTGAGCGCGCAGATCGGTCTGTTCGTCACTGCCGACACCGTGCAGGCAATCGAACAACTCGTGCAGGCCAAAGCGGGTGTGCTGACCGCCATACCGCCGACTGTTCCGCCTGATGTCCTCAACACGTATCAGGAGCTCCTCCACTATCATTATCATCTTGTGGCTGCCGGCTCCGTTCCGTTCAGCGACATTGCCGTTTGCTACATCATCGCGAATCATCCGTTGCACCTCGAAGCCATATCGCTTGGTGCGGTGTTCTTCGGGGCGTGCACGTACATTGGCAACGGTCCAAACTTTATGGTAAAATCCATAGCCGATCAGGCTGGCGTCCATTGCCCGAGCTTCTTCGGCTACATTGTGCGGTACACCGTTCCGGTGTTGTTGCCGATCTTCGCCCTGATCTGGTTTTTCTTCTTTCATGGATAAGGGTGGAAACACGAGGTTAGAGACAGGACACCTATGACCCTGCCGATTACATGGAATGACGTACTGGCCCTCGGGCCGATCGCCGTCATATTTGCCGGCATCCTGCTGGTCACTCTCGTCGAAAGCTTCGTCCGATCCGGTGAGCGATGGACATTCTGGCTGACGCTCGTTGTTCTCGTGCTTGCGGGCGCACGTGCCCTGGCCCTCATCGGCTCGCAGGGGTTGGCATTTGCCGGTACCGTGCAGGCCGGCGGCTACGCTGCGTACTTTGCCTCGGTGTTCTCCCTGGGCGCGACGCTTATCGTCCTGCTGTCGCACTCCTATCTGGAGAAACAAAAGACAGCGATGGGGGAATACTACATCCTCCTGCTTTCAGCTGTGCTTGGCATGATGGTGATGGCTGCGGCCAACGACTTCGTGGTGCTCTTCATCGGGCTTGAGACCATGTCCATCCCGTTCTACGTGCTCGCAGGTTTTACCCGTGCGGTTCCCGCGAGCAACGAATCGTCCCTGAAGTACTTTCTGCTTGGTGCCTTTGCCACCGGGTTTCTGCTGTATGGCATCGCGCTGGTATACGGCACAACAGGTTCAACGAGCATCGCGCATATGCGGGCATCGCTGTCCGAAGTCGCAGCAGATCCAATCTTCGTCATAGGGCTTGGACTGATGATTACGGGTTTTGTGTTCAAGGTCGCGGCGGTGCCGTTCCACATGTGGGTGCCGGATGTGTATGAGGGCGCGCCGACAACCGTCAGCGGATTGATGTCGACAGGAGGCAAAGCTGCTGCTCTGGCTGCACTGCTTGTGGTCTTTGCACCGGTCGTTCTCATGGCAGTCCCGGCGATTGGACAGGTTATTGCGTTGCTCGCTGCGCTCTCGATGGTGCTGGGGAACATCGTCGCGATCGCACAGTCCAGCATCAAACGTATGCTGGCCTATTCCAGCATCGCCCATGCCGGCTATCTCCTTACAGGTGTGGTCGCGGGGAACGATGCCGGCAGCAACGGAGTCCTCTTCTATCTGCTCGCCTACACCCTGATGAACATCGGAGCCTTCGGTGTCATCGCGCTCCTCGAGTCCGCAGGCATCCCGCCCTTTGCCGGGTTTTTCGGCAAGTACTACGTGTTTGCCGGCGCCATCGAGGGAGGGTACACCTGGCTCGCAATTCTGGGTGTCGTGATGAGCGTCGTCTCCGCCTACTACTATCTCAGACTCGTGGTCGTGATGTACTTCCAGGATGGGGCCCACGCTCCGGTACCGGCGGTTCCGCGGCTGGGTCTCGTGGCACTTATTGTCTCCGCCATTGCGCTCCTCGGCCTTGGCGTGTTTCCGTCGACGGTTGTTGACGTGACGTCCCGGTTCTTCTGATGCTGCCGGAACCTCGGATCTGCCCGCACAGGGAAGGATACTCTCGATGCAGATTCTGACATCCCCATCGCAGATGCAGCGGTTCGACAGGATGGCTGAACGGAGGTTCCGCATCCCCGGCGCAATTCTGATGGAGAACGCAGGGAGGGGATTTGTGGATCACCTGGAGCGTGCTGTCGGGAGGGTGGAGGGGAAACAGATTGTCGTTGTGTGCGGCAAGGGGAACAATGGCGGGGACGGCTTTGTCATCGCACGCCATCTGGTCAACCGCTGTGCTACGGTCACGGTCCTGCTCCTGGCCCGCGCGAGCGCTGTCCGCAATGATGCAGCAGCCAATCTCAAAATCCTCCAGACTCTCCGCAGCACCGCATCCGGCAGTCTGACCATCCGGGAATACACCAGTTCATTCCGGGTGCCGTCCTCCGTGAGGCCCGACATTATCATTGATGCAATCTTCGGGACAGGCTTTGAAGGCGCTCCCGCCGGCATCTACAAAAGCGCCATTTCGTGGATCAACACACAGCGGGCTTTTGTTGCCGCCGTCGATATCCCTTCAGGTGTGCATGGAGGGACCGGCGAGGTGCGGGGAGTCGCGGTGCGGGCAGACCTGACGGTGACAATGGGTGCGGCGAAGATCGGTCACTTCCTCGGCAAGGGGAGGGATCAGAGCGGCCATGTTGCGGTGGTGGATATCGGCGTCGCGTATATCCGCGTGCCCGGCGACGCACGCCCGGTCACGCTCGTCGAGGAAAAAGACATAGCCCGCATTCTTCCGCGCCGGCCGCGGGATGCCCACAAGTACTCGGTGGGGAAGGTCTTCATACTCGGCGGATCGCGTCAGTTCACCGGTGCCCCCGCACTCGCCGCGCTCGCCGCACTGCGGTCAGGGGCGGGCGCGGTCGTTCTCGGCGTTCCATCATCCATCCATGGCGTGCTGGCAAAGAAGCTCAGCGAAGTCATTCTTCAGCCGCTCGACGAAACAGAGAACGGGACTGTGTCCGCAACGGCGAGCGAGGTCATCGCCTCCCGGCTCTCCTGGGCCGATGTCGTCGTGCTGGGTCCAGGCCTGGGCCGCAATCCGGAGACAGACCGCCTGATCCTGGACGTCTACCGGTCGTGTGAGAGACCAATGCTCGTGGATGCGGATGGCCTGAATGCGCTCGCGGCATTTCCAAAGTCCAGACGCCGGCGTGTTGCACCGACGATCCTCACTCCGCACTCGGGTGAGATGGCCCGGCTTCTCGGCAGATCGTCTGAGGATGTGGAACGCGATCGTCTGGAGGTCGCCCATGAAGCCGCGCGCAAGTTCTCAAGCGTGGTCGTCCTGAAGGGGGCACCGACCATAACAGCCTCTCCCGCCGATTCGGGAATCCGCGTGGTGAACTCCACGGGGAACCCCGGCATGGCAACGATCGGGATGGGGGATGTGCTTGCGGGACTCATCGCCGGCCTGGTTGCGCAGGGACTTTCCCCGTTTGAAGGAGCGTATGCCGGGGTGTTCGTGCATGGCCGGGCGGGGGACCTTGCCGCGCAGCGCCTCGGAGAGCGCTCCCTCCTCGCGTCAGATGTTCTCAATACTCTTCCCACAGCACTCAAATCAATAGAGGGGTCATGAACGCAACACGGGGGAACCGTTCTTTTTTCTGGAACACCTTGCCGGCAATTCTCTGGCCAATCCTCATCTTTGGCGCCTCCTCCATCCCGGCCGAGGAAATACCGCACTCGCAGATCTTCTATTATGACAAGGCCCTGCATGCAGGGGTGTTCGGAGTCTTTTGCTTTCTGATGTACAGGGCTCTCACGCTGAGGACCCCTCCGGTGAAAGAAGGGAAGGCGATGCTCTACAGCGTGCTCGCTTCGATCCTCTACGGCGCCACGGATGAGCTGCACCAGTTCTTCGTCCCTGGCCGGACTCCCGAAATCTACGATCTTGTCGCTGATGGTGTGGGAGCGCTCATTTGTATCACGATTCTGTTCATCGTGCATCGCATCCGCCGCACCCCGTCGCCGCAATGACGATTCATTGATTCTCCTGCCGGAATTCAGTATTTTACTTCACTTGGAATTCACGCTTGAACATACCGATGGTCATGCGCGCGCCGGCAGGATTCGGCTGGCGCACGGAGAGGTTTGTACCCCGGTATTCATGCCTGTCGGGACCCAGGGCACGGTGAAAGCCGTTGAACCCCGGGAGCTGAAAGAGGTTCAGGCCCAGATCATACTCGGCAACACCTACCACCTGTACCTTCGCCCGGGTTGCGACATCCTGAAGGCCGCCGGAGGGCTCCATCGCTTCATGCAGTGGGACCTCCCGATACTGACCGACAGCGGGGGATTCCAGGTGTACAGTCTGGCTGATCTCCGGGGAATCGACGAGTCGGGCATCACGTTCAAGTCGCACCTTGACGGATCCGTTCATCATTTCACGCCGGAAAGCGTTGTGGACACGCAACGGATCCTGGGATCGGACGTGATGATGGTGCTGGACGAGTGCACGCCGTACCCCTGTGAAGAAGAGTATGCCCGCGGGTCCAATGCGATGACGGTCCGCTGGGCTGCGCGTTGCAAGCAGCGGATGGAGGAGACGGAGCCGCTCTACGGATTCGGGCAGACCCTCTTCGCAATTGTCCAGGGAAGTGTCTACCCGGAAATCCGCGCAGCGTCCGCCGGCGCTCTTGCAGCACTCGACTTTCAGGGATATGCCATCGGCGGATTATCGGTCGGAGAACCGGCCGATGTGATGTACGGGATGACGGAGATCTGCACCGGGATTCTCCCCGCGGCAAAACCGCGATACCTGATGGGTGTCGGGACGCCGGAAAACATCCTGGAAAGCATTGCCCGGGGGATCGACCTGTTTGATTGTGTCATGCCCACACGGAACGGACGGAATGCTGTGCTGTTTACGAGGCGGGGGAAGCTGAATCTCCGGAACGCCCGCCATGCAGAAGACTTTGCTCCCGTGGATCCGGACTGTTCATGCTACACATGCCGGACCTTCTCACGGGCGTATCTGCGCCACCTCTTCCGCGCGAGGGAGATCCTGGCGCTCCAGCTTGCTTCGCTGCATAACCTCGCGTTCTACCTCTGGCTCACGGCGACTGCGCGTGAAGCGATCATTGCAGGGCGGTTCGCCGCGTGGAAGGCGGAGGCACTGGCTCACATGGCTCCGGAGGAGCGCGAAGACTAACTCATATCCATGACTCTACTACGGAGGTTGACTTGACACACGCAGCACTGTTCCTCATGGGGCAACCATCTGGCGGGAACCCCACCGACAGCCTGATCAGCACGCTGATCATGTTCGCCCTTATCATCGGTATCTTCTATTTCATGATCCTGCGCCCCCAGCAGAAACGCCAGAAAGAGCGCCAGAAAATGCTGGACTCGGTGAAGAAAGGGGACAAGGTCGTGACCGCGGGAGGCTTGCATGGCACGGTGGCAGGAATCGATGAGAAGACCCTGTTGATCCAGGTCTCGGAGAACGTGAAGCTGAAGTTCGATCGCTCTGCGGTCAATACGATCATTCGTGAAGGCGAGAGCGTAGAGAAGTCCTGACCCGCTGATCGCATCCAGCGGTTGCAGCGAGTGAGCCGGAGGTATGCCGTGAAACCGACACCAGCCGTGGTGGAGCGTGCCCGAATCTATACGTGAGTTTGACACCATCGACAATGCCCTTCACGATCTGCGTCAGGGGAAGATATTGATTGTGGTGGACGATGAAGACCGCGAGAACGAGGGAGACTTCGTCTGCGCGGCCGAATTCGTCACACCTGCGGTCATCAATTTCCTGGCAGTGAACGGGAGGGGGATCATCTGCGCACCTCTGGAGAGTGCCCGTGCGGAGGCGCTGGGACTGATGCCAATGGTGGATGTGAACACCTCGCTCCACGAGACACCCTTCACGGTGTCCGTGGATGTGCTTCACGGAACGAGCACCGGCATCTCTGCCGCCGACAGGGCGGCGACGGTGCGGGCACTTGCGGATCCTTCCACCGAGCCTTCGGACCTGGGCCGGCCCGGGCACATCTTCCCGCTCAGAGCCGTGAATGGCGGAGTCCTCCGGCGCGCCGGACATACAGAAGCCGTCGTCGATTTGTGCCGGCTCGCCGGGCTTACCCCGGTGGGAGTCCTCTGCGAGATCATGAATCCTGATGGGACCATGGCCCGCGTCCCGGATCTCTTCCGGATCGCCGACCACCACGGCGTGCGGATTGTCACCGTTAAAGACCTCATCGCCCACAGGATGCGAGGCGAGAAGCTGATCGAGCGGATCGTGACGACGACACTTCCCACCCGGCATGGAGAGTTTCAGCTGACACTTTTCAGAAGCATCCTGGACCAGGCAGAGCACATCGCGCTGGTGAAGGGGACCATCCGCGCCGACGTGCCCGTCCTTGTCCGTGTGCACTCCGAATGCCTCACAGGCGATGTCTTCGGGTCCCTGCGCTGCGATTGCGGCGAGCAGCTCCACGCGGCTCTCGCCATGGTGGAAAAAGCGGGCACCGGTGTCGTGCTCTATATGAGGCAGGAAGGGAGAGGGATCGGGCTGGTGAAGAAGCTGGAAGCCTACAAGCTGCAGGACGGCGGGCTGGACACCGTGGAGGCCAACGAGCGGCTCGGGTTCCGGCCCGATCTCCGGGATTATGGTATCGGAGCACAAATCCTGAAAGACCTCGGTCTGGGCAAAATGCGCCTGCTGACAAACAACCCCCAGAAAAGGGTCGGCCTGCAGGGGTACGGTCTGGACATTGTTGAACGCGTCCCGCTCGAAATCCCCCCGAATGCATCGAATGAGCGCTATCTGCAAACGAAACGGGACAAGCTCGGGCACCTCATACTCCTGGACCGGGGCAAATAGCACTTTGTACTTGCTTTTGTGGTCGGGGATATAGTACATTCTGTTAGAGAGTGTTGACAGTACACCTCTTGAAGCCACCATTCGCATCCCGGATGATGGCTATTCTTTTTCTCGTTTTCTTATGAAGTGAGGTCAGCGTATGCAGGGTGATGAGATCGCGACGACCGTCTATCTGACTCGGGAGCGTCTTGTCGAAATGGAGCAGGAACTCCGCGAACTCAAGACGACAGGACGGAAGTCGATTGCGCAGAAGATTGCGGACGCGAGGGGCCATGGTGATCTCTCGGAAAATGCGGAGTACGACGCAGCCAAGGATCGAAGCACGCGACCTCCCCAACGACAAGATCTACATCCTCAGCAGGGTGAAACTGAAGGATCTGAAGACAGGAGAACTCTGCGAATACCTGCTCGTCTCACCGGAAGAATCAAACTTCGAAGAGAACAAGATCTCCGTCAGCTCGCCGATCGGCAAAGGGCTGCTCGGACGGAAGACAGGTGACACTGTTGAAGTAAAAGTGCCGGTGGGGGTGTTCAAATACGAGATCCTTGAAGTCACGCGATGACGTGATGCAGTGGCCACAAACCTCGAGTTGAAGTGCCGCACGAAGTCTCTGGAGGGCGCGCACGCTGCCGCCCGCTCTCTGGGGGTCCAGCCGACAGAAAT
>JAGDMK010000227.1 GCA_017860635.1 Bacteroidota bacterium
TCAATCAGCGCGAGTTTCGAGCGCCCGCTGTATTCCACCCACAGAATGTTGTTGCCATCCAGGCTCACATCGACCATGTACGTCATCCCAGGCAGCGCATTCCCGATCCGTTCCTCTTTTCCGTTGGCTAGCCATACCCGCCAAATCTCATTTCCGCCTGCCTTCCGATAGACCCGGAACCTGAAGTCTGGTGGACCTGTGAAGTATGGGTCATACGGCGGCTGCACCCTCCGTGGTTCTCCTACCTCATGCCCGGCTGAGTCCATTGAAACCACCCAGTAACCCTCTCGTCCATTTCGCTCATCGTGGAAGAACATCTGGTGTGAACGTAACAGCGGTACTGCAGCTGTCGAATCCCGATAGACCTGGGCACCCGTACCTCCCTTGATTGAGTACCGCCATGACTTGGGCCCCCGGATGACGACGAGGTTATCGCCGTCGATCCATTCGGGCGTGGATCCCGAGCCCAGAAGCCGGGGAGTCCCGGGATTCGCAGGTTCGACAATATATACTCTGTCTGAATCCGGGGGTTCTCCCACCGACCGTGAGGAATACGCAAGCCACTTCCCATCCAACGACCATCTGCAGTAACTGACAATCTGTGATCCGGATGTGAGCGTCCTCCGGTTCTTTCCCTCTCGGTCCATCACGTAAAGTTGACTTTCGGGGCTAAACATATCCACATTGCCAATGACACCTGTAATCTGACGGGCGTCCGGTGAGAATGTCGCCCACCAGACATTCATATCGTCGTATGTGACCTGGTGGGAATTGCGTCCATCCAAGCCCGAGATCCAGATGTACGACACCCGCTCGCTCTGCAAATACACAAGCCTCTTTGTATCTGCAGAAATCCTTGCGCTGATAATGGGGGCCGTCCCCTGCGTGACTTGAATTGCCTCACCCCCTTCCGAAGGAATCGCCCAGAGGTTGGAATACCCTGACTTGTTTGAAATGAAGAGAATGTTCTCATTCGAAGCCCAGATCACTTCGTCGACGACCTTCCTGTCAGCGGTGAGTTGCCGCTCTCTTCCCGTGGCCAAGTCACGTACCATCACTTCTCCGTACCGTTCCGCAGAATTGCGTACCCAAGCGACCGACCGTCCATCCGGTGACCAACAGAAAGAGTATGGAGAACTTTGCACCGATAGGCTATCTCTCAACTCGAGTCGGCAGTCGGTCCCATCAGGCTTGATGCTCCAGATTTCCAGGTGTCCCGATGCACTGGGAGCACGTGAATTCGATCCGGGCCTGCCTGTCCGCAGGAATCCGATCCGTTTGCCATCCGGTGCCCACCGCCCGCCGATTCCCGTGTCGGCAATGCTGCGGCTGAGCCCTCCCTGGAGAGGAACAATCCGTATGTTCCCAAGAAGATGACCGGGGTCTGTGAAGCGATCATAGACAACCATGTCAGCGTCTGGCGACACTTCCGCATTGACGATCCAGTAATTCTTCTCGCGTGTGATTCTGCTGGGTTCTCCTCCCGTTATGCTCGTCCAGTAGATGTCCCACCTGCCGCTATCATCTTGTGCAGGGAAAACTAGCCAGTCGCCGTGCTTGGACAACGATCCGTAGCTCACTCGTTCGAGGGGAACAGCAAGGGCGTGAAAGGATCGATTGGGGTTCAGTATCACAGAGGCTGTTCTCGGGAGAAGCAGAAGGGCGAGGACAGCACAGAGCACCACCAGACCGGCAGCAGCTAACCAGATCCTTGCTCTCTGAATTCCGTGTCTGGCACCGGGTATCGCCGGGACAGCCCCCATGGGTGTTGCGTCTGGGGGAATGTGTTGCCGTGACACTCTGGACGTATCTTTCTTCAGCCGGCGCAAATCGATCAGCATGTCATGGACCGTTTGATACCGTTCCTCAGGATCCTTCTCGAGCGCGCGGTTCATCGTGTGCAGAAGTTCCGACGGGGCATCCGGGAGAGATGTCTGCAGCGATTCTGGCTCCTCATTCACAATTGAATACATCATCGCCGCCTCGTGTTCCCCGCGGAACGGCAAATGACTAGTAAGCAGCTCGTATAGCACCACGCCGAATGAGAAAATGTCCGACCGGGCATCACTTTCTTTCCCTTCAATCTGCTCCGGTGCCATGTACGCCAGCGTCCCAACCGTGCTCGATGTCTTAGTAAGCTTCAAGGATCCCTTCAGCTTGGCCAAGCCGAAGTCCATCACCTTTACCTGGTTCTTCGTATTGACCATGACGTTCTCGGCCTTGATGTCCCGGTGCACTATACCATGCGTGTGGGCCTCCTTGAGGGCCTCAGCAATCTGGATGGCATAGCCGATTGCGTCCTGCATCTTCTTCAGGGGGACCATCTCCCGGAGTGTCTTCCCCTCCACATATTCCATCACGATGAACTGCTGGCCATCGGCTTCGGCAATCTCGTGGATAGTGCAGATATTGGGGTGGTTGAGAATGGCAGCTGCGCGAGCTTCTTGGAGAAACCGCACCCGTTCAGGTTCGTGCGTTTCCAGACCGTGGGGGAGGAATTTAAGTGCGACCGGGCGAGTCAGGGCGAGATCCTCGGCCTTGTAGACGACACCCATGCCGCCTTCGCCGAGCTTTTCGAGGATCTTGTAGTGGGAAATAACTTTGCCGATCATGGGGAACCTACACGGATGTGCATGATCCCAACGGCATAAAGAATCAGTAGTACGGCGGCAATATACGCCAGGGTGAGGTGGGAGTCAAATGGGAACACCGCGGGTCAACGAAATGGGGGGTGTGGTCTTACGACTGCCCGGCATAGTTACTCCAGGGGGGACTGCTACTAAGGCAAGTAGATTTGAGGGAGATCGACAAAGTGGATCCTTAATGAGCGATATCTTGTGCTTCTATCCGGGGTCTGGACTGTAACCACAACCAAGGCGTAACTCCAGAACGCCAACCTCTGATTGCAGATTTGAGAGAGAGTTATAGTTACAGTCCAACCTACGGAGAAGGAGTCAGAGCCTCACATTGACAACAACTTTTCGTGCCTAGCCACCAGCGAAAGCGGCTGTCCTACCACAAGAAGCAACGGGTGCAAGGAATGTTCAATCAAGTGTGTACCCGGTTCCGGGCACAGAGGAGAGGAGGGTTCTGATCTTCAGAACCCTTCTTTGCTTTCGCAAACAAGTCCACGTTATCTTGACGAACGAAAGGCCTCGGAATCACTTCCGAGCCCCCGAGCACTTGGTGAGGCCGCCCGAACCTTGGGATGATCGCGCGTAGACCAATAGGCAATGGCGAAAGAGACCGCAAAGATACCATCCAAAGCTCCTATCACGATCCATTGGGTAGAGACTCTTGCGAGCAGATACAACCAGGTCAGAGCGATCGTTCCGCTGCTTTTCGCCAGAAACGCTGGAATCATCATGGGGCGATACCGAATCGGATTTGAGGATAGAAAGAGATACAAGATCTGCCAGCAGATGTCCAGACACACGAACCCGTAGTAGAATTCTGCCTGTCTTGCACCCATTGAGTTCTCAGCAAAGAGAAGGGGAACCGTGAAGAGCAGGCCTAAGACGCCTGCAAGGAGGAAGATCCATTTTGCGAGTCTCATCTGCTCACTTCCTTGTGGCGGGACGTTTGATCGGGATAGGGACGCCTCACAATGCAGCCAAGCTGCGGCGGATGGACCTGTGAATCGTGTACTACCCTACTCCGGATGAATGGCCTTGCCACTGAAGCAACTCATCCAGCCAATTCCATCAGCTTAAGCCACCGGTTGGGAAGACGACCCGGCGAAAACAGATGTCACAACATCTTGATGCACCGCAGGATGATCTCCGGGGAGCCTGAGCCACATGCGATCGAAAACGACGACGCACATGGCGAAGCTAACAAGCAGGACATTTCCTGCGGTGGTTATCGGAAGAATCCCCATCAGTGGATTCATGGAGTTCATGGAAGCATGAAAGACCGCTACAGCCAGTATGCTCCCGTTGGTTCGGTTGTAGATCCAGGAAAACAGAATAGTGATAAACGGGTACAGTGCAATTCGTACCAGCCAGTACCCACCTTGCTGGTACTGCAAAATGTCGTTTGGGATATGCCAGATCACCATGAGGAACCACAGAACTAGGACTGCAATCAGGGGACTGCACTTCTTTTGGAGTCTTCTCTGGGCGAAACCCCGCCACCCAGACTCTTCATTAATTCCTCCCGCGAACAACAGAACAGAACAGAAAGTAACCACGATGGTGAGAGCTAGGTCAGCTCCTGCACTCGCCTGGGGAAGCAATGCGCGACCATTCATGATATTGGTAATCCCCGAGCCGATGATACTTATGGCTGGGAATGTCAAGAAAGCAATAACGTAGTAGACAACTCTTCCTTTGGGCTTGACCAACGTCGCCAACATATGTCGCACGCCATCTGCTCCGGATACTGCCGATGCGATCACCCAAGCCGGTAGAAGCGCAACGGGCAGAGAGAGCAAGATCAGACCGGTTAGTGGAACCGCGGGAGAGGCTGTAAGCTTCAGACTCGCGATGTTGATGGCCACTGCAGTGATCCACACTGGTAGCGAGATTTTCAAGCGCCCAACAAAGGAACCTCTCTTCCGGTCCGGCTGAATGGTTCGAACAGTCAATATTCCCGCAATAACAGGACTGTAAGCCCCCATCTTACTTAGATAATAGCCCAGAATCTGACCAAGTGTGGTATCACGCGGAAGGAGGTAGATTGCAGGGAATAGAGTTCCGAAACAAATGATGATTGCAAGGCAAAAGAAGGCCTCTATTGGATGCTTCCTAGCCCATTCCTCTATCCTTGGTTTCATGGACGCTCCTTTCGATATCGTCCTCCCGACGCACACGACTAGCCTGCGGCGGTAGAAACATGAATGGAGCACATGCCGCGGGTCCAGTGGAAGCTCACACACGCGGCAAGCGAACAAACATGGATGACGCCAACTCCCAATGTGGATCGCAAGACAAAGGCAGATCAGAATGACTTCGGACGGTTGGCCATCAATCTGGGCGACTGGTTAGCTGCCCGCACCTTGGGATGATCGCCTGTAGCCCAATATGCAATGGCGAAGAACATCGCAAAGATACCATCCACAGCTCCTATCACGATCCATTGGACGGAGACTCGTGCGAGCAGATACAACCAGGTGAGAGCGATCGTACCGCTGCCTTTTGCCAGAAACGCTGGAATCGTCATCGGGCGATACCGAATCGGATCTGAGGATAGGAAGAGGTACAAGATCTGCCAGCAGATGTCGAGGCACACGAACCCGTAGTAGAATTCTGCCTGTCTGCCCCCATCGTGTTCTCAGAGAAGAGGAACCGTGCAGAGCAGGCCTGAGACGCCTGCAAGGAGAAAAATCCATTTTGCGAGTCTCATATGCTAGTTTCCTTGGAGCCGAAACCTCCACCTATTCAGGTTTAATGCTACGGGTCGCACGTACCAGGTTCTTCTCGAACACCACTTTGAGTCGGGCCTTCGAGGCCTCGTTCCGGGTGGTGTCGCCCGGAAGGACGTCAAGAGCCTTCTGGTAGCATGCCGCAGCACGAGCCATGTCACCCATCGTCTCGCATGCTTCACCCATGCTGTCGTACACATTTGCCGAGTTTGGATAGGCTTTGGTGTTCAATTCGAAGAAAACCAACGCTTTGTCATGGACTCC
>JAGDMK010000228.1 GCA_017860635.1 Bacteroidota bacterium
AGTGTACACGATGGAAAGACCTAATCCCGCCCCCCGGCCCGATTCCTTCGTCGTGAAGAACGGATCGAAGATCCTGTCGGCAATCTCCCGGGGGATCCCGATCCCGTCGTCCGTGACACGCAGCGTCACGCATTCCTCCCCTGCTGGGAGGAACACCGCCGGAGCAACTTCTTCAGTGACCCTCGTCCGCACGGCCTCAAGCGTGATGGTGCCGCGTCCACCGGTCGGTGCGTTCTGCAGGATGGCATCACGAGCGTTCCTGCAGAGATTCGTCAGCGCTTGTTGGAGTTCCCTGCGTACACCCAGGACTTCGGGCAATGCGGGGTCATAGTTTTCTGCAACGGCAACCCGTGCGGGGGATTCCTTCCGAAGCCTTGCAGCAGTCTCTTCCATCAGGGGTCTGAGTGAGAGCGGCTCCGGCGCGCGCTTGTCCGACCCCGCGAACGCGAGCAGGCGCTGTGTAACCTCATCGCCGCGAAGCACCGACTGTTCGATCACCTGACTGTATTTCAGCACCTTCGGGCGGTCATGGATGTACTTCTTGATCAGGCCCGTGAATCCCAGGACGTTATTCAGGATATTGCTGAATTCATGAGCGATTCCTCCCACCGCTGTGGCCATGCTTTCCATGCGTTGAGCCCGGGCCAGGGCGTTTTCCGCCTCGCGGCGTTTCTGCCTGTCTTCGGCTTCGCGCATTGCGCGCGAAACCACCGCGGGGAGCCGGCTCAGATTGTGCTTCAGCAGGTAATCGGTGGCGCCGTGGGCGAGAGCCTCGAGCGCTGCCTGCTCTTCAGAGGCATCTGCGAGAAGAATGATGGGAATGTCAGAAGGACCGCCCGGGCCGTCACGCAGTGCTGGTATTCGTTCCGCCGGAAGGAGGGCACATCGTGCAAGAATCAGCGTACAGGCCTCACCATCCAGGGCCTCCGCAAGAGCGCTCTCCTGCTCGACGCGCCTGAAGGTGTGTGGCACATGGTCATCCCGAAGTATCTGCGCGACACGTTCGGCATCCGGAGCACTGTCCTCCAGATACAGAATCCGCAACGGGATGGAGGCCATGGTATCCTATTTCGTTACCGGCGCCCGTCCAGGACATCACGGACAAGCTGGACAAACGCCTCTGGGTTGAACGGTTTCTGGATTGCCTGCAAATGTTCTTCCTCGAGCAGGGCGGTGATCACCTGATCGGGCATGTACCCGGTGCAGAAGAACGCCTTCAGCTCCGGCTGCATTTTCTTCAGTTCGATGTACGTTTGCCCGCCATCCATGCCGGGCATGACCAGATCGAGGACAACAAGTCCGATCTCGTGCCCGCACTGTTTGAAGAGATCGACAGCCTCCTGGCCCGTGCTGGCAATCAGGACGGTATATCCCTGCTCCTCCAGCAGTTCACGGCCCAGTTCCTGCATCGACTCCTCATCGTCCACAATTAGCACGGTTTCATGGCTTCTGGAGGAAGCCACCGCGGGAGCGTTCACCTGGGCATTGTGTGGCGCTCCGTCGACCGCCGAGAAATAGATGTGAAATGTTGTCCCGGCCCCCTCTTCGCTGTCGACAAGGATAATACCGCGGTGATTCCGGACAATACTGTAGACCACGGAAAGGCCCAGTCCGGTGCCCCGCCCGCGCTCTTTGGTTGTAAAGAACGGATCGAAGATGCGCTCCCGTATCGCCGCCGGGATGCCGATGCCGTTGTCGCTCACCCGGATTTCCACATAATGCTCAGCAGTAGACGACAACATGTGCGCGCTGACCCTGTCGCCCACGCGGCCGTTGTGCACCCCGAGGGAGATTATGCCGGATGCACTGCCTCCACGCGCGAGGATCGCATCCCGGGCGTTCACGCAGAGGTTCAGCAGAACCTGGTATAACTCCCCGTGATCGCCAAGGATTGTTCGGATATTGTCGTCAACATGCCGGGTGACGGTAATGCTGCGGGGGAACGTTTCACCGCACAGACTGTACACCTCGTCCACGATATGCGCCACATTGACGCTCACGCTTTCGCGTTTTGCCTTGCGTGCGAAGGAGAGCAGCTGGGCAGAAAGCTCAGCCCCGCGTGTGGCCGACTTCTCAATTGTCGCACTGTATTTCAGAACCTTCTCCGGTTCATGCGCATGTTTCTTGATCTGGAGGACAAAGCCGATGACGTTGTTGAGGATGTTGTTGAAGTCGTGCGCGATGCCGCTGGCCAGCGTGCCGATGCTCTCCATTTTGTGCGACTGCCGGACCTGCTCCTCGAGCTTCTTCCGCTCGGTGATGTCGTACATGTACCCCTTGTATTCCACAAGCTGGCCATCGTCGTCCATGGTGGCGATGGCGTTGGTGACCACATGAATCATCTGGCCATCGGGCCGCACGAGATCCAGTTCGTACTCCTCCACGCGTCCCCGGGTGCGCAACACTTCGAAGAATGCTTCCCGCGCTTCCGGTGACGTATACAGGGAGAGCGCATTGCATTGCATGGCGCTCACTACCGAAGGGAACCCCAGGATCCTCGCAAAGGCCGGATTGCAGTCGAGCAGCGTGCCGTCCGCACGTGCTATGAAGTCCCCCGTCAGGTCGTCCTCAAAGAACCTGCGGTACCGCTCTTCGCTCTCGCGCAGGTCATGCTCCGCCTTGCGCCGCTCCGTGATATCCCGGATGATAACGGTATAGAGTCGCTCTCCGCGCGTTTCGATTTGGGAGATGGAGGCTTCGATCGGGAATTCTGTTCCGTCAGCACGCTGTCCGACGATGGACCCGGTTCCGCCGAGGCGGCGTTTTGTGACGCCCGAGGCGCCAAACTCGTCCATGTGTTTCTGATGCGACGCGCGAAACCGTTCGGGGATGAACACTTCGATGTCTTTGCCGGCCGCCTCCGCCGCCGAGCACTTGAACATCTGCTCCGCCGCGGCATTGAACACCACGATCCGATGGGTGGAATCGACGGTGATGATTGCATCCATCGCCGATGCAATGATGCCGGCGGTGCGGGCTTCGCTCAGCCGCAGCGCGTCTTCGGCCCGGCGCTGATCGGTCACGTCCCGGAAGACGACAACGATGCCGCTGGTCTCCCCCCTGTCGTCTTTGATCGGAGCAGCACTTTCTTCCACCGGGAAGTGTTTCCCCGTTTTACCGACAAGGATGGTGGTTCCGCCGCGCCGCGACTCATCCGGTTCGAACGCCGTCTGGAACACCTCTGCAAGTTGCCGCCCCATGGCTTCTTCGTGTGTCCAGCCGGTCAACTGTTCGGCAACGGGATTCATGAAGGTGATCGCCCCGCGCGTATCTGCGGCGATGATCGCATCGCCGATGCTGCGCAGCGTGGTGGCGAGCCATCGCTCACTCTCCCGCAACCGGGCTTCCATCCGGTGCTTGTAGAGCGCCATCTCGATCGTGATCGAGAGCTCACGTTCCTCGAACGGCTTGAGGATGTACCCAAAGGCATCGGTTACCTTGGCCCGCTGCAGCGTGCTGTCGTCGGCGTAGGCTGTGAGATACACAATGGGGAGGCCGTACAGATCCCGGATCCTGTCCGCTGCAGTGATCCCGTCGACGTCGCCCTTGAGCATGATATCCATGAGGACAAGGTCCGGACGGTGCCGTCCGGCCTCCTCTACGGCTTCACCGGCGGTGGCGGCGATCGCGACAACCCTGTACCCGCGCCGCGTCAGCCTGCTGGCGATGTCTTTCGCCACGATATGTTCATCTTCAACGACCAGAATAGACGCCTGGCTCATTGACTCCTCCCGCCGTTCTTTTCCATATACTCCGGATACAGCGTGCGGAAACACTCCGGGCAGAGCCCGTGACTGAATTGCGCCTCGGTATGCTCTGTCAGGTAGCGTTCGACCTGGGTCCAGTAGCCGTGGTCGTCGCGGATGCGTTTGCACGACGAGCAGATGGGCAGCAGGCCGCTGAGCGTCTTGACATTCGCAAGCGCATCCTGAAGATCGTCCTGGATCTGCCGGCGCCGCGTAAGTTCTTCCTGGAGGGCCGCAGTGCGTTCATGGACACGGATTTCAAGGTCGAATCCGATGCGTTGCAGTTCTTCAGCAAACCGACGGCGCTCTGTGGTCGCTGCGCCGAGCAACAGTCCGGTGACCGCCACTGCCGCAGTATAGCCGTAGAAGAACACGACTGCAACGTTGAAGGTCTGGTTTGCGAAGGGCCCTTCCCCACGGACGGTGCCCCAGATCGCCACCGCGATTGTCACAGCTACTGTGGCCGTCACACCCCGCTGACCGAACCGCAGTGCCGCCCAGATCACGAAGGGAAACGTGAGGAACGTCAGAGAATGGCTGAATTCTGCCGGGAGGACACCTCCGTAGATCAGCACCACCACGGGAAACAACGTGAGCACAAGCGTACCTGCCTCGACCGCCCGCAAGGATGTCCACGGTTGCTCGGACCTGACCGACCATGACAGGAGCAACGAGCCCATCACCAGTATACCCATTGCGTCGGCCACCCACCAGGTCCGCCATGCTCTCCCGGCTTCCGTCCACAGCACCGTGCCATCCAAACCTACCGCGAGAGTTCCGATGGTCGCACCGATCATCGCGGCAATCGCGACACCCAGGACGAGGAATCCGAGGACATCCCGGACGCGTCCGAGATCGCAGTGAACGTGCGTGGCATTGCGCAGCACGTATGCTCCGAACGCCGCCTCAAGGACGTTTCCTGCCGCAGTGATGCCAGCAAGCATGAAGGATCCACCGTCGATCGCCGTTGCACAGAACGAACCGACTGCGATTGCAGGCCAGACCCGTGTGCCGAAGAGCAGGAGTGCAGCAATACCGATACCGGAGGGCGGCCAGACGAGCGTGACGTTCTGTGAGAATGTCGCGAAACGGAATCCCACACTTGCCATGGCAACATACACCAATGCCACGATCAGCTGTGTCCACCAGGGGTGTTTTCCCAGCGAGAGAACGAACGGACTGAATGCTGCGGCTTCGTTTATTCGCGATTCAGAGGGAGTCACAGTCTCTCCAGTTTGTCTTCCCGCGCACACCACGCTCTGCCGGATTCGTTCATGGTTGTGTGCCCGGACTATCCAAGATGCAATGCGTCATTTCGTATCTGCCACGATGATCGACCGCAACACTTCCCTTGAAGACGCCGGACCGGATGGTTCCGTTCTTTGCCACGATGTCAAGCACTATTGCCTCCGTCACCGGTGAGTCCCTGAACGCAGTGGTGTTGGCGACAAACCGGTCGATGCTGGACGGCGCCAGGAACTCGCCAAACCACCGGCCGATGACTTCTTCCTGTGCGTAGCCGAAGAGCTCCTGCCACGCCTTGTTGACCCTTACCAGGTGACCGTCGGCGTCAAGCGAATGGAACGGGACCGGAGCATTCTCGAACAACAACCGGAATCGTTCTTCGCTTTCCCGCAGGCGTTGCTCCGAATGGTGTTTGTACAGCGCCATCTCGATGGTCGAATAGAGACTGCGTTCATCAAAGGGCTTCAGGATATAGCCGAACGGTTCTGTGGCTTTCGCCCGTGTCAGCGTCGCATCATCAGAGGATGCTGTGACATACACAATGGGGATATCGAACCGGTCCCGGATTTCCTGTGCCGCCTGGATGCCGTCAATCTCTCCAGGGAGCAGAATGTCCATCAGCACGAGACGTCAATCTCTCCGGGGAGCAGAATGTCCATCAGCACGAGATCCGGCCGGGTGGCTTCGCACCGCTGCACGGCCTCCCGTCCGTTTGCCACTTGGGCCCCGACGGTGTAACCCAGCGCAAGCAGCCAGTGGCGGAGGTCCTCCGCAATGATCCGCTCGTCCTCTACCACCATGATCGTTCGCTTTTGCATATGCCCTCGCTACTTGCGGAACGTCAGCATGAATTCGGCGCCCGGCCCGTGCGGCTGCATCGACATGTCGCCCTGCACCTGCTCCGCGAGCATGCGCACAAGGGTAAGGCCGAGA
>JAGDMK010000229.1 GCA_017860635.1 Bacteroidota bacterium
ATACTTGTCACGGTAGTCCACTGTCCGCCTGTTGTTGTCCAGCCATTCGGATACAAAGTACATGCCGAGTCCGAGGACGATGGGGACTTTCCAGTAGGACTCATTATATGCCTGGCCGGCACCGGGAAGAACGGCGGAGAAGAGCATGGCGAGACCCGGGGACTTGCCGGGCGGCACCACGAGGTGCGCGGTGTCCTGCGCGCCCACTACAACACTGCTGTCAACGAGCGGAAGCTGGATCACGCTATCGGGCCGGACGGTCTGGGCCGCTCCCGCACCGGGCAGGAGAAGGAAGAGGACCGGCAGCAACCATGGCATGGCCCGTGCCATCGGAGATATCAGAGCGCCGGAAGCACAGCGATTGCTTCGATTTCCACACGGGCATCTTTGGGAAGGCGCGCCACTTCAATCGAAGAGCGTGCGGGAGGCGTGTCCCGGAAATACGTGGCATACACCGCATTCATTGCTGCGAAATCATTCATATCCTTGAGAAACACCGTGGTCTTCACGACAGATCCTAGTGTGGCACCGGCAGCTTCGAGAATCGCCTTGATGTTCTCCAGCACCTGCCGGGTCTGTTGGGCAGCATCACCGGCCAGCAATTCGCCACTGGCGGGCTGAATGGCAATCTGTCCCGCTGTAAATACAAACCGTCCCTCGGCGATGACTGCCTGGTTGTACGGTCCGATTGCACCCGGAGCCGCCGGGGTGTTGACTATCGTGTGTTGCATAATGAACCTGTCTTCTCTGCTATTGATCGTTGATGGAATCCAAGACTTCAATGAGCCGGTCGAGATCCTCGTCGGAGTAATACTCGATGACGATTTCTCCTTTTCCTCCCTGGAGGGAGCGGACATGGACCCGCGTGCCCAGCAGCCGGCGGAGACGGTCTTCGACCGACGAGAGCGTCGCGGTATTTCCCGAACGGGCTTTTGCCGCCTGCCGTGGAGCCTTTTGAGAGCCGTTGCGCGCGAGCTGTTCTGTCTCACGGACCGAGAGACCTTTGGCAAGGACCTTGCGGAATATCTTCATCTGCCTGCCCCGGTCATCGAGAGCCACGAGCGCGCGGGCATGACCACCGCTGATGTCTCCGTGCCGGACTGCCACCTGGATTTCTTCCGGGAGTTTCAGGAGACGAAGGAAGTTCGTCACTGTCGACCGGTCCTTCCCGATCGTCTGCGACACTTCTTCCTGCGTCAATCCGCACTCATCCATCAGGCGCCGGTAGGAGATGGCAATCTCGATCGGGTTGAGCTGTTCCCGCTGGAGGTTCTCAATGAGCGCCAGCTCCAGCATTTCCTCTTCGGATCCGATTTCAATGACATAGGCGGGGATGGTGGCAAGCCCGGCTTCGCGGGCAGCCCGCACCCGCCGTTCCCCTGTAATCAGCTGGTACCCTTCCGGGATCCGCCGGACGGTGATCGGTTGGATGACCCCTTTTTCCTTGATGGACTGTTTGAGCTCGTCGAGGGCATCCGGGGAGAAATCGGCGCGCGGCTGGTAGGGGTTCCGCTCGATCTTTGAGAGGTCAATCCGCACAAACTCCGCACCCGCCCCGCCTTCGTCACCCTCTGGCACGGATGAGCGGGAGTACGAACCGGAATGCGTGGGGATGAGCGATGCCAATCCCCGTCCCAGAGCAAGCTTGTTTTTCGACATGGCTGGAGTCCCTACACGCCCCGTGCGCTGCTCTGCACAGCTGCAACCGCGTGGTTGTTCCGGATCAACACTTCTTCTGCAAGTTCCATATAGTTCCGCGTCCCGGAGGAAATGGCATCGTACAGAATGATCGGCTTCCCGAAACTCGGAGCTTCGCTGAGCCGGACATTCCGGGCGATGACCGACCGGAAGACTTTGTCCCCGAAGTATTTCCGCACTTCTTCGACAATCTGATTAGAGAGCCGGAGCCGGCCGTCGAACATCGTCATCAGCACCCCTTCGATGTCCAGCTTCGGATTCATCCGCTTCTTGACCATGTTGATGGTGTTCAGCAGCTGCCCGAGTCCTTCCAGCGCGTAGTATTCGCACTGCACCGGGATCAGTACCGAATCTGCAGCGTTCAGAGCGTTCAGGGTCAAGAGACCGAGCGATGGCGGACAGTCGATCAGGATGAACTCGTACCGGTCACGGATCGTCTCCAGTGCCAGCTTGAGGCGCTCTTCGCGCTGTTCCATTTCCACCAGTTCGACTTCAGCACCGACCAGATTGATATGCGAGGGGAGGACAGAGAGGTAGGGCATCTGGGTCCGCTGCACCACTGCATCCGCCGATGCGTTCCCAACGAGCAACTCGTATGTGCTTTTTCCCTCGGCGGAGGACTGAATACCGATCCCGCTCGTGGCATTCGCCTGTGGATCTGCATCGACGAGAAGGGTTTCTTTTTCCGCTGCAGCGATGCACGCAGCAAGATTCACCGCAGTCGTGGTCTTTCCCACGCCCCCCTTCTGGTTCGCTATCGTAATGATCTTGCCCACGGAATCCAAGCAGGTGAGACAATCCTATCGTGAAAAGATAACGCTTTTTCGTCAGCAAAGCAACGAAACCGCACGATTCACGGGCTGCCGATCACTCAGACAAATCAGGAAAGGACGTCACCGTCCCGGAGTCCGTATCCCCTGAGAAACTCATCCACCGTCATCCGCCGCCGGCCCTCCTGCTGGAGTTCCAGCAGGAACAGGGGCTGGTCCGCCGTCATGACGGAGACACCGTCCGCATCAACCGTCACGGTTCCCGGTTTTCCCTTCCCGCGTGCCGGCATTGCACTGGTCCGGTATATTTTCAGAACACGTCCATTGTGGACACACCACGCTCCCGGAGCCGGAGAGAGACCCCGCACGAAGTTGTGCACATGCATCGACGGGAGGTCCCAGCGGATGTGGCAGTGCTCTTTGAAGATTTTCGGCGCCGGTGTTGCCAGCGTCGCATCCTGGGGTGCCGGCTGAATGCTTCCGCGTTCAATGAGGGCGACTGTCCGTGTGACAAGCTGTGCTCCCAGCACTGCAAGGCGGTCATGGACGGCACCCGCATCTTCATCGGGATGGATGCGAATGCGCTCCTGCAGGAGTATGCCTCCCGTGTCCACACGGTCCTCCAGAAGGAATGTGGTGACTCCCGTTTCCGTCTCACCGTTGATGATCGCCCACTGGATCGGCGCAGCCCCGCGGTATCGGGGAAGGAGCGATGCATGAAGATTGAACGATCCCAGCCGGGGGAGAGCGAACACCGCACGGGGGAGAATGCGGAAGGCCACAACAACGGCGATGTCCGGTTCGAACGCCCGGAGGTCTTCTACAAACGAAGGATCTTTGACAGACTCGGGCTGGAGAAGGGGAAGATGATGCAGGAGGGCAGCCTCTTTGACCGGGGTGTGGGAGAGTTTCTGTCCGCGTCCCCTGGGTTTGTCGGGTCCGGTCACAACGCCGACGATCGGATAGCCGGCCTCCAGGAGGCCCGTCAGGCTGGGGACGGCGAATTCGGGCGTCCCCATGAAGAGAATGCGCGGGGCCGGCATGATGTCAGGACT
Source organism: Bacteroidota bacterium (assembly GCA_017860635.1). Lineage (GTDB taxonomy): Bacteria > Bacteroidota > Ignavibacteria > UBA10030 > UBA6906 > JAGDMK01. Next base: position 3,524 of record JAGDMK010000229.1, read on the forward strand.
CAGGCAGTGTGGGCAACAGGCTCCTGTATCGGCGCTACATCGTAGGTCACCTCTATATCACCCTTTTCAATCTTGTTGAGTCTTCCACGCAGCATCCTGCGCCGCACAGGGCCGAGACGATCGATGAACAGTACACCGTTGAGGTGGTCCAGTTCGTGCTGTATGACACGGCTCAGCATCCCCTGGACCTCCAGCGTCTGCTGTTCGAAATGGATGTCGCGATACCTGACTTTGATGCGCTCAGCGCGGACCACCTCGTCACGCAACTCGGGCAGGCTGAGGCATCCCTCTTCCATTGCCACCTTTCCCTCCTGATCCATCACTTCCGGATTGATCATCACAAGAGGATCAAAATGGTCGACGCCTTCCGTGCCCGTGATGTCCACGACCAGGATGCGCTGGAGCACGCCGACCTGGTTTGCCGCCAGCCCGACGCCGTTTGCCTTGTGCATGGTCTCGAGCATGTCCTGCGCAAGCTGGCGGATGCGTTCATCCACGCCCTTGACGGGACGCGCTTTCTTCCTGAGTACGGATTGCCCTAACGTATAGATTGGCAGTATCGCCACCACCACCTCCGGATTATTCTGCAGGTGCCCCGACCACTCTCCGGGCACCGACAAAGCGTTTCCTGTAATACGTGCTTTCGAGCGAAGAGAACGTCACCCCCCGCGTCACGCTTGCGTGAGCGAACAGTTCATCTTCTATATAAATACCGACATGTGAAGGCACACGTCCCGTGGTATTGAAGAACACCAGATCCCCGAACTGTAATCGCGTACGGTTCACCGGCGTCCCGAATGCATACTGTTCGCGCGCTGACCGCGGGAGTTTCTTCTGAACGGCACTTTGATACACCTGGGCCGTAAAACCAGAACAATCGATCCCCTTCTTCGTGTTCCCGCCGTACACATACGGCACGCCGAGATAGTCCACGACGTCGAGGAGGAGACGGTCGCGATTCAGACCGGCCGGGGTCGTATTCTCATACCGCGTGGATGTGGCTGACCGTTTGGAGAGGCGTCTACCGGTCTCCTCCGCGCTGACTGGCCGGTCATCTTCTCTGCGCTCTTCCTCGCGGATGCGGGTGGCAAAACGGAGTTCGTTCTCCTCCTCGTGGTCCACGCTCTCGCCGGGAGTCGCAAACCGGGTCGATGACGCGCTGCAACCCGCCAGAACCAGAGCGGCAGCGGCCAGGCCGAACATCGCGGCGGCCACTGAACAGCGTATTGCAGCTGGCCTCCTGGACATGGCCACGCCTGCATTCACCCGAGGTATGCGCGCAGTTGTTTGCTCCGCGAGGCGTGGCGGAGCCGTCTGATGGCTTTTTCCTTGATCTGCCGTACGCGTTCCCGCGTCAGCTTGAACTTCTCTCCGATTTCCTCGAGCGTGAGGGAGTGCTCCCGCCCCAGCCCGAAGTAGAGCCGTATCACCTCCGCCTCGCGGTCGCTGAGCGTGGAGAGTGCGCGTTCGACCTCCCGGCTCAGCGATTCTTTCATGAGCTCGCTGTCCGGAGCCGGCTGACGCTCATCCTGGATCACATCCAGAAGCCTGTTGTCTTCACCCTGCGCAAAGGGTGCGTCCATCGAGAGATGGCGGCCGGAGATCTTCAGCGTGTCGGAGACTTCAAACAGCGACATGTCAAGTTCTTCGGCCAGCTCGCTCGCGCTCGGCTCGCGTTCAAACTCCTGTTCGAGCGAGCTGAACGCCTTCCCGATCTTGTTCAGAGCGCCGACGCGGTTGAGCGGCAGCCGCACGATCCGGGATTGCTCTGCAAGGGCCTGGAGGATGGACTGCCGGATCCACCACACCGCATAGGAGATGAATTTGAATCCGCGGGTCTCGTCGAACCGCTTCGCAGCTTTGATCAGGCCGAGGTTCCCTTCGTTGATCAGATCCCCCAGGGAGAGCCCCTGGTTCTGATACTGCTTCGCGACGCTGACCACAAACCTCAGGTTCGCCTTGGTCAGCTTCTCCAATGCTGCCTGATCACCCTTCTTGATGCGCCGGGCAAGATCGATTTCCTCGTCCGACTTGAGCAGCTCAACCTTCCCGATTTCCTGCAGATACTTGTCGAGAGAC
>JAGDMK010000061.1 GCA_017860635.1 Bacteroidota bacterium
GCGCTCAACGAGCCGTCGATAGGCGTCACGATTCCCATCCTGTGCCTCACGAATCAACTGCTGCTCGCCGGCAGCCGGCATGTGGGGGATTCCCGGAGTTTTTGTGCTCTAGTGGTTAGACACGGAAGGCGGGCGGTACGTTGACATGTGGCGGCCGCACCTGCTCTCTATTATATAGAGAATAGACGGATGCGGCCGCGGGAATGTTGCAGAACGTGCTTCAGCTGGCTACTCGAACTTGAATTCCCTGGCGTTTCCATAGATCGGTATGAACACCTCCGACTGGCGGGGATTGGATGTCTGGAGAAACACGCCATCGGACAGGATCGGTGCAGCCTTTGCCGGGACGAATTCGGCCTCGAGTGTGGCGCTTTCGCCCGGTTCAATTGGATCTGCCGGAATGGTCAGGCTGAAGCCGGCCAGCTGGCAACGCCACCCCGTCAGCTTCAACGGCTCTTTGCCATTGTTCTTCACGGTCAGGCTCATCCGGCTTTTCCTGCTGACTTCTGCATCTTTGAACCAGATGTGCCCCGGTGAGACAAGGATCTCGTCGATCACAACGGCAGTGAATTCCACCACCAGGCGCGGTTCGTTGGCGGCATTCGACTGGATGGCGACCGTCTTGTGGACCTTCCCGGAGAAATTCCGCGAGTTGAACGTGATCGAGAGTGTGCCTGTCTCGCCCGGACGAATGTTGTTGCGGGAGAGCATCGTCCCTGTACAGCCACAGGACGCTTCGATATCACCCAGCTCCAGCACCTCGGTACCTTTGTTGGCAATCGTCAGCTTGTGCTCGACGACCGTCCCGCGGAGGATGGTGCCGAGGTCGAACGACTTGCCGTCGGCAATGTGGATGGCCGGCTGGGCTGAAGCCAGTGACGCCAGACCGGCCAGTGCGAACATGAAGACGATATGCCTGCGAAGTGACATGAGAGCTCCTTGCTTGCAGACGGCCGCTACTGAGCGCGGCCGGTATTCTTTTGCACAGCGTCCGCCAGCGAGAGCCGGTAGATCCCGCGATCCCGCAGGCTGACGATAAGGGTTCCCTGATCGGCATGCCACGCGGCTGCGACAGGGTCTCCTGGAAGCCGACGGTCGATGACGCGCGTCCATGTCGTCCCGCCGCTGGTGGTGAGATAGACACCATGGCCGTTCACCAGGGCGACGAAACTGGTGGCGCTCCGGCTGTCGGTAGCAAACAGCACATGATCCGTTGCGTTCCACGGCGGTGAAAACCGGTTCCACTCGAGACCGCTGTTGATCGACCGGTAGCATCCCCCTGTTGCGGTCCACGCATAACACACTTTAAGGTCCTGATCATCGAGTGTCAGGAACAGCAGAGAATCCGCACCGAGTCCGTACCGTGTTGACTCCCAGGAAAGGCCTCCGTCCTGCGTGAACACGACTGCCGCAGGTGAAGCCACGCCGAACACGATGCCCGCATTGGTCTCCCTGAACGTAAATGAACGGACATGGGGTGTCTTGCCGGCCGGTCTGGATTGTCTCCATGTGCTGCCGCGGTCGGTGGAGACGAAAATCCCCAGTTTGCCGGATGCGAGGAGACGTGTGGAGAACCATGGATGCGGGACCAGAATCTCTGGTGTCGTCTGGAGTGTGCGTGCGAACGGCAGCCACTTTGCGCCGCCGTCCGTTGTGCGGAATGCACCGGTTGCGGTCGTGGCATAGAGGCAGGATGGATCGCGCGTGTCGATGGAAAGAGAGAGGACGGTTCCGCCGGCGAGTCCTTCTCCAATTGACTTCCATCCTGATACCTCCGGGTTGTACCGCAGCACGGTGTTCCGGACGACGGCATACATCGTGTCGCCGCGTGCGTTCATGGTAAGGAGGGATGCGGTGGCTCCACCCAGAGAGGCATCGGCTGGTTGCCAGGATGCACCCTGGTCCGTGCTTACGCACAATCCAATTGCGCTTCCGAAGGCGAAGATGCGCCGCGGCGGAGCCGCCGGGAGGACCAGTGTGGATGAGAGGGGAGGCAATGATCCCTCCCAGAGTTGCCAGCTCTCACCGAAGTCGTTGGATACGAACACGCCGGATTCCGTCCCTGCGAAGACGGTGTTAGGCTGGCCGACCTGACCGCCGAGTGAGAGGATGCGATCGCCGGTTGCGGCAGGGCGGACAGGACTCCAGTGCTGGCCGAAGTTCGTGCTCCGGTAGATGCTTCCCGCATCGTTTCCAACGAGGATGAGGTCGCCATTCTGCGGGTGCAGCAGGATCTGTGTTGCCTGAGCACCGACCACCGCGCTTCCCCTCGATTGCAGATGCCAGGTGTTGCCTGAGTTGGTGGAGGTAGCGACTCCCAGCGCGCCGATGGCTGCAACGAGCCGGTCCGGGTGCCCGGTATCGAGTGCAAGATCCCACACCGTCGCTCCGCGGAGGAGTGTATCACCTTCTGCATGGAGCGAGTGCCATGTTGCGCCGTTGTCCATCGACTTGAACAGCCCATGTCCTCTGGTTCCCGCATAGGAGATGTTCGGTTTCCACGGGTCGGCGGCAAATGCGGTCACGGCGAAGGTCGTGTCGCCCGCATCCCCCAGACGAACACGCTGCCACGTGCGGGCCGTGTCTGTGGTCAGGAAAAGCCCCCGCGCCGTCGCTGCGTAGATGAGAGACTGCCGTTCGGGGACTTCATAGAAACCATAGATGACGTCGCCTTTAAACGCCGGTGTGCGGTATGCCCAGCTCTTTCCTCCATCGGAAGAAAAGGCTACCTCGCCGTTGGTGAGTCCCGCCAGGATCTCAGGTCCGGACGCGAACGGAAACACGGCGGAGAGGTTGCGCGCAAACGGGCCGGGCAGGGCTTCCCACTGCAGTTCGGATGCCGGCGGCGAAGAGCATGATTGAAGGCTGGCCAGTGCGAGGGCCATGCAGATGACGGCGAGTGGGGATGACCAGCAGTGCCGGCCCGCAGGAGTGTGTGGTCCCATGGAAAGTATCACCGACCTTTCAGGCAAGGGTTTCACCATGGAAAATTGTGACGAGATCTGCCGCGAACAACATCAGATCGCGCGCGACTGCTTTTCCCTCGCGGGACGCCAGTGCTGCATCCATCGCCTTGCGCGACTCAAACCCGGCTTCGACCAGCACATGGTATGTGCTCTCGCCGATTGGCGCACCCGTCACGTGCAGGACATCGAGCGACAGGATTCCGGGGAGTTTCTTGAGAAGCGGGAGATGAATCTCGTTGAAGTGCGCGTCGAATGGCGCCGGTTCCGGAGGGGTTCGGTACAGGGCAACAAGTTTTGTCATAGCGATTCCGTGAGTTGAGAGAAACGCATGAAAAATATAGCGACGGCATGGGGCAAAAGCAACCCGGGGCGATGGAAGCCCCTCTTTGCTCTCTCTCCTTTTTTGCATATCTTGGATGCATGAGCGCGCCCGACCTCCCCCTGGATCTGTTCGACGATGCCCGGAGCGGGGAGCGGAATCTCCGGGCAGTGCATGAGCTGTTCCTCGCCTCGGGCAGCAGGGCGACGCTCGAGGAGTTTTCACGGGCAATCCTCACGGCGCTCCGATCTTCCCCCGATCCCGACCTTGCTGTCGCCAATTTGCTCCGCTTCTGCGAAGTCACCGTCAGCTCTGCCTCACTGTTCACGGATCTTGTGCAGCATCCGGTCTTGCTCGATATCCTCATGCGCACTCTCGGCAATTCCCGCTTTTTTGCCGACATCCTGGTCCGTGAGCCGACGCTGTTCCGCTGGCTGACTGCATCCGCAGTGCTGAATACCCCCCTGGCCCGGGAAGAACTCCAGGGGGAGACGGACCGTTGCGCGGCCACTTTCGCCAATCTCGATCGCCGGATGGATGCCCTGCGGCGTATGTTCCGTCGCCAACTCCTGCGCATCGGCATGCGGGATGTCCTGGAAATCACCGACATCACGACAGTCACGGCTGAGCTTTCCCTGCTGGCCGACTGCACGATCGATGCGGTCGTCCGGTGGACCTGGGATCAGGTCCGGGAGAAAGGCGAAGAAATACCGGATGTTCCCTTCGCCGTCATCGGGCTCGGCAAACTCGGCGGCAATGAGTTGAACTACAGTTCGGACATCGACCTCCTCTTTCTATACGGTGATCTTCCTCCCGACGCAGATGCGGAACGCACTCATGCCTTCTTCCACAGATTCGGGGAACGGATCGTGCAGCACCTGTCCAGGTCAACGGGGGAAGGACACCTGTTCCGTGTGGACATGCGCCTCCGGCCGGAGTCGGGCAGCGGTCCGCTTGCGCGCTCACTCGGAAGCTACCTTCTATATTATGAGGGTCGCGGCGAGCTGTGGGAACGCCAGATGCTGATCAAGGCACGCCCTGTCGGCGGGGACCGGCAGCTGGGTGAGGCATTCATCCGGGCGCTGCAGCCGTTCGTCTACCCGCGCGCGTTTCTTGAACACCCGGTGGAGTCCATCACGCGGATGAAAGCGCGGATTGAGTCGACACTGGGCGATGCCACGAACGTCAAGCTCATGCCCGGCGGGATACGGGACATCGAGTTTATCGTCCAGGCTCTGCAGCTCCTCAAGGGAGGGAAGAACCCCGGTCTCCGGACGGGCACAACGCTGACGGCGCTGGCCGCTCTCGAACAGAGCGGGATCCTCACCGGCCGCGAAGCGAGGGGTCTCATGAAGGCGTACCGGTTCTACCGGCTTCTCGAACACCGCCTGCAGATCATGCAGAACACGCAGACACACAGTGTCCCCCGGGATGAGCGGGGGCAGGGATTACTTGCCCGGCGCATGGGGATCGCATCCGCGGCAATGTTCGAGCAGGAACTCGGCGATCATCTGGGACTCGTCCGCGGAGTATTCACAAAAGTGCTGAGCGTGCAGGCGGAGCCGTCGGCGGCGGGACTCGAAGCGGCGATTGATGGAGCGCTTCCCGAGGAAGCCACGCGCCGACTGCTGACCGACTACGGGTTCCGGGACATTCGTCAGACGCTGCGCAACATGCGCTCGCTCGCGTTCGGGTCGACGCTCACGGGCCTGCGGGAAACAGACAGCCGCGCGCGGTCGGCATTCCGCCAGGTGGCCACGTCACTGTTCAACGATCTCTCCGCGACGCCCGATCCCGATCTCACGCTCCAGGGAATCACGCTGATTGCGGCAGCGCAGAAATTCCCCGGCTCCTTTTTCTCACAGCTTCAGGATCAGCGGTTTCGCCGGTTCATCGTGGACACGTGTGCCATGAGTCCGCGGTTCGCCCGCATACTGGGTGATCATCCGGATCTTCTGGAAACGGTCGCACTTGATCCGGCCGGCCCGTACCCCGGGGACTCCGGAACGCTCATCCCCGCAGACGACCTCGTCGCCTTCAAGACGGTTCAGGAGGTGCGGGCGGGGCTGCGCTATGTGCTTGGCTTCTCGCAGATCGAAGAGCTGACGGCGGACATTGCATCGATTGCAGAGTCCGCGATCCGCCGCGTCTATGAGGGAGGCCTCAGCGGACGCGGGCGTGCACCGCGGCTGGCAGTCTTCGCGCTCGGCAAACTCGGGAGCCGGGAGCTGATGATTGATGCAGACGTGGACCTCCTCTTTGTTGCGGAGACCAGGACCGCGGCGGAGCAGAGCAGACTCGAGAAAATGGCCTCTGTCTGTGTGACGGGGCTGTCCGCCATTTCCGAACGGGGACGCCTGTACGAAGTGGACGTGCGGCTCCGCCCCGAGGGAAGAAACGCGCCCCTCGTCGTCGATCGGTCGGCGTACAGGATTTACCTTGAACAACGAGCGTCACTCTGGGAACGGCAATCTCTTACACGGCTCCGGTTTGTGTGCGGCGATGAAGAACTCGGCCGCCAGGTTCTCGCTGACGTGCGGTCGTTTGTGTTCGACCATCCGTTGCCGCCGGACTGGGTCAAGACCACTGTGGAGATGAGGAAGAAAATCGAATCCCGGACCCGCACGCGGGGAGAGGCAATCATCGATTTCAAGCTTGGTGCAGGCGGGATGGTGGATGTGGAATTCCTCGTGCAGATGATGCTTCTTCAGCCGGGCGCACTGCCTGCGGATGTGCGGGGACGCGATGCGTTCACGCTTCTCCGCGCCGCACCGCCGCACCTCCTCACGGAACCGGAACGAACGCTCCTTATCGATGCCTACAGACTGTATCGCCGGCTTGAGCTGCTGCTGCGCATCACGCTCGAAGAGCGGGGTTCCCTGCTCCCCGTCGGCGCCAAGATGGAACGGCTCGCCCGGTGCGCGGGGCGCATGACTCCGGAGGACCTGACCAGAACCGTTGCAAGCAGAATGTCCGCTGTCCGTGCGCTCTTCCTTGCCTTTGCGGCCCGGCTCGAACAGCCCGGCGAAATGCTCTGATGAAGACCATCTCCTTATCGCGGGTTCCCCCCCTGGCCATCGCGGTGCTGGTCGCGATGTGCTGCCTTGCGGTGTACCGCCTCACCATGCTGCCTGGCATCGGCTTCATTGACAGCGGCGAGCTGGTGGCTGTGTCGCACACCCTCGGGATCGCGCACCCGACAGGATATCCGCTCTTCACGATGCTCGGCTGGATCTTCTGCCATCTCCCGTTCGGCGGTGAGGAAGTGTGGCGCCTCAATGTCATGGCATCCCTTCTTACGTCGGCGTCGCTTGTGTTTTTCTTTCTTTCTGCCAGGATGCTGGTTGCGGTGACGGTAAAACGCCTCATGCTGCAGCGCGAACTGATTCTGGCGGCTGCTGCCGGAGGGACGCTGGTGCTCGGTTTCTCCAGAACGTTCTGGGTGCAGGCCCTTGCCGTTGAGGTCTATTCGCTCCACCTGCTGCTGATCAGCCTGGTCCTGTGGCTGGTCCTGACCGCGCACCAGCAACCGTCGGGCCGATGGTGGATGCTTGCAGCCTACACGCTCGGACTCAGCTTCACAAACCACATGACCACCATCTTGCTGCTGCCGGGGGTGTTGTATCTGTACTTCGCGGCGAGGGGAGCCGGGAAGGAGTCTTGGAGAGCGGTCGGACGCATGGTTCCCGTTTTCCTGCTCGGGCTCTCCGTCTATCTGTATCTCCCGTTGCGTGCTTCGTCCGTGCCTTTGCTCAATTGGGGAAACCCGGTGAGCCTGGAACGCCTCTCGTGGCACCTGAGCGGGAAGCAATACCGTGTCTGGATATTCTCGTCGACTGATGCAGCATGGCGGCAGTTGTCAGGGTTTCTCTCGGGGCTTCCGTCGGAGTTTGCTGTGATCGGGCTCGTGCTTGCGGTGGTCGGACTTGTCGGGCTCTGGCGTGCATCGCGGCATCTGGCCTATGGCCTGGCCCTGCTCTTCGTGGTGTGTGTGGCGTACGCGATCAACTACGATATCCATGACATCGACTCGTATTTCCTGCTGGCCTATTGCTGCGTCGGCCTGTTGGCCGGTGTCGGGTTGATGGTGATCGGGTCGTGGGGGATGAGGGTCAGCGGCTGGAATGGCTGGATCGTGGGCACACTGGTCGTCGCCGTTGGAGTGATCCCTCTCGTGACACACTATCGCGCGGTCGATCAGAGCGAGAACTATCTGGTGGAGGACTACACGCGGAACCTGCTCCGGTCGGTCAAACCGGGAGGGGTGGTCTTCTCGTACCAGTGGGATTACTGGGTATCGGCATCCTACACGTTCCAGTACGTGCGGGGAGAGCGGACGGACGTAACCGTAGTCGACAAGGAGCTGTTGCGGAGGTCGTGGTATCTGACGGAACTGAGCGTCCGGCATCCGGCATTCATGGAGCGGTGCCGTAACGAAGTGGAGGCCTTTCGGAAGGAACTGTACAAATTCGAGCATGAACTCCCCTATGATGGGGCTGTCATCGAAGCGAGGTTTGTGGGGATGATACGGGCCATGATCGGGCGGAGCATGGCATCTGGGCCGGTCTACGTGACGCCGGAGATAGAGGAGCAATTCACGCAGGGATACCAGAGAGTGCCGGAGGGGCTGGTTTTCAGGGTTATTTCAGACACTGCCTTCGTAGCGGCGGATGCGCCCGATTTCGTGGTTCGTCCTTTCGGGGGAAAAGGGCGGCTAGAGTCGGTGGTCTGGCAACTCTATGCAGGGGCATATGTTACCTATGGGGACTACCTGCTCAGGCAAGGCCGGCCCGGGGAGGCCAGAAAAGCGTATAAAGACGGGCTCATCTACGATCCTTCTTCACAGCTCCTGAGGGCGAGAGTAGCGGCTCTCGGAGGATAAAATCTTCCGTTTTTGGCAAAATTCCTGTTGACTATTTTTAGGAATTTGTTAAATTACTATGCTCAGCTGTCAAAATCCGCCGTAGTCGTGGCTGCGTTGGGGGCCGTGACGAGGGGGTTTTTTGTCTGCTGGCGTAGCTCAACTGGTAGAGCAGCTGATTTGTAATCAGCAGGTTGCGGGTTCGAGTCCCATCGCCAGCTCAGGCCGACCGGAGGGGAGAGCGAGTAGTCGGAGGGTACGCTGTACATCGGGCAGGTAGCGAAGCGGTCAAACGCAACAGACTGTAAATCTGTCGGCTCCGGCCTTCGGAGGTTCGATTCCTCCCCTGCCCACTCTGAAGACAAGCCTGTCGATTGCGCAATGACAGTTGTCAGGCGGCAACGAGACGCGGGAGTAACTCAGTTGGTAGAGTCACAGCCTTCCAAGCTGTTGGTCGCGGGTTCGAGTCCCGTCTCCCGCTCGAGAGACTGTACGCTTGCGTAGCTCAGTTGGTAGAGCACTTCCTTGGTAAGGAAGAGGTCACCGGTTCAATCCCGGTCGCAAGCTCAACGAAGCGGCGCGCACATGAAGGCCGCGGGGTTGTGACGATCACGAGAGAGACAAGAGGGCACTGTGAGAGATATCATAACACTCGAATGCACGGAGTGCAAACGCCGCAACTACACGACCACGAAGAACAAGAAGAAGCAGACGGGGCGGGTCGAGTACAAGAAGTATTGCCGCTGGTGCAGCAAGCATACCACGCATAAAGAGACTCGCTAAGCGTATCCGGTTCCTGGAGGCCGGCGTCCAGCGCCGCTCCATGTCACACGTCAGTAGCTCAATTGGCTAGAGCAGCGGTCTCCAAAACCGCAGGTTGGGGGTTCGAGTCCCTCCTGACGTGCGAACGAAGAGTGTGACGTGTCAGTCGCCAAGGGGCGATTGACGGTGAAAGGAAGCGTTGCCATGAAAGAAAAAATCATCAACTTCTTCACCGACGTGGTGAAGGAAATGAAGAAGGTAACCTGGCCGAAGAAAGACGATCTGCGGGACTCCACGATCATCGTCCTTGTGGTGTGCCTGATCGTTGCCGGCTTCGTGTATCTGGTGGACACGGCCATCAGCCTCCTCCTGCAGCAGATCTTGCAGTAACGAACGAAGGGGCATCAGGTGGACAAGAAATGGTACGTGGTCCGGACCTACTCAGGCCACGAGAACAAAGTAAAAGCGTATCTCGAGAACGAGGTCGCACAGGCCGGCCTGACTGACAGGATTACGTCCGTCATCGTCCCGTCCGAAAAGGTGTTCGAGGTGAAGGACGGAAAAAAGAAAAGCAAGACCCGCACGTTCTTCCCGGGCTATATTCTTGTCGAGGCCGTGCTCGACAAGGCCACGCAGCATCTGATTCTGAACACGCCGTCGGTGATCAGTTTTGTCGGACCCAAGAATGCTCCCGCACCGCTCCAGCCGACTGAAGTCCGGAGGCTGATCGGCAAGATCGAGGAGCGGAAGGATGTCGAGGTCATAGAGGTGCCGTTCCGCATGGGGGACGCGGTGAAGGTCGTGGATGGTCCCTTCAACAACTTCAGCGGGTTTGTCCAGGAAGTGAATGAAGAAAAGATGAAGCTGAAAGTGATGGTCTCCATTTTCGGGCGGAAGACGCCGGTGGAGCTGGACTTCAGCCAGGTAGAGCTTGAAAAATAGTGTCTCCGATCATTTCGTAGAAAGTCTCATGGTATGAAAAAGATTGTCGGCTATGTGAAGCTGCAGATTCCTGCCGGACAGGCAAACCCGGCGCCTCCTGTCGGCCCCGCGCTCGGGCAGAAGGGTGTCAACATCATGGAGTTCTGCAAGCAGTTCAATGCGCGCACGCAGGCCCAGGCCGGTCTCATCATCCCGGTCGTCATCACGGTGTTCTCTGACAAGTCCTTCACGTTCATCACCAAAACCCCTCCGGCGGCAGTGCTGCTTGCCAAGGCGGCCAAGGTCGAGAAGGGATCGGCAGAGTCCAACCGGACGAAGGTGGGACGGGTCACGAAGAAGCAGGTCCGTGAGATCGCGCAATTGAAGATGCCTGACCTGAATGCCAACGACATCGATGCGGCCATGAGCATGGTGGCGGGGACGGCACGCAGCATGGGATTGACGGTCAGCGACGAGTAACTGAGGTTTCGGCGCACAGACGCCGGTGGGAGTCCGGCCATCCCGGACGATTGCACCACACACTAAAGGCAGCACAAGGATGAAAGCGAGCAAGCGGTTCAAAGGGTTGACCGCGAAAGTGGACGCCAAGAAAGCGTACACGCTGGAAGAAGCGGTCCAGAAAGTGAAAGAGACAGCGACGGCGAAGTTTGTGGAGTCGGTGGATATCGCCGTGCGTCTCGGTGTGGATCCGAAAAAGGCCGATCAGGCGGTGCGCGGAACTGTTGCGCTCCCGCACGGCATCGGGCGCGAGGTGAGGGTGCTGGTGATGGCCCGCCCGCCGCGCGATGAGGAGGCCAGGGCGGCCGGCGCAGACCACGCCGGACTGGCGGAGTACGTCCAGAAAATCCAGGGCGGCTGGGCGGACATCGACGTGATCATTGCCACTCCCGACGTGATGGGTGAAGTCGGCAAACTCGGCAAGATCCTCGGTCCGCGCGGACTGATGCCCAACCCCAAGAGCGGCACGGTAACACAGGATGTCGCGAAGGCGGTGAAAGAAGTGAAGGCCGGCAAGATCGAGTTCCGGGTGGACAAGGCCGGGATCCTGCATGCCTGCGTCGGCAAAGCGAACTTTGAGTCCAAAGCCCTGGCCGACAATATTCAGGCGTTCCTCACTGCGGTGACCCGTCTGCGTCCCCCGACGGCGAAGGGAACGTATGTCAAGAGCATCCATCTCTCCAGCACCATGGGTCCTGGAGTGGAAATTGATCGCACCGCGTTTGCGGCGCATCAGTAACGATTGTTACGCACTCAAACGACACACAAGGTGCGCGTTCATTGCCCGGCATTGCACCGGGGCTTCTCTCTCAGCGCGCACAACACCTCCCGTGAGGTAGGAAGGAAGGAATGAAACGTTCTGAAAAGGAAGAGATCATCGCCGAAGTGGCGGAGATCGCGGGACGTGCGCACGGGATGTTCTTTACGGATTTCAGCGGGTTGACGGTGGAACAGGCAACTGAACTGCGCCGTGATCTGCGGAAGTCCGGCATCGACTACAAGGTCGTAAAGAACACCCTGATCCGTAAGGCACTGGAGAAGATCGGCGGATACGATCGCGTGTTCGATTTTCTCGCAGGGCCGACGGGCGTTGCGTTTTCCTACGACGATCCGGCTGCACCCGCGAAGGTCATCCAGAAGTTCGCCGAGAAGCACAAGAAGCTCTCGCTGAAGGTCTGTGTGATCGAACGCGAAGTGTACGAAGGGTCGAAGCTGGATGAAATCGCCCGTATCCCGTCGCGTGCGGAGTTGGTCGCAGGAATTCTGGGAAGCATTCAGGCCCCTCTGGCCGGCGTCCCCAGCGTGGTCAATGCGGTGCTGCGCGACCTCGTCAGCGTGATCGACGAGATCGGCAAGAAGAAAGCCGCCTGACCACCTTCACTGAATTTGACAAGCGAAGAAGAATAAAAGGAGAAGTGCCATGTCTGCAGTAGCTGAACTCGTAGAGAAAATCGAAAAACTGACTCTTCTTGAGGCGGTGGAGCTGAAGAAAGCGCTCGAGGAGAAGTTCGGTGTGACCGCAGCCGCCCCGATGATGATGGCCGGCGCGATGCCCGCAGCAGGCGGCGCGGCCCCCGCAGCCGAAGAGAAGACGGAGTTCACGGTCGTGCTGAAGGAAACCGGCGCCCAGAAGATCAACGTGATCAAGGTCGTCCGTGCCGCAACCGGACTCGGCCTGAAGGAAGCCAAAGACCTGGTCGATGGCGCCCCGAAGCCGATCAAGGAAGCCATCTCCAAAGACGATGCAGAGAAGCTGAAGAAAGAGCTCGAAGAAGCAGGCGCAACAGTCGAGCTGAAGTAAGCAGATCCTCACCGGGGCTGACCGGCATCCGTCCGGCCGTCCTCCATCCCTGCGGGGGGGAGGCGCGCACTGCGGAACGCCGGACGGCCCCGGCATTGTCACACACGGTCCGGTGATCCGCGTTATGTCTCTGACAACCCGTTGTCGCACGCGCAGGCAGGCTACTTTCGTGTGGCTTGCTGTTTCATTTATATGCGGGGCGTCGCCGGCCGGACCGTACTATCACGCACACACCAAGGAGTGAGGCTCTTGAAGAATCAAGCCAGCAAGCGCATCACGTTCGGCAAGATCCCGGAGATCATTGAGGCTCCCGATCTCCTGAATATACAGCTCGAGTCGTGGGAAAGCTTCCTGCAGGCCGACCAGCCTCCGGCCCGGCGGAAGAACAAAGGTCTGCAGTCGGTGTTCAAGATGAATTTCCCTGTCACCGATGCCCGGGAGAATTTCCTCCTCGAGTTCGTGGAGTACTACGTCGAGAAGCCGAAATACTCTGTCCCCGAATGCGTCGAGCGCGGCCTGACCTATGCCGTGCCGATCAAGGCAAAGCTGCGCCTTTCCCAGAAGGCCGAAGACGGGAAGAGCTACAGCAATACGATCGAACAGGACGTCTATCTCGGCAACCTGCCGACCATGACGAACAAGGGGACGTTCATCATCAACGGCGCTGAACGCGTCGTGGTGAGCCAGCTCCACCGCTCGCCGGGCGTCTTCTTCAGCGAATCCATGCATCCGAACGGGACGCCGATCTACTCCGCGCGCATCATCCCGTTCCGCGGTTCGTGGGTGGAGTTCACGACCGACATCAACAATGTGATGTACGCGTACATTGACCGGAAGAAGAAATTCCCGGTCACCACCCTGCTGCGCGCCCTGGGATACTCGTCGGACGACGAAATCCTGACACTCTTCAACCTGGTTGAAGAAGTGGATGTGGCCAAGGCGGACCTCGCGGACTACGAAGGCCGGATCATCTGCTCCGATGTGGTTGACCGGAAGACGGGCGAGATCTTCATCAACAAAGATACGCGGCTGGATGTAGAGCATATCAAGCGGATCAAGAAGGCCGGCGTCAAGAAGATCCGCCTCCTCCAGCAGCAGGGGAACGAGGAATCGGTCATCGCCAAGACCATCTCCAAAGACCTCGTCCGCTCCGAAGAGGATGCCCTCACGGCCATCTACAAACAGCTCCGGTCCGGCGATGCGCCCGACCTGGAAACTGCCAAGACCCTTATCGACCGGCTCTTCTTCAACGAGAAGCGATACGACCTCGGCGACGTCGGACGCTACCGGATCAACGGCAAGCTCAATCTGGATATCCCGGTAACGACCACCACGCTGACCAAGGCGGACATCGTGGCGATCATCAACTACCTGATCGAACTCCAGCAGAAGAAACGCGCGGTCGACGACATCGACCACCTGGGCAACCGCCGCGTGCGCACCGTCGGCGAGCAGATCGCCCAGCAGTTCAACATCGGTCTTGCCCGCATGGCACGCACCATCCGCGAGCGGATGAATGTGCGGGACAGCGAGAACCTGACTCCGCAGGACATGGTGAACGCGCGCACGATCAGCAGCGTGATCAACGCATTCTTCGGGACAAACCCGCTGTCGCAGTTCATGGACCAGACCAATCCGCTGGCGGAGCTGACGAACAAGCGGCGCATGTCGGCACTCGGTCCGGGCGGACTCACTCGCGAACGGGCCGGGTTCGAGGTGCGCGACGTTCACTACACGCACTACGGACGCCTCTGTCCGATCGAAACGCCGGAAGGTCCGAACATTGGTCTGATTTCCTCGCTCTGCATCCATGCCCGCGTGAACGAATTCGGCTTCATCGAGACGCCGTACCGCCGCGTCCAGAAAGGACGCGTCATGGATGAGATCGAATTCCTGACCGCGGAGCAGGAAGACAACCATACCATCGGCCAGGCGAATGCCCCGCTGGATTCCCGCGGCGGGTTCCAGAGCGACCGTGTGAAGGCGCGGTACCAGGGCGACTTCCCGGTGGTGAAGCCGGAGGAAGTGCAGTACATGGACGTGGCGCCGAACCAGATCGTCAGGATTGCCCGCGACGCCCGCGCACTGATTGTCGCGGAGCGGAACGGCGTGGTGACCTACGTCGATGCCGACCGGATTCTGGTGGAGTACGATATCGATGAGAACAGCACGGAAGCCCTCATCTCGTTCGAGGACAAGCGCCGTGTGGAGTATCCGCTCACGAAGTTCTTCCGGACCAACCAGGATACCTGCATCAACCAGCGTGCAATCGTGAAGCCGGGCGACCGGATCCGCAAGGGCGATGTGCTGGCCGACGGCGCCGCGACAGACGGAGGTGAGCTGGCCCTCGGACGCAACGTGGTCGTGGCGTTCATGCCCTGGAACGGATACAACT
The DNA here is from genome assembly GCA_017860635.1 of Bacteroidota bacterium. GTDB lineage: Bacteria > Bacteroidota > Ignavibacteria > UBA10030 > UBA6906 > JAGDMK01. The sequence continues at coordinate 14,545 of JAGDMK010000061.1, forward strand.
TTGAGGATGCCATCATCGTCAGCGAGCGCCTCGTGGCCAACGACGTCTTTACCTCGATCCATATCGAGGAGTTCGAGCTGCAGGTGCGCGATACGAAGCGCGGGGAAGAGGAGCTGACCCGCGAGATCCCGAATGTCAGCGAAGACGCGACCAAGGATCTGGACGAGAACGGCATCGTGCGCATCGGCGCGGAGGTGGTGGAGGGGGACATTCTGATCGGCAAGATCACGCCCAAGGGGGAATCCGATCCGACGCCGGAAGAGAAACTCCTCAAGGCGATCTTCGGTGAGAAGGCGGGCGATGTGAAAGACGCTTCCCTGAAAGCGCCTCCCGGCATGAAGGGCGTTGTCATCAATACGAAGCTCTTCAGCAGGAAAAAGAAAGACGCGGAATCCAAGAAGGACGACAAGAAGCGGAGCGATGCGCTCGACCGCCAGCGGCGCAAGATTGTGGCCGACCTGCGCGAACGCCTTGCGCACAAGCTCGGCATCCTCCTGGAGGACGAGAAATCAGCGGGGGTGCGCGACACCGAAGGGAACATGATCTTCCGCAGCGGCACCACCTTCCGGCGCGATACGTTCGAGACCTATGACGATATCGAGAAGCTGGACTACACCAAAGACTGGGTGGAAGAGAAGCGCAAGAACACCACGCTGAACAAGATCTTCACGAACTACTTCGACAAGCTCGGCGCCGTCGAAGAAGAGTTCCGGCACGAGAAGAACAAGATCCAGCTCGGCGACGAACTCCCGCCCGGCGTCGTGCAGCTTGCGAAAGTGTACGTGGCAAAGAAACGCAAGCTGTCCGTGGGCGACAAGATGGCCGGACGCCACGGCAACAAGGGCGTCGTGTCGCGGGTCGTGCCTGCGGCGGACATGCCGTTTCTGCCTGACGGCACGCCGGTGGACATCGTGCTGAACCCGCTCGGTGTTCCGTCGCGCATGAACCTGGGACAGCTGTACGAGACGGCGCTCGGATGGGCTGCCGCCGCGCTGGGTACGAAATACGGGTCGCCGATCTTCGACGGAGCGACCTGGGAAGATGTGCAGGCAGAACTGCGGAAAGCGGGACTCAGCGAGAGCTCGCGGGCCGCACTGTACGACGGCAGGACGGGCGAGAAGTTCGATCAGGATGTGACGGTCGGCGTGATCTACATGCTGAAGCTGTCGCACCTGGTGGATGACAAGATCCACGCCCGGTCCATCGGACCGTATTCGCTGATCACGCAGCAGCCGCTCGGCGGCAAGGCGCAATTCGGCGGACAGCGGTTCGGTGAAATGGAGGTGTGGGCGCTCGAAGCCTACGGCGCCGCACACGTGCTCCAGGAAATCCTGACCGTCAAGAGCGACGATGTCTCCGGCCGCGCCAAGGTCTACGAAGCCATCGTCAAAGGCGATAACCTGCCCGAGTCCAACGTTCCGGAATCGTTCAACGTGCTCATCCGGGAACTCATGGGACTGGGTTTGGATGTGAAACTCGAGTAGCAAGACCACCGACTGAGGGAGGGCTCAACCTTTGCTGCGCCACGAAAGAGAAACGCGCAAAAGTTTTTCCAAGATCGTCATCAGCCTCGCATCGTCCGACATGATTCTGGCCCGGTCGCATGGCGAGGTCACCAAACCCGAGACGATCAACTACCGGTCATTCCGGCCGGAAAAAGACGGACTGTTCTGCGAGAAAATCTTCGGCCCGGTCCGCGATTGGGAATGCCATTGCGGCAAGTACAAGCGGATCCGCTACCGGGGCATCATCTGTGACCGGTGCGGAGTGGAAGTGACACAGAAGAGCGTCCGCCGCGAACGGATGGGGCACATCGCCCTGGCCGTGCCGGTGGTCCATATCTGGTACTTCCGGTCGCTGCCGTCCAAGATCGGCTATATCCTCGGGATGACCACCAAGGACCTGGAGAAGATCATCTACTACGAGTCGTATGTGGTGATCAATCCGGGGCTGACAGGCCTGGGAAGGAAGGACCTGATCTCGGAAGAGCAGTACTTCGAGATCCTGGCTTCGCTTCCGGAGAACAACGACGATCTGGAGTTCACGGACAAACGCCGGTTTGTTGCACAGATCGGCGGGGAAGCCGTCAAGAACCTGCTCAAGGATGTTGACATCGAGTCGCTCGCGGCAGAGCTGCGTGCGCAGATCCGCGAAGAGACATCCGTGCAGAAGAAACAGGAAGCCCTCAAGCGGCTGCGGGTGGTGGAAGCCTTCCGCGAGCGTGAAGGCTCGCCGCTGAACAAGCCCGAGTGGATGGTGCTGGATATCATTCCGGTTATCCCGCCTGAGCTGCGCCCGCTCGTCCCGCTGGAAGGCGGACGCTTTGCCACATCGGACCTCAACGATCTCTACCGACGGGTCATCATCCGGAACAACCGGTTGAAGCGGCTGATCGACATCAAGGCCCCCGATGTCATCCTGCGGAACGAAAAGCGGATGCTGCAGGAAGCGGTGGATTCGCTCTTCGACAATTCCCGCCGGATCAACGCAGTGCGCAGCGACAACAACCGCGCGCTGAAGTCGCTCTCCGACATGCTCAAAGGGAAGCAGGGACGCTTCCGCCAGAACCTGCTCGGCAAGCGCGTCGACTACTCCGGCCGCTCGGTCATCGTCGTCGGTCCCGAACTGCACCTGCATGAGTGCGGACTGCCGAAGGACATGGCGGTGGAGCTGTTCAAGCCGTTCATCATCCGCAAATTGATCGAACGCGGCATCGTGAAGACGGTCAAGAGCGCGAAGAAGATGGTGGACAAAAAGGGTCCGGAGGTGTGGGAGATCCTGGAGCATATCATCGACGGACATCCGGTGCTGTTGAACCGCGCTCCCACGCTGCACCGACTCGGCATCCAGGCATTCCAGCCGGTGCTGGTGGAAGGGAAGGCCATCCGAATTCATCCGATGGTCTGCACCGCGTTCAACGCCGACTTTGACGGCGACCAGATGGCTGTGCACGTGCCGCTCTCGTTTGATGCGCAGCTGGAAGCGCGCATTCTCATGCTCTCCAGCCACAACATCCTGTCGCCGGCGCACGGCTCACCCATCGTCACCCCGACCCAGGACCAGGTGCTGGGGTGTTACTACCTCACCAAGTCCCGCACGGGGGATGTGGGTGAAGGGCTGCAGTTCTCGTCTCCCGCCGAGGTGATCATTGCGTACAACCACGGGAAGGTTGGGCTCCACGCCCGCATCAAGGTGCGTGTGAACGGTCAGATGGAGGAAACGACCACCGGCCGCGTGCTCTTCAACCAGATCGTGCCACCCGAAGTGGGGTTTGTCAATGAGCTCTTGAACAAGAAACGCCTCGTGCAGATCATCGCCACCTGCTTCCGCAGGGTGGGGAATCTGCCCACCGCGGAATTCCTGGATCAGTTGAAGGACCTCGGGTTCCGGTATGCGACCCAGGGCGGCCTGTCCGTGGGCATCGACGACGTGGTGATCCCGAAGGAGAAGGACGAGATCATCCAGAAGGCGCAGAAGATGGTGGACGAGGTGGAGAACCAGTATGCGCGCGGCTTCATCACCAAGGGTGAGCGGTACAACAAGGTGATCGACATCTGGACGCGGGCCACGAGCCGCGTGTCCGACCGCCTGATCGAGTCGCTCTCCCGCTCGCGTGAGGGGTTCAACTCTCTGTACATGATGGTGGATTCCGGCGCCCGCGGCTCCAAGGAGCAGGTGCGCCAACTTGCCGGCATGCGCGGCCTCATGGCCAAGCCGCAGAAGAGCCTTTCCGGAGCGACCGGCGAACTGATCGAGAACCCGATCATCGCCAATTTCCGTGAAGGCCTGTCCATCCTGGAGTACTTCATCTCCACGCACGGTGCCCGCAAGGGTCTTGCCGACACCGCTCTCAAGACTGCCGATGCCGGGTATCTGACCCGCCGTCTTGTCGACGTCGCGCAGGATGCCATCATCACGATGCACGACTGCGGGACCATCCGCGGTGTGGTGACGGGAGCCCTGAAAGAAGGGGAGGATGTGAAGGAGCCGCTGTACGAGCGCATCCTCGGCCGTGTGACGGTGCACGATGTCATGGACCCGATGAGCGGCAAGCTGATTGTGTCGGCAGGCGAGATGATCGACGAGGAGACGGCCGAGCGGATTTCCGAGACCTCTATTGAGACGGTGGAGATCCGGTCGGTGCTGACGTGCGAGGCAAAGCGTGGCGTCTGCGCGCTCTGCTACGGTCGGAACCTGACGACGGGCAAGCTGATCCAGCCCGGCGAAGCGGTGGGGACGATCGCCGCACAGTCCATCGGCGAACCGGGCACACAGCTGACGCTGCGCACGTTCCATACCGGCGGTACGGCAAGCCTGATTGAATCCCAGTCGCGCGTCCAGGCGAAATTCGACGGCAAGCTGCAGTACGAAGGCATCAAGCTGATCGAAGTCGAGGAAGAGACCGGGGCGCGGATCGTGGTGATCGGCCGGAGCGGCATTGTGAATGTGCTGGATCAGGACAACAGGGTGCTGACGAAGTATGACGTTCCCTACGGCGCGACGATGAGAGTTCCGGACGGCGCGCATGTGCCGAAGGGAGAGATCATCTATGAGTGGGATCCGTACAACGCGGTGATTATCTCCGAGCACGGCGGCGAAGTGCGGTACAGCGACCTGAAAGAGAACGTCACATACCGGGAAATTGACGACGAGCAGACAGGGCACATCCAGAAGGTGGTCATTGATTCGCGCGACCGCAGCCTGGTTCCGAGTCTGGTCGTTGTCGAAAAGCGCGGCTCCCGGGAGCACAAGCTGGGCAGTTACATCGTGCCGACGCGCGCGCATCTGGTGGTGAATGACGGGCAGCACATCACGGCGGGTACCATCCTGGTCCGGATTCCGCGTGACATCGGGAAGACCCGTGACATTACGGGTGGTCTGCCGCGCGTGACGGAGCTGTTCGAAGCGCGCAGTCCGAGCGACCCGGCCGTGGTGTCGGAAATCGATGGCGTGGTCAGCTTCGGCGCGCAGAAGCGCGGCGCCCGTGAGGTGATCATCACGAGCCACGACGGGAAAGACGTGCGCAAGTATCCGATCTCGCTCGGCAAGCACGTGCTGGTGCAGAACAACGATGTGGTGCGCGCAGGCGAACGGTTGTCGGACGGCGCGATCGACCCGCACGACGTCCTGCGTATCAAGGGCGTGGGCGCGGTGCAGGAATACCTGGTGAATGAAATCCAGGAAGTGTACCGCATCCAGGGCGTGAAGATCAACGACAAGCACATCGAGATCATCGTCCGCCAGATGATGCAGAAACTGCGCATTGCGGAGTCGGGCGACACGAAGTTCCTCGAGGGCGATCACATCGACAAGCTGGTCTTCGAGGAAGAGAACGAGAACCTGCGGGACAAGGTGTTCATCTCGAACAAGGGTGACTCCTCCAAGGTGAAGACCGGGCAGTTGCTTGCGAAGAAGAAGGTCAAGGAGCTGAACGTCGACCTGAAGAAGCGCGGGAAGAAGACGGTGGATTCACGGGATGCAGAGCCCGCGACGTCGGAGCCGGTGCTGCTGGGCATCACGTCCGCCGCGCTGTCCACCGACAGCTTCATCTCCGCGGCGTCGTTCCAGGAGACGACGAAGGTGCTGACGGATGCGGCGATCGAGGGGAAGGTGGACTTCCTGCTCGGGCTGAAAGAAAACGTCATCATGGGGCATTTGATCCCAGCGGGAACCGGCCTGAAGCGGTTCACCGACATGGTGGTGGCGCCGCCGGAGGGATTCCGGGCCGAGGAGCCTGCGGAGGAAGCGCCGGTTGCCCTGCCGCGGGGCCGGACACGGGAGCGGTTAACGATTCCTTGACTTTGAAATTAAATTATTATATCTTGTAAAGCTGTCTTTATTCATCACGATTCAGCCGTATTTCCGAGGTTTTGCGTGCCGACGATCAATCAGCTCGTGCGGAAAAGCCGCCGGCGGGTGACCTA
>JAGDMK010000230.1 GCA_017860635.1 Bacteroidota bacterium
GCGGTAGAGCACGTTGACCGCGCCCTCGGCGCCCATGACGGCAATTTCTGCCGTCGGCCATGCCGCAACCCGGTCGGCCTCCAGCGCTTTTGCACACATGGCCAGGTAGGCCCCGCCGTAGGCCTTGCGGATCACGAGAGAGATCTTCGGAACCGTTGCCGCAGAGAACGAGAAGAGCATCTTCGCACCGTGACGGATGATGCCGCCGAACTCCTGTTCGACGCCGGGCAGGAAGCCCGGCACGTCCACAAATGTGACCAGCGGGATGTTGAATGCGTTGCAGAACCTGATGAACCGAGATGCCTTGTCCGATGCATCGATATCAATGGCACCGAATTTCTCGGCCGGCTGGTTCGCCACAATGCCGACCACTCTGCCGTTGAGCCGTGCGAAGCACACGATGATGTTCTTCGCGTAGTGGCTGTGTACCTCAAAGATGGACCCGGGATCGAAGACCATCTGGAGGATGTCGAACATGTTGTACGGGTCGCGCGGATCATCGGGAACCACCCGGTTCAGTCCTTCGTCCTCGATGAGGGTCAGGTCGCCCGTTCCGTGGAACGGCGGGTCCTCGGTATTATTGCTGGGAATGTAGCTCAGGAGGCGCTGGACGATCTCGATGGCATCGGCATCATCCCTGGCGATGAAATGCACGTTCCCGCTATGCGCAGCCTGTGCAAGAGCGCCGCCGAGCTCCTCCGCAGTGATGCTCTCGCCAGTCGCTTCCTTGATGACCTCCGGACCCGCGATGAACATCTGACCGGTCCCCCGCACCATCACAATGAAATCCGTCAGGGCGGGAGAATAGGCGGCGCCGCCTGCGCAGGGGCCGGCGATAACGGAGATCTGGGGCACGACTCCTGAGAGGAGTGTGTTGTGGTAGAAGATGCGGCCATACCCCTCCAGGGAATCCACCCCCTCCTGGATTCGCGCGCCACCGCTGTCATTGATGCACACATACGGCGCACCGGCCTTCAGCGCCATGCCCATGATCTCGCAGATCTTCCATGCGTGCATCAGCCCCACGCTCCCTCCCATCACGGTGAAATCCTGCGAGGAGGCATAGACCAGCCGTCCTCCGATTGCCCCCAGCCCCGTCACAACCCCGTCGGCCGGGAGGTCTTTGCTCGCCATGCCGAAAGAGGTGGAATGATGCTGGACGAAACGGAACAACTCGTCGTAGAACCCGTTGTCATAGAGGAAATGGAGCCGTTCATGGGCGGTCATCTTCCCCGCCTTGTGCTGGGCATCAAGCCGCTCCGGACCTCCGCCGAGATTCACATGAGCATTCTTTTCTTTGAGTATCCTGAGCTTGTCACCTACCGTTTCCATGTTCTCTTCCTTATCGTACGGTGTGCACGGTCAGTTATGGGAGCAGAGCTCGGTGAGCACGCCGAGTGTGGACTTGGGATGGAGAAAGGCGATTGCCAGTCCTTCCGCTCCTTTTCTGGGTTGTGCGTCGATGAGCTGGATCCCCGCTGTGCGCACTTCTTCGAGCGCGCCGGGGAGATCTCCCACCGCGAACGCGATGTGGTGCATCCCCTCACCCTTTTTCTCTATGAACTTGCCAATGGGTCCATCCGGTGATGTGGGCTCCAGCAGCTCGATTTTCGTCTGCCCAACCCGGAAGAATGCTGTGCGCACTTTCTGATCGGCCACCTCTTCTATGGCATAACACGGCGTCCCGAGCAGACGCTCGTAGAGCGGGATGGCATCCTGGAGGCTCTTCACTGCGATACCGATATGTTCAATATGCGTAGGCGTCATGATTTGTTTCCGACCTGTCGATGTTCGAATGCGCTGAGTAGCTTCTGTACTGCGCTTGCTGCTGTGATGGTCCCTGCAGCCACTTCCTGTTCGACACGCGGCAGGAGGGCCACGATCTCAGGGGCTGTATAGAACATTGACCGCAGGTGTTCCCCCACCATGCTCTGCACCCATTCCAGCATCTGGGCGCGGCGCCGGCCTGCAAACTCTCCATGGTGAAGAGTCTGCTTGTGAAACGCTGTGATGGTCTCCCAGACCTGCGTGATTCCTTCCCCTGTCAGCGCCGAGCAGGTCAGTGTGGGCGTCGTCCACCCCTGCGTGGCCGGGGTAAGGTAGTGCAGAGCGTGCGCAAATTCCGCCCGTGTCGCCTCGGCCCTGGATCTGTTCTCGCCATCCGCTTTGTTGATCACCACACCGTCGGCGAGTTCCATGACGCCCTTCTTGATCCCCTGGAGTTCATCCCCGGCTCCGGTGATCAGCAGAAGGAGGAAGAAGTCCACCATCGACCGGACGGTGATCTCGCTCTGTCCCACACCGACGGTCTCCACCAGCACAACGTCATGGCCGGCAGCTTCGCAGAGGAGCATGGTCTCCCGCGTTTTTCGAGCAACACCCCCGAGGTTGCCTCCGGAGGGAGACGGGCGGATGAAGCATCGCGGATCGCGGGCAAGCTTCTCCATCCGCGTTTTGTCGCCCAGCACGCTGCCGCGGGTCAGGCTGCTGCTCGGATCAATCGCGAGCACCGCCACCTTGTGCCCGGCGGCAGTGAGGTGCGTACCCAGCGTTTCAATGAACGTGCTTTTGCCGGCACCCGGTACGCCGGTGATGCCGATACGTATCGAGTTCCCTGAAAACGGGAGGAGCTCTGTGAGGACCGATTGCGCAAGCGAGGCGTGTGCGGGCGCATTGCTCTCGATGAGCGTGATCGCGCGCGCCAGTACCACGCGGTCCCCTTTCCGCACTCCCTGCACATACTGATCCTTTGTCAGCGTGCGCAGGCGCGGACCGGCCGGCACCGGGTGCACGGGCTCTCCTGAGCCGGGCATCCCGTCATGTGTCCCTTCCACGCCCTTCCGTATCGAAGTGGCGAACGTCCCCTCTGCGTCGGGATCGACCCACTCCGGTTTCCGGTCCTCCTGAGCCATCATCCCAGCCTGTGTCGCAGTTCTTCGAGAATTTTCTTTGCCGCAACCGGGATCACTGTTCCGGGGCCGAAGATTGCTGTCGCACCGTGTTCGCGCAGGAATGCATAATCCTGGGCGGGGATCACGCCGCCGACAACGACGATAATATCCTCGCGACCGAGAACGCGGAGCGCTTCCACGAGTTGCGGCAGGAGGGTCTTATGGCCGCCCGCCAGTGAGCTCATGCCGATGATATGGACATCATTTTCCACCGCCTGCCGTGCAGTTTCATCCGGTGTCTGGAAGAGCGGACCGACATCGACATCGAATCCCAGATCGGCAAACGCGGTCGCAATGACCTTCGCGCCGCGGTCGTGTCCGTCCTGCCCCATCTTGGCGACGAGGATTCTTGGCCGGCGTCCTTCTTTCTTCTCAAACGCGTCGGTCAATGCGCGCACTTCGTGCACTTCTTCTTTCACGATATACTCGCTGCTGTACACGCCTGAAATCGTTTTGACCACTGCCGTATGCCGTCCCCACTCCTGTTCCAGCGCGGCGGATATCTCGCCGAGCGTGGCACGGACGCGTGCTGCCGCAACAGCAAGCTCGAGAAGATTCCCCTTGCCTGTGGCGGCTGAATCGGAAAGCGCATGGAGAGCGTTCTGCACGGTCGCCGCATCCCGGGTGCTGCGCAACTCCTCCAGACGCCGGATCTGGGCATTCCGGACGGCGGTATTGTCCACCTCCAGGATCTCAATCGGATCCTCTTGGGCGAGACGGTACCTATTGACGCCGACGATCGTATCGCTTCCCGAGTCGATGCGTGCCTGCCGCCTCGCCGCAGCTTCTTCGATGCGCATCTTCGGCAGTCCGGTCTCTATGGCTTTCGCCATTCCGCCCAGCGACTCGATCTCCTGGATGTGCCCCCATGCGCGGCGCATCAGCGCGTCCGTCAGCGCCTCCACATAATACGAGCCACCCCATGGATCAATCACCCTGCAAATTCCGGTCTCTTCCTGGAGATAGAGCTGCGTGTTCCGCGCAATCCGTGCCGAGGAATCCGTGGGGAGTGCAATGGCCTCATCAAGGGAATTCGTATGGAGCGACTGTGTGTGCCCGAGCGCCGCTGCCATTGCCTCTATGCAGGTGCGCGCGACATTATTGTACGGATCCTGCTCGGTCAGGCTCCACCCAGAAGTCTGCGAATGAGTCCGCAGGGCCATCGACTTCGGATCCCGCGGGTTGAATTGCCTGATCAGTTTCGCCCACAGCATGCGGGCTGCGCGCATCTTGGCGATTTCCATGAAGTAGTTCATGCCAACCGCCCAGAAGAAGGACAGCCGCGGAGCAAATGCATCGATGGCGATCCCCGCGTTCAATCCCGCTCGCACATATTCGAGTCCGTCCGCGAGCGTGTACGCCATCTCGAGATCCGCCGTCGCCCCCGCCTCCTGCATGTGATATCCCGAAATGCTGATGCAGTTGAACTTCGGCATCTTCTGCGACGTATAGGCGAAAATATCCGCAATGATGCGCATGGATGCGGCGGGAGGGTAGATGTATGTGTTCCGCACCATGTACTCTTTGAGAATATCGTTCTGGATGGTCCCGGACATCTGCTCGAGGGAAACACCCTGTTCTTCGGCAGCCACAATATAGAATGCCATGATCGGCAGAACGGCGCCATTCATCGTCATCGACACGGACATCTGACCCAGCGGGATGCCTTCAAACAGGATCTTCATGTCCAGGATAGAGTCGATCGCCACACCGGCCTTCCCGACATCCCCAACCACACGCGGGTGGTCCGAGTCGTACCCCCGGTGGGTCGGAAGGTCGAAGGCGATGGAGAGTCCCTTCTGGCCGGCAGCCAGATTGCGCCTGTAGAACGCATTGCTCTCTTCTGCCGTCGAGAACCCGGCATACTGCCGCACGGTCCATGGCTGCACAACGTACATCGTCGCGTACGGTCCCCGCAGGAACGGCGGGATCCCCGCGGTGAAGTCCAGATGCTCCAACGCCTCCAGATCGGCCGCCGTGTAGAGAGGCTTCACCGGTATCAGCTCCATGGTCTGCCAGAGCAACCCGGCCTGTGTCCGGAGAGTCTCAGAATCATCGTGGCCGGATCCTGGCGCAGTCCCGGCAGGTGGAGGTGCAAGGGTGAGCGGGATCTTCGAGAAATCGGGGAGTGCGCTCATGCCTTCACCCCCATACGCCCGTACATCCGGTGCAGCACATCCGGCACGTTGGCCCTCAGATGGATGAACTCTTCAACGCCAGCCGCACGGAAACGTTCAACATGATCCGGAGGATACCCTGCGAGGATCACCATCATGGAGGGTTTCCGTTTCTTCACTTCCTTGCATATCTCAGGCACGAGAGCCGGATACGTCTCATCCGTTGAGCAGATGATCAATGCAGGTGCGCCGGAGGCAATAGCCGCGCTGACGGCTCCTTCCGCCGTGGCGTAGCCCGTACCCGCGACGGCCGTGCATCCGCCGGCGGCCACAAATCCGGTCGCGAAATCGGCCCGCACCTTGTGTTGCGCACGCGGGCCCATCGTTGCCAGGAAGACCGCTGGACGGCTTCCCGTCCGCACCGCGTACGCATCTGCCGCCGCCCGCAACTCCTCATACGGGGCAGCTGCTTCAATGAGGGCATTCATGATGGAGTCTCTTCCGGTCTCGAGGATGCGCGACAGCCGCTCACGCACCGCTGCCTCAGATGCCCGTTCAGGGACCATCCTGAGTCTCCGGAGGGTTTCAGCACGCCGCGCCCGCACCGCATCGAGCACGTCTGCACCCTCTTCCAGCGGAGTTTCCTGCGGGTTCGCATACGTGGTGAGCCCGACCATGACATCCCTGCGCAGCGCAAGCGCTTCTGCCCTGCGTTGCGCAGTGTGCGCGACGCTGTGCTGGGGGAAGCCGCTCTGCAGCGAAGCCGCCATTCCTCCCTGCTGTTCGATCTTCTGGAAGAGATCCCAGGCGCGCCGGGC
>JAGDMK010000231.1 GCA_017860635.1 Bacteroidota bacterium
CAACACACGAAGCGAATCCGACACCGACGAGGGAAAGATCACGAGGGCTCGCACGATGGCAGCCGTGAAGTCCCGGGGCTCTCTCTGGTTTGCCGAAGATTTTACGAAGAAGGTGTTCGCCCCGGATTCGTTCACGAAGGTGCCGGAGGCGGTGGAGATGATTCGCGCCACGATTGCCCACACACCCCCCCTGGCCATCGCCGGCATGCTGCTGGCACTGGCGGCACGGACTGACACGACGCCGTCACTGTCTGCGATCGCTGTGCCGGCGCTCATCCTCGTGGGAGAACACGACATCACGACACCGCCCGAAGCATCGCGGTCGATGCACGAACGGATACGGGGATCGGAACTGCACATCATCCCCCACGCAGCGCACATGAGTCCGCTGGAGAATCCCAAAGAGGTGAATGCGCGGCTCGGCGCGTTTCTCGCGGCGTTGCCGTAAAGGAGCGTTCCCGGACGACGTTTCTCAGAACAACGTGTAGATGAATGGAGCGAGGGCGGATCCCTGCGTCATCACGACGAGCAATCCGAGAAGCAACAGCATCAGGAAGATGGGTCCGAGCCACCACTTCTTCCGGACCTTCATGAACGCCCAGAGCTCGGAGAGTATGGAAACCTTGCTGTGTTTTTTGGGGGGCATGATCGTTTCAATCCTCAGAAGAGGTTTTCATAGCGGGATTTTTCGTTGACGGTATCGTCTCTTCGTTTCCAGTAACTCCCGGTGTCCGTTCCCATCCGTTGTTCCAGAAGATCCCTGCGGAAGAGCCGGAACACGAGTCCCACCGGCGTGATAACGAGCGCGAAGAACAGGGTCAGAAGAATTCTCGTATTCAGCCATCCGAGGAACCTGGCGAGGGCCATCCAGGGAATATACAACGGACGCAGAAGCGAGGGGGCGAGGAGTCCGAAGGCGGCGAACAGTCCCGCGCACAGGGCCGGGATCCACCAGAGTGCAGCCTCTCTCCACCAGAACACTCCGGCCAGGATCGCACCCACGGCCGCGAAGAGCAATCCGAACTTCCGCAATTCTCCGGGCCCGCTCGCATTCGGCTCAGTCAAGGGCGAACTCCTTCCGCCAGTCCCCGCTCTCTTCAAGCGGCTTCTGGTCCTTTTTTGCCAGCACGAAACTCCCTATCGCGAGATTGTCCATTTCGGTCCGCATGAAACACCGGTAGGCTTCCTCCGGTCTGCAGACGATCGGCTCGCCCCGGACATTGAATGACGTGTTGATGATTACGGAACAGCCCGTTCGTGCTTCGAAGTTCCGGATCAGATCGTAGTAGAGCGGATGATGCTCGCGTGATACGGTCTGCACTCTGGCCGAATAGTCGACATGTGTCACTGCCGGGATTTCCGACCGCGCGATATTCAGCTTGTCGATGCCAAAGAGGCTTTCCTGTTCCGGCGTCATGGATTTGCGTTTGCCCGGCACGACCGGTGCGACGAGAAGCATGTACGGGCTCTCGTGATCCATCGCGAAGTAGTCACTCACGCGCTCCCGGAGGATACTGGGGGCAAAGGGCCGGAACGATTCTCGGAATTTGATCTTCAAATTCATGACCGATTGCATAGCACTGGACCGTGCATCGCCGAGGATGCTGCGCGAGCCCAGTGCCCGGGGGCCGAATTCCATCCGCCCCTGAAACCATCCGACCACGGATCCTTCCGCAAGAAGCTCTGCAACATGGTTGACGATTCCGTCGCGGCTGAACCGCTGATACGTTGCCCCGAAGCGCTGCAGCACCTGTTCGATCTCAGCATCGGAGAAAGCCGGGCCGAGGTAGGAGCCTTTCTGCCTGTCGTGCCTGCCCGTCCCACTTCGCGGCGCATCAAAATAGCGATGCCAGGCAAAGAGCGCCGCCCCGAGGGCTCCTCCGGCGTCACCCGCCGCAGGCTGGATCCAGAGATCCTCAAACGGCCCCTCCCGCAGAAGGCGGCCATTCCCGACGCAATTCAGTGCGACCCCGCCCGCCAGCACAAGGTTTTTCTCGCCTGTCTCGCGATGGACGTGCCGCGCCATGCGCAACATCACTTCCTCTGTAACTTCCTGGAGCGACCGGGCCAGGTCCATCTCCCGCTGTGTGAGAGGCGACTCCGGTGCACGCGGTGGACCCCCGAAGAGCTCGTCGAATTCCCGGCCGGTCATCCTCAGACCGGCACAGTAGTCGAAGTACTTCATGTTCATTCTGAACGACCCGTCTTCCTTCAGGTCGATCAGGTGATCGTAGATGGCCTGCACAAAGCGCGGCTCGCCATACGGGGCAAGGCCCATGACCTTGTACTCTGCCGAATTGACCTTGAATCCGGTGTAATACGTGAAGGCCGAATAGAGAAGACCGAGCGAGTGAGGGAACCGGAGTTCTCCAAGAAGTTTGATCGTGCTTCCTTCGCCCACTCCGTAACTCGTCGTGGCCCATTCCCCCACACCATCCATCGTCAAAATGGCAGCGCGTTGAAACGGAGAGGGGAAAAAAGCAGAGGCCGCGTGTGCTTCATGGTGCTCCGTGAACAGCAGCAATCCATCGTACTCCAGTTCTTTCCGGATATGGGAAGGTATCCAGAGCTTCTCTTTGAGCCAGAGGGGCATCGCCATCAGAAACGAGCGCAATCCGCGAGGCGCATACGAAAGGTAGGTTTCGAGTATCCTTTCGAACTTCAGGAGAGGCTTGTCGTAGAAGACCACTGCAGAGAGATCGGACGCCTTGATGCCGCCTTCCGAAAGACAATAGGCGATGGCATGGGCAGGGAACCGGAAGTCATGTTTGACGCGGGTGAAGCGTTCTTCCTGTGCGGCGGCAATGATGTCGCCATCGCGTATCAGGGCCGCAGCCGCATCGTGATAGTAACAGGAGATCCCAAGTATATGTACAGGAGCCGGCGCCACAAAGTCCCCTACAACTGGAAGGATCGGATGTACTCGACGAGCCGCGTGCAATCTTCGAGGGTCTGCAGCTGATGCAGCGCTCCTCCCTGGCGGGCCAGCTCATGGTACTCCTGGACACTCATCACGGAGAACTCCTTCTGCCGGATCTGCTCTATGCTCTTGGCCGCCGATGCCGCCGCGGAGAGTGTTGTCAGGAACGGCACCTTGTACTCATACGCTGTCCGTCCGATGGCATGCTCATCCTGCCGGGAGACCTGGCCCAGAGGGGTGTTGATGATCAGCTGCACCCATCCGTTCCGTATGACGTCGATGATATTCAGCGTGCCTTCGCTGGCTTTCAATACCGGTCTGTTCCGGATGCCGTTGGCCTTGAGAAATGCTGACGTCCCCTCGGTGGCGATGATGTTGAAGCCAAGACGCACGAAGGATCGCACGATGTTCACGGCACGCATCTGCTTGTCGTTGTCATTCACACTCACAAACAGGGTTCCTGTGGTGGGCAGGATGGTACCCGCAGCGAGGGACGCCTTGGCGAAGGAGGTGCCGAAGCTGTCGGAGATCCCCATGACCTCCCCGGTCGAACGCATCTCCGGTCCGAGGAAGTGCCGTGCCTGGGGGAACTTGGGGAACGGAAAAACGGACTCTTTGATGGACACATGCTTCGCCCATGAATACCCCTGCACGCCCAGCTCTTTGAGCGTGCGCCCGACTTTCAGCTTGGCTGCGATTTTAGCGAGCGGGACTCCCGTCGCTTTGCTCACAAACGGCACCGTCCGCGAGGCGCGCGGATTGACTTCCAGCACGCTCACCACGCCCTTTTGCATCGCGTACTGGATGTTTAGCAATCCGACCACGTGCAACGCGAGCGCCAGGCGGCGCGTGTGCGTCACCAGCTCGAGAAGCTGTGCCGGCGTGACGGCATACGGAGGCAGCACGCATGCACTGTCGCCGGAATGGATGCCGGCCTCTTCGATGTGCTGCATGATCCCGCCGATGAATACGTCCTTCCCGTCGCAGAGCGCGTCCACATCGAACTCAAATGCGTCTTCCAGGAACCGGTCGATAAGGACCGGATGCTCCGGAGAAACGTGCACTGCTTTTGCCATGTACTCGCGCACGCCGTCGTCCGAGTAGCAGATCTCCATGGCACGCCCGCCGAGCACGTATGATGGACGGACCAGAACGGGATAGCCAATCCGGTGGGCGGCAGTGAGCGCCCCTTCAAGATCTGATGCTGTGCCGTAGGCAGGACACTTGATCTTGAGTTCATCCAGCAGGGCGCCGAACCGTTTCCGGTCCTCTGCGAGGTCTATTCCCTCGGTGCTTGTGCCCAGAATCCGATAGCCGTATGATTCCAGGGGTTTTGCCAGTTTGAGCGGGGTCTGACCGCCGAAGCTGACAATCAATCCCTCGGGCTGCTCCAGATCGCAGATGTTCAGCACATCTTCGAGCGTCAGAGGCTCGAAGTACAATTTGTCCGTCGTGTCATAATCGGTCGAAACGGTCTCGGGGTTGCAGTTGACCATGATGGTCTCGTACCCTTCTTCCGTCAGCCCCATCACACCGTGGACGCAGCAGTAGTCGAACTCGATCCCCTGTCCTATTCGGTTGGGCCCGCCACCGAGGATGATGACCTTTTTCTTTTCAGACCGGTGCGCCTCGTTTTCCTGTTCATACGTTGAGTAGTGATATGGCGTCTCAGCCTGAAACTCCGCCCCGCAGGTGTCGACGGTCTTATACACCGGAGTCACGGCAAGGGACTTGCGCAGGGCTCGAATGCTCTTTTCATCTGTGGCCCGGATGAAAGCCAGTTGCCGGTCGGAGAACCCGAACTGTTTCGCATGCCAGAGGAGCTCGCGGTCGAGAGCCGGTGCTGCTTGGAGGGTTCTCTCCATCTCCACGATGGAGCGCATTTGCGCAAGGAACCACGGATCGATGCCGGTCAGTTGATACAGTTCCTGATCGGTGATGCCGAGCTGCATGCCGTACCGGATATAGAAGAGGCGTTCCGCCCGGGGTTTGACAATGTATTCCCGCACGCGCTGACGCCACGTTTCCCGCTCCGACTCCGAAAGCGCAGCAATATCCACGACATCTTTCCCATCTGCACCCAGACCGTACCGCCCCTGTTCCAGCGACCGGAGGGCTTTCTGGAGCGCTTCCTTGAACGTCCGGCCGAAAGACATCGCTTCG
Source organism: Bacteroidota bacterium (assembly GCA_017860635.1). GTDB lineage: Bacteria > Bacteroidota > Ignavibacteria > UBA10030 > UBA6906 > JAGDMK01. Next base: position 5,084 of record JAGDMK010000231.1, read on the forward strand.
CCCACGGACTTCATCTGCACGCCGAGGATCTCGTCGACGCCCTTGAACTTCTCAAAGTCCCACCGCGGGATTTTTACCACGCAATAGTCGATCGTCGGCTCGAAGCAGGCAGGTGTGAGCCGCGTGATATCGTTGGGGATCTCGTCCAGCGTGTACCCGATCGCCAGCTTCGTGGCGATCTTGGCGATCGCAAATCCCGTAGCTTTTGATGCGAGGGCCGACGAGCGGGAGACGCGCGGATTCATTTCGATCACAAGCCGCCGCCCGGTCTGGGGATGCACGGCAAACTGGATGTTCGATCCTCCGGTCTCCACGCCGATCGCGCGGATGATCTTCAGCGCATCATCGCGCATGGATTGATACTCTTTGTCGGTCAGCGTCTGCTGCGGCGCCACCGTGATGGAATCGCCGGTATGCACGCCCATCGGATCGAGGTT
>JAGDMK010000062.1 GCA_017860635.1 Bacteroidota bacterium
GACGGATATCCACACGGTAGTAATACATTCCCGATGGCAATCCTGATGCATTAAACCTGACTTCGTGATAGCCAGCTGCCCGTTCCTCCTGGACCAGCGTCGCTATGTGCTGCCCGAGCGTATTCACGACAACAAGGCGAACATGCGAACGATGCGGGAGGCCATAGCGGATTGTTGTGGAGGGATTGAAAGGGTTGGGATAATTCTGAGACAATTCGAAAACTTTGGGTGCAGTTCCCTGAACGCCGGTCAGTGCACTGACCCGGACCGCCTCTGAGAAATGCACCGCGCCATCGAGATCAACTTGTTTCAGCCTGTACCAGCATCCTTCAGGATCGTTGCTGGCGGCAACGCAGGTGTACTTCTGCGGAACAACGGTGGTCCCGTGACCGGGAACGAATGCCCCCGGGATATCGACAAAGACTCCGTCAGCAGGGCCTTTCCTCTGGATGTAGAATCCGAAGTTGCCGGTTTCCGAGAGGGTCGTCCACATGAGCAGGACAGATCCTTCGTCCTGCTGTATGGCTGTGAAACCCGACAGCTGGATGGGTACCTCGATATCCGTCCGGCCTTCTGACCATCTCACATCACTCACCCCTACCATGCCGCTTGTGGCAGCTGGATCGTTCACCGTCATCTGAACCAGCGCTCCGTTCTTCGCCACCAGGATGTACCCCACGCGCTGCCCCGTGCCTGAACCGCTGGTGTAGCTATCCACTTTTCGGATGCGCAATGCGTCCCGCGTCCGGCCGTCCGGAAACATAACCGTCCCGTAGGCATCTACCGTGTATGTTACGCTATGTGTTGTGGCAAGAGGTCCGAAAGGCAACGTGAGGGGGCCGAGTATAGCCGTGCCGGAGATGGTTTCAGTGTAGTCGGTGGTCCAGGTCGAGGAGAGTTGTAGCGGAAGATTATAATCTACTGACGGCGGCGAATTGAGCCATTGACCCTGGGCAGGATATGGATTGCCCTGGATATACGCGTTTCCGGCGCCTTTGAAGCCGTGGTTCAGAAGACTTCCCTGCAAATCGTAGAAGACATACCCCGTACCCCGGAGGGTTACGGTGCTTCCCACGGCTTCATACCAGAAGGAGTATGTGAAGTCTGCATCACGCAGGGCAAACGTCGCCTGGGGGAACTCGGCAGCATAGGGCGTGGATGCAACCGGAATGCTCTCCAGATTGGTGATCGAGGTGGTGTTGAGATCCTCAAAATTCCAGGCCGTCTCACCCGGCGCACCAATGTCTGCAAACTTCGTCAGCGTGTCGACGTGGTACGTGACAGTACTCCCGATGGCAAAAATCGCTGCCATGTCCCCGGAATCGATGATAATACCCTGGGCCCGGGCAGGTTGCACGCAGGACAAGAGCACCGCGCTGCACGCGAGAATTCGTGTTATTCTCTGCATGTCTCCTCCGTCATGGAAGTCTCTTCTGCGGTGAAGGATAGAGAGAAATTCTCTGGTATTCCAGCCTTTTGCTATCGCGATTCGGGGAGAGGGGTCGATGGCCGGGATGGGAGTTCCGGGAGTAGAAGCATCCGGCAACTGGGCCGAACCTGCTCTTTGACTTGCGGCGCCCCTCAGGTCCCTGCATCGACCCCCGGCGGAGAACCGCCCTCTTCGAGAAAATGTGGGGCTTTCAACGTCCGCTCAGGGAGAGCACTGAGTAGCGTAGAATGGACCAGGGCCAGGAGGGCACCCCAGCAAGGGCTGTCCATCGGGAACAGACGTTTGGATATGAGATTATGCCTGGAATGGGCAAAAGCAGGCGACTGCGGAAGCCGGAGGGCGATTACCTCGCAAGCAGCAACCTGCGCGTCTCGGCAAAGCCCTCAGTCTTCAACCGATAGAAATAGACGCCGCTCGACAATCCTTTCGGATCGAACCTGACCTCGTGATATCCGGCTCCGATCTCTCCGTTCACAAGCTCGGCAACCTGCTGGCCCAGGGTGTTGAAGACAATCAGCTGGACAACTGAGCTTCGCGGCACGCTGTAACGAATGGTGGTTGAGGGATTGAATGGGTTCGGGTAGTTCTGCTCCAAACCAAATGCCAGTGGTCGTTCGTCTTGCACCGCTCTTGGTACGCCGGTGGTGGAAGAGGTGACCACGATGCCTGTCGGGTGAGTCACAGAAAGAGGAAGCGTTTGAACGTTCGCGCCATTCGAGTCTGCCTTCCGGATGCGCGGAACGCCGATCTCCGTCCAGAAGATCTGCCCGGACGCGCCGTCGACTGCAATGTAGTTCGGCCTTGAGAGTCCCGACACGAGGGTGGTGATCGTACCGGAGAGGAGCGCACGTCGCTTGATCAGATTCGCGTTTGCCTCCGTCCAATAGATAAATCCGTTGTTGCTGAGTGCAACGCCCACCGGACCGCCGAGACCAGCTATCAGCTCGACCGGCGCGGTGCTACCCATGACATCCCCACGCAGTATCTGTCCGGAAGAGAAGTCCGCCCAGTACAGGCTGGTACCGCTGACGGCTATTCCTCTGAGATTCGCCCTGCTGCCCGGAGCAAACTGGTACACTTTCTGTCTGTTGGTACCCCCGATATCCGCCTTCTCGATCGATGAACCGGTTGCGAGATTGGATGTTGTCCAGTAGATCGTGCTGGCAGCAGAATCCACGGCAATGCCCCGGATGACAGACTCGCCCGAACTGATGGGGGTGATGCTGCTGAGATCCGGAAGCGTTCTGTTCAGACTGGCATTCGTATATGCCAGCTCGCCGAAATACACGGTGTTGTGTGCTGCATCGACCACCAGGCCCTCCGGCAGGGACTTTGCATCGAGGGGAACCTGCGTTGCGCTTCCTCCGCCATAATCTGATCTGTTCAGGGTGGGAGATCCAAACGATGCATCGAGCCAGTAAATGCGCTGGCCGAATGCTGTTTCATACGGCAGCACCATCACACCGAGACAGAGCACCAAAACAGACCATGATCTCCTCATGTTCCTTCCCTCGCGGTTTGTGTGTCTCAGTTTTGTGATGGAAATATTCCCTGCAGTGCAATGATCCAGTTGAGAGTCACGTATGGCTGCATGATGTTGTGAGGTTGACTGCCACCGGAAGACTGGACAGCGCCCGAGGACATTGTTCCTGTCGCCTGAGTTCCATACTGTGGAACACCGGCTGCATTGCGGGCAGGGAGTGCGCCGTTCGGCCTTTCGGAGGTCCCCACTGATGTATCGGCAACAAGACTGTGCGAATGAACCGGCATCTGGTTGAGAGTCAATGTGTGCGTTTCGGCTCCGCCGGTCTGTCCGAGAAGGTAGCTGCTGAGTCCAGGCCCTTGTCCGGAGCTTATAGGAACGCGTCCCCTAAGATCGGGCAGCGCAAAGGTGGTCGTGCCATTCCCCCCATAGGTAGTCCCTATGAGCGCAAAGAGGGCCGTATTCTGGGCGATTGAAAGCAATTGGCCGTTGCAGAGCGCCCACCCCTTCGGTGCGAAATTGTACGGAACCAGTGCGAGTTGTCCGATAAACGGGTCACTCCCCTGAGCGAGAACGGGAGGAGTAGTAGTGGACAGCATCAGCGCGATACCTGCTGAGACGGCGCACCAACGTGCGCGCATGGCGCGGGACGACTTCATACTCTTTCTCCCTGTACTATGGGTGATTGCTTGTTTGAGCTGTTCTAATGACAACAGGCATCGTTTTGCTTTCGTTCCTGGATTAGAGGGCCGGGCTGCCTGGAATGGCCATTCCGGCGCGTTCATCCCGATGTCTCATGGACCTATACACCTGGCGATCCAGGATTCATCAGGAACGTTCTGGATAGTTGCTCCGTGCATCAGTATCTTCTTGAACGAGTCGGTGTTTCCTTCAGGAAACAGGAATGCAGCCGAGGATTGTTCCCTAAACGCTGCAAGACATCGAACCAGCACTTGGGCAGGCGAGGATCTCTCGACGGAGTCTTGCTCCATGGCAGGCAGGTACGCACGATCTGCGGGTATGATCTGCGCGTGCATTCGGACTCCAGGCGATATGGGACCCCGCGGAAGATTGCTCAGGCAGTCAATAACGAACCCTCGCATGCGGAGTGCATGTATCCATTTCTTGCTGGACGAAAGGCTCAACATCGACGTGAGGAATCTTTGATCATCCCACAAAGAAAGCCATCGCATGAAGAAGAGACTCGCGGCAGTAACCACTTTCGGCATCGCCTTCGGATTTATAGAAGCGGCAGTGGTCGTATACCTCCGCCTGCACTTCTACCCTGAGGGTTTCACCTTCCCTCTGGCCGAGATGCCGGGGCCCGTCATTCTGACCGAGGTGGCACGCGAGGCCGCCACGATCATCATGCTCGCCTGCATCGGCTGGATCGCCGGCCGGCGTTTCCTCGACCGCTTTGCCTATTTCGCTTTCGCCTTCGGCGTTTGGGATATCTTCTACTACGTGTTCCTCAAAGTCATACTCGGTTGGCCGGAATCGCTGCTCACCTGGGATGTCCTCTTTCTGATTCCCCTCCCCTGGCTGGGACCGGTGCTCGCACCGGTGATCGTCTCCGTCTGCCTCATCGGAGCAAGTCTGGTCATACTCCGGCGCGAGGAGACAGGCCGACCAGTGATCATCGGCCCCCCGCAGTGGATCGTCACCGCACTCGGGGGGATACTCATCCTTGTATCATTTCTTGCTGATCCCGGCGCTATGCTCCAACAGCAGATCCCGGGACCTTATAACTGGTTCTTGTTTACGCTGGGGGTATGCGCTGGAATTGCCGGGCTCGCCTGGGCGCTACGCCGGCATCCCGAAAAGTAAGGATCGCATTTCCGGGAATTGGCCTGCAGTACTTCAATCCCTGAGGACTCCTTCGCTGTATACTCACTGCATCCAGGAACCGCGGAGAACTGTACATGTGTTATGATGAGAAGATGAAAGACCCGTGAGAGGGACAAGAAACCGACGAATGACGCACGAAGGAGAATTCAATGCAAAGGATCACACCCCATTTGTGGTTTGACAGAGAAGCCAGGGAGGCCGCCGAGTTCTACACATCTGTGTTCTCCACCAGAGAGAAGTCTCCTTCCGGCGGCAAGAACTCTGTTGTGAAGAATGTCTCGACCATCCACAACACCCCGTCGGGCTCGGTGGATATGGTCACGATCGAGCTGTACGGCCAGGGCTTTTCACTGATCTCCGCCGGGCCGTATTTCAAGTTCACTCCGGCTGTCTCATTTCTTGTGGCGTGCGCCACAAGGGAAGAAGTCGACGCACTATGGACACCACTCTCGAACGCAGGCACACCGCTGATGGATCTGGGCGAGTACCCGTTCAGCGAACACTATGGATGGATCCAGGACAGGTACGGCGTTTCGTGGCAAGTAATGCACATGGGAGAACGGCCAGTACGGCAGAAAATCACCCCGACGCTTATGTTTGTGGGCGAGCAATGCGGAAAAGCAAAAGAAGCAATCGACTTCTACACAACGGTGTTTCACAATGCACGCACCGGCGACATCCTCGCCTACGGCAAAGGCGAAGAACCAGACAAGGAAGGGACGATGAAGCATGCTGCATTCACGCTTGAGGGGATGGATTTTGCAGCCATGGACAGCGCGTATCAACACAAGTTCACAATCAATGAGGCCATCTCGTTCATGGTGCATTGTGCTACCCAGGATGAGCTAGATTACTACTGGAAGAGACTCTCCGCGGTTCCTTCGGCTGAACAGTGCGGCTGGCTCAAGGACAGATACGGCGTCTCATGGCAAATCGTCCCCACGGTGATGGATGAGATGCTCAGAGACAAGGACCCGGTAAAGCTCGCAAGGGTAACCGAGGCCTTCCTCAAAATGAAGAAGTTCGACATCGAGCAGCTTAAAAAGGCTTATGCCGGTCAATAATCCCTCTACACACGAATCGTTCTGAAAGTACCGGCAGATCCCCTGCGGTGTCGCTACTCCACACTTGTTCTGCATCACTCCCCAAGTTTGAGGTCATTTTTAAGGATCTGGCATCCGCCGGGCCGCCTGCACGGACGCCGGCCTTCCATCGTACGTCAATTCAGCTCACTTTTTCGTCCCCGGGTTGAGGTTAGTTTTGGCTTTTCGTATATTAAAAAGTTTTATAGACCTCCTGTTAAAACCGCTTAGAACCTACAACTGAACCTCCAAGAAACCCATATGAGTCAGAAGACGGTTTATCTCGACCGAAACGAAAACAACTACGGCCCGGCTCCCGCCTGCTTCGACGCGCTCCGGAAAGCCGACCTGACAACCCTCAGCTGGTACGATCGGGCATTCGTCAAGGGAATCAAAGGCGTTCTCTCGTCCCGCCTCGCCGAGGATTTTCAGGTCCCGGAAGACCGGATCCTTCTTGGATACGGGGCAGAAACCATCCTGAAGCAGGTCGTTCAGTGCTACCTGGGGAAGGGCCAGAAGCTCATGGTCCCTGCCTACTCCTGGTGGTACTACAAACTCATCGCTTCAGAAGTCGGAGGCCTCAGCGTTGAATACCCGATGGTCGTGGGGGAAGATCAGTTCCATTACGACCTGGACGCCATGCGCAAGCTCTATGCGAGCGAGAAGCCGGACATGGTGTTCATCAGTTCCCCCAACAACCCCACGGGAAACAGCCTCTCTATTGACGACCTGAAAGAGATCCTCGCGGTGTACCGGAACTCGATAGTCGTTCTCGATGAGGCATACAAATACAGTGGTCACACGGACTATGTGAAAGACCTGGTCTATACGAATCCGAATCTCCTCGTCGTGCGGACCTTTTCAAAGTATTACGCCCTCGCAGGCATGCGTATCGGGTTCGCCATTATGGGAACAAACCTGACGGCGCTCGCAAAATTCTCCAATCGCTATCTCGGGTTCAACCGCCTGGCAGAGGAAGTTGCAATTGCCGCCCTCGACTCAAAGGAATACTATGTGGGGATTGCCAGAAAGATGCAGGAAGACAAAGAGCTCTTCTACGCCGAGTTGAACAAACTCCCCGGCGTCAGAGTCTTCCGGTCAGATGCGAACTTCATCCTTGCAGAGATACCGCGGACCCACGTCGAGCCCCTGCAGAAGTACCTGAAAGAGCGGGGATTGATCATCAAATTCATGAATGAAGCCCTTCTCAACTCCCACGTCCGCATCACATTAGGCACCCAGGAGGAGAACCGGAAGCTCATCGACACGATGAAGAGTTATTTCGGTTGATCGTGCAGCGATGAGCATTCGTCAGGAATATCTGGGCGGACTGAAATCCATCGCCGTGGAAGAGGTGTTCGACCTGATCTTCTACCGCCCATTGGCATTTCTCCTGGTCAAAGGGATCTACGGCACTTCCATCACCCCGAATCAGCTCACGCTGATCTCGATGCTTCTGGGCTTCGTCGGCGGGATATTGTACTTCGTCGGAACACCGGAATCATTTGTGGCAGCCGGCATCTTCTGTATCCTCTACAACGTTTTGGACTGCAGCGACGGCCAGCTTGCCCGGATGAAACACTCCGGGACTCCTATCGGCAGAATTCTCGACGGCTTCGCGGATTACGCCGTCAGTACCGCGGTCTACGTGGGAATCCTGATCGGTTATGCAATTCCTGCACCCGAAAGCGCAGGCCTGATCATGCTTACCGTTGCCGCCGCTGCCGGCAATACGGTCACCGCCACGTTCCTCGACTTCTACCGCAACCGGTATCTTGACATCACCCTGAGCCGCACAAGTGTCCTCACGAAAGGACAGGATGAGTTTGCCTCCATCTATGAGAGCCTCCGTTCGCAGCAGGGGCACTGGCTGGAGAAAGTCCTGATCTGGCTCTACCTGAAATACTCCACTGTCCAGCGCGGATTGATCAGGCATAAGGAAAAGGAATCCCGGAAGACCTACGCGGCAGATCCTGCCATCTATGCACGTGAGAACCGGTTCCTCATGCATCTCTGGACGTACCTCGGACCCACAACTCAGTGGACAGTCCTCGTCATCTGTTCATTCGTCAATCGCATCGACATCTTTCTCTGGTGGATGGGCGTCATTGCACCCATACTCGCCGCTGTCCTTTTCATCCTTCAACGGATGAAGGACAGACAGCTTCGTCTGCAGGGGGAAGGATGAAAGCTGTCATACTGGCTGCCGGTACTGCGACCCGCCTGCGCCCGCTCACCGACACTGTCCCAAAGTGCCTCCTGCCCATCGGCATTACCACGATGCTCGGCATGACGCTGGACAATCTTCTTCAGAACGGCGTGAAAGAGTACGTCATCGTCACGGGGTACCGTGAGGAGCAGATCCGCGACTTCGTGGCTGCCCGCTATCCTGGTCTCGACGTGTCGTTCCTCACCAACACGCGCTTCGCGGAAACGAACAACATTTACTCCCTCTGGCTGACGCGCGAGCTTCTTGCAGGCCAGACGATGTTGTTGCTGGACAGCGACATTGTGTTTGACCCCGGAATCGTTGCCCTGCTCCTGCACTCCGGCCACGAAAACTGCCTGGCAGTCCTGAGAAGCAAAACGCTCGACACCGAAGAAATCAAGGTGCGGACCGATTCAGCGGGGGCAATCCGCGAGATCAGCAAGGAGGTCGATCCTTCGACAGCGTTCGGAGAATCGATCGGGATTGAGATGTTCAGTCCCCGCTTCGTCGGCCGCCTGTTTGGGGTTCTGGAACAGAAGATTGTCCTTCGGAAGCAGGTCAACCAGTTTTATGAGGCTGCCTTCCAGGAAGTGATCGACGGAGGTGAGAGCATCTTTGCCGTCGATGTCGGGAGTCTTCCCTGTATGGAAGTGGACACGCCGGAAGACCTGAACGCCGCGCGGGCATTTGTCGGTAGCACTTCCCGGTTCGCGAAGAACAAACGCTGGCCATGAGACCAGCACTACCACGCTGGTGATGACGGCTACGGGCGTTGCTTGGAGTATTCCACTTTGAGATCATCGACCTCCAAGCGGGGCTCGGCATCCTTGCTTCTTTGAACGGCAAGCTTCTTTTCCTGAAGAAACCACTCTTCATCGAGCCCATTCGTTTCCGCTGCGGTCTTCAGCCATCCCGTCTCAAAACCGTGCGCCTCAGAGTCAGCTCCTGCCAGCGTCAATCCATCTTTGATGAACTTCCTTGCCAATTCAGGCATCGGAAAGCGCGGTGGGTCTGTATTAACGTACGTGTTCTCAAGAATATCCTGAATGGCAGTCTCGCAGAACTTCTTTTCCAGACCGAGGCTTTTGCCGATGCGTCTCATCAGCACCATTTCTTCGTCGGTAACTCTACGATCTTTGCTGATGAGGATAAGCAGTCCTCTGAAGTACTCGCTTCCTTCCTGTACGCTGATTGTCATGCGCCCGCCCGCCTCGTCGTTCTGTTTGTCACTATGTGTGCGCCGATGCCCCTGGCTGGTGTGTCACCTCCTCGCGAAATCATGCTACTCCCAGTCGTCAGTTCTGAATGAAGTCGCCGGGAGTCCAGATTTGTTGAACAGCGTTGCCGCAGGAGTGTTAGTGAAGGCGTACCGAACGGCGACAGGATTTCGTATCTCCGGGTGAGACACCACGAGTGCCTTCCCCCGGATTTTTACAACGGCGTCTTTGAACACGCGGTCCGGCCCTGCAATCTGGAAGCTGTTTCCCTTGCTGCCAGTCCTCAGCACTAGTCCGCTCTCTGCGTGATCAAAGAGGAGTTCGATGCTCCCTCTCCGCCGCTTCATGAATCTGTAGAGCGGCCCGGAGTATGCAATCCGCTGTCCGTAGGTTTTCGCAAGGGCCCAGAGTGCCAGCCGCTTGCCGACATCCTGTTTGTTCGAAGGATGAATAGTCGCAGCGTCCCCAATGTCCAGCGTCACGGCCATTCCTGTGTTCCGCACCGCGAGTGCTGCCGTCTGCGCTTCGCGGAGATACTGGGATTGCGTGGTCGTTCCATAGTTGTAGGGAGCAATTTGCACATAGTAAAACGGGAAGTCCCCCACCGAAAACACCTTCCTCCAGTTCTCGATGAGAAGAGGGAGGAGCGCACGGTACTGCTGCGGCCGTCCCGTGTTCGATTCACCCTGATACCATATGGCGCCCCTGATCGCAAACGGAACAAGCGGTGCAATCATGGCGTTGTAGAGCACCGTCGCAGTGTTCGCAGAGAAGCTCATTGGCAACTGAGGGCGTGTTTCATAGAGGTTTCCAACCGGGCCAAAGACATGGAGCCTGTTCTCAGACAATTCGGCGACCGGTGCATATTTCCAGTCCCCGGCCAGAGAGATCGATTCGCCGGATTGACCGGTCCGGAGCACCAGCGAAACTGAATCACCGTAGATACCCCCACCGCCCTGTGTGTCAATCACGCGCACGGCGATCTGTACTGATACGCTGTCTATGATGGTTGTCGGAACAGGATAGATCCGTTTCTTGCTCCAGAAGCCCTCTCGTTCATAGTCCCCTATTCTGGTGCCGTTAACGTACGTAACATCCATATCATCAATCGGCCCGAGTTCAAGCACAAGATCCTTCCCGAGCCATCCTCTCGGGATCGTGACATTCTTCCTGAACCAGACAATCCCATCGAAGTTGCCGACACTGGTCTTTTCCCAGAGTGTCGGCAGATGCATCACTCTCCACGTGGAGTCATTGTATGAACGGGCCGAACAGGCACTGTCATCGCAATTGAGATCGCGCCATTTCGTTTCACCGGATCCTCCCTGCATATCCACAGTGCGATACTTCCCCAGCCATTCGGCAATCCGGCGTTGACCGTCAACGCATTCCGGAAGCCGCCGCAGTGTCTCAAAGAATTCCGGGCGCCGGGCGAGGAACTCAGCGCTGGTCCATGCTTCAACGGGCGTCCCTCCCCAACTGGAGTGGACCAGACCGACAGGGACGCCGAGGGCCTCATGCAGTTTCTTGCCGAAGAAGAATGCGGTCGCACTGAAGCCAGGAACGGTGGCCGGAGAGCACTCCACCCATGACGCGTTACACATCGATTCAGGCACCGCCGACAACGCCCGGCGGACTGTGCAGAGTCGGATGCCCGGATATGTCGCACTGCTGATCTCCGCGGCGGAATTCTGAACTGTGTCTCCCGGAGGCCATCCCCTCAGTGGCATTTCCATATTCGATTGTCCCGAGCACAGCCAGACTTCACCCACAAGCACATTGGATACCGTGAGGGAGGTATTATTGTGCGTGAACGCAAGTGTGTACGGACCACCGGCACGATGCGTACGAAGCTTGACCATCCAGCGGCTGTCCTGCTCAACCTGTGTCACGGCTGAATCACCCCACGACGCACGAACAGACACGGTTCTGCCCGGGATCCCCCAACCCCAGATGGGAACCAGGCTTTCCCGCTGGAGCACCATATTATCCTGAATGAGGGGCGCCAGACGGAACGCCGGAGTCTGACTCTGGGTCACCCCATGGACGAGCACCAGCACAAGAAGAGTGAACCACAATGCTGCTTCATTACGTCGGATCATCTGAACGATCCTTTCTTGGCTGAACTGAAATATCCCATTTGTATACGGCCCCGGTGTGTACCTATACGTTCGTGTCAATCGTGTTCTGGCGGAACTCGATTGTGCCGTAGATCGCTTGAAATGACGCAGAGCTTGCAGGCTCGAGCGTGGTAGTCTACACCATGAGCCATCCTGCTATCACAAACATCACTCCAGCGAAGCTCGCGGACACCAACGCGTATGGCAGCTGTGCCTCCACATGTTCGACCACGCCCGTCTTCGCAGAGATGGCCGTTATGACGGAAGTGTCAGAGAATGGCGATGTGTTGTCTCCAAACACTCCGCCGGAAATGCATGCTGCGAACATTAAAGGCAATGGAATGTTCATGGCCTGCGCAACAGGAACGGCCAGGGGAACCATGATGCTGAATGTTCCGTACGAGGTACCAGTGGCAAAGGAAATCAGACAGCTCACGAAGAAGAAGATCAAGGGCATCAGGAATGTGGGAACATTACCTTTCGCCAGCCCGGCAATATAATCGCCGGTCCCCATCTCCTTGCAGAGACTGCCCAGCGTGAGCGCCAGGGCGAGCAGGATTCCGACCTCCATGAAATCACCTATTCCGGAGTAAACCGACTTTTCGATCGCAGGCCGCTCGGATTTGGGTCTGAACTGCACCATCAGTGCCAGAACCGCAATCGCTGCAAGCACCGCGTAGAATACCGAGGCAGTCCCATCTCCCTTCAGCATCGATCCACCTCCGGTGGCAACGAGGGAAATCAGCATCGTGGCAACGAGGACGAGAACGGGTACGATGACGAGCAGGCTGGTGATCGGTGAAGAGTGCTCTGGATCTGTGGTTCCGGCGCCTTTGTCTTTCGGATTTTCAGTAGCGGGAACGGACTTCGCGACGGCTGCAACGTACTTCTTCATCGGTCCGATGTTCCAGTCGAACACCATCGCAATGATAATCACAATCAGACTGACGATGCAGTAGAAATTCATGGGCATGGCGCTGAGGACAACGGGAAATGGGTCGGTAACTCCCTGGGCAGACAGCAGCATCATGTAGAACGCACCCCAGCTGTTGAACACAATGATGGCGACCCAGTTGATGCTGATGCTGTGAAGAAAGTAGGCCAGCTTGGCCCGCGGGATGCCGAGCTTGTCGTAGAGGCTTCCGACGGTCGTTCCATTGACCATGATGTTGGAGTAATTTTCCAGAATCATCAGGAGCCCGATGGCCCAGGTCAGGATGAATACCGGTCTCTTTGTGCGGATATTCAGGGACTCCAGCAGACTGATCATACCCTTGAAGCCGCCTGAAGTCTCCATCAGCTTGATCAACCCGCCCACCAGGACACCGAACAGGATAAGCTGCAAGTTTCCGCGGTCGCCGGTCACCTTGATCACCCGTTCGAGGTAATCCACCACAAAAGTCCATCGTGATGCCGCCAGCAACAGCGATGCGGCAAGTCCGCCGACAAGCAGTGCAGGGATGATCTTCTTTTTCCAGAGAGCGAGTATGAGGGCGATTACCGGAGGGACGATACTGAGGAGGCCGAGGCTAGTCATAGTGCATTATTTCGGTTAGAGTGTTTGGGTTGATGGGTGCATGTAGCAACAGCAGTGACTTGGGTGCATTGCCACGACGAGCTGTACCTATTGTTTCGGCTTCACATCCATGTGCATGGTCAACGGATAAATCAGGTTCTTTCCAGCACCCACATGCATGTTCGTCACCTCATAATTGACCGTTAGCGGACCGCTTAGGGTTAGTGAGTCCTTGCGGGGCCGGATCGACACCATGGCCGTCTTTCCCGCTTCGATCTTGAACTCCCTCGGAAACTGGATGTTGGTGTCAGGGGCAGCGAGGACCAAAGCATAGGTGATATCAGAACTATTCGTCACGCGGAGAAGAACTCTGTCGCGGCCTTGCACCGACACGGCCTTCGTACTAAATGAAATCGAGTTCTCGAAGATCTGCCTGAGCCACTGATCCTCGCCGATCAGCTCTCCTCCCCTCTTCACCGCAGTTCTCCTGGCCAGAATGGCCTCCTTGATCGCCGCAGCGCTTCGCTCTTTGGCGAAGACCAGTGTCATGGGACGCGGCCGGTCCGGGTACGCCCGGTATTCAAATTCGATCGGGGCGTGGGTATCGGAATTCCCGAGGATAGCGCACTTCTTCTCCAGACACCAGGTGAGAACCGTAGGATAGTACTCGACGGAGTTCACGACTTCTATGCCGGCAAGCAATCCCTTCTCGTACAGATAGGTCTGCTCGTCGTACCATCTCGACACCCCGTCTGGCTGTTGACCTGTCCATCCGGGATGGTTCCAGAAGATCACAGCCCCCTGTTTTGCCGCTTCATCAACAGCATCCTTCCAGTTTTCCTTCGCGAGAGCGTTGGCATCCTTCACAAAGATAGCGTTGAGATGGCCTGGCGGCATCGACCGGGTGATCTCCGCCCCGGGGATGACGATTAACCCCGCATCGGCTGCAATCTGCTGCGCAATTCTGTAGGAGGCATTCCGGTCCTTCGAAACGAATTCCCCCTTCGGCTGATACTCCACATGATCGGTAATTGCGATTGCGTCCAATCCTTCAACTGTGGCCTCCTGAACGCGGAATGTCGGCCAGACATCACCGTCGGAGAAGACAGTGTGGACATGGAGGTCGCATTTGAGTGTCAGGTA
>JAGDMK010000063.1 GCA_017860635.1 Bacteroidota bacterium
TGGAATTCCAGCTCTCCCTATGAAGAGACATTCCAGCACCGGAATGATCTGATCGTGCTCTACGATATTGCCCCGGGAGAGCGACAACCGCATGCCGACGGGTTCTTCCCCAAGACCCTCGATGAGCGGATCGTCGACACCACAGGATGGATATTTGCGCGCAATGAGGGCGTGTATTGTGGCATCTATCCCCTCGGCCCGTATGCGTGGACCGAAGAAGAAATCTGCTGGAGATGGCGGAGCACCTCTCTCCGGACAGGCTGGATCGTGGAAGTTTCGTCCGTGGATGAGTCGGGTTCCTTCGAGGCATTCAAAACGAGTCTGCGGACTCGAACACCGGACACGACCGGCTTCTCGCGGTCCGTGGCCGTCGCGTTTGTTACCGCAACGGGTGATACGATGGCCTTCAGGCGTGGCGGCGAACGCCGGCTCAACGGCACAGTAGTCTCTTTTTCGGACTACCCGCTCTTCGACGGACCATGGATGCAGGCCCGAGTCGGAGAGGGCGTCATCAGAATGACTGACGGCAAGGAAGAGCGCGTGCTCGACTTCCGTGCGGCCTCAGCAGAGGAATAGTGAATGCGGCTCCGGGGAATCTTGATTCCGCTGTACAGCCTGGTGCTTGTTGCTACCGCAGGTGCGGGAGATACGAGTCCGGCGCCCCGGTCGAAGCTCCACGCCGCAGTCTATCTCGTCCGGGGGAGTGTGGCCGGCAGCAGCACCGGAAGATTCGGCCCCCATGTACGGGAATCCGATTCGACATGGCGCTGTCTCTCCCGCTCTACTGTGATCACGTACGGGTTCGGGTCGTTCACGAGTGAGGCTCCCCGGCGGTTCTATGTAGCGTGCGGAAACGGCGTTCACCGTTCCACAGATGATGGGAAGACGTGGCGTATTCTCACGGGGTGGACAACGATGGAGATCCTGGATGTCCTCCCGCATCCAGCCAATCCCTCTCTCCTGTACGTATCGACACCGTGGGGCATCTATCGCAGCAAGGATGAGGGAGCGAGCTGGACAGCGGCGACAGAGGGATTCACCTGTTCATTTGTCCGTCACCTTGCATTCGATCAGCGCACGCCGGAAATCATCTATGCCACTGCGGAAAATGACGCATACGTGACGACCAACGGAGGAGACGATTGGAAACCGATGGGTGTCGGCCGCGGTGCGGTGCTGTCGTTTCTCCAGCATCCCCGCATCCCGGATCGGCTCCTCGCCGGATGCGAAGACAACGGTATCTGTTTCAGTACCGATGGCGGAACATCATGGAAGCCGGCACGCTGTCCCTCGCCGGCTTCTGTCTATGCACTCGCTGCATCTCCCGACGGAGAGAATCTGTACGCTGCAGGGTGGGAAACGGGGATCTGGCACAGCGGCGACGGCGGACAGTCCTGGGATGTGCTCTGGACGCCGGCAGGGATTCAGGCATTCTTCTGTCTGCTGGTGGATCCGCACGATACACGCCATCTCTATGCAGGCACGGACGGAAACGGCGTCTATGAATCCGTCGACGGGGGACGGGGATGGACGTATGCCGGACTCAACGGGGGAAAAATCAAACATCTCTTCTTCTATCCTTAACAGAACACATTCCTTAGCGGAACACACTTATGCCCTGTACTCGACAACACCTTTTCTGGATCACAGCTCTACTTATCTGCAGTCTCTCCGGTGCATCCGTGGCACAGGAGTCCACCGTGTATGCTGCGGTCGTCGCAACCAAGCTGTTCGTCGTGGGGGCGGCAAATCCGCAGACCGGACTCCACTACCAGCATCCCTCCGGTGATACGGTATGGCAGCACACGGGTCCCAACAACATCCGCGCATTTGGCTGTGCCGTGCACCCGGGTTCGCAGCAACGCGTGCTGTACATTGCGGCAGGGAACGGACTGCACAAGTCGAGCGACGGCGGAGCGACGTGGAAGGTGACGACCGGCTGGAACATCACTGAAGTCCTGAGCGTAAGCCCTGATCCGCGTGATCCCCTTCGCGTCTACATCGGGACACCGTATGGCGTCTTCAGAACGACTGACGGATGTGCGACCTGGAAGGAGTGCAGTCAGGGGTTGGGCGCACGCTTCGTGTCCCTTGTTCTTGCCAGTCCGCTGAATGACAGGGAGGTTTACTGTGCAACCGAGGATGGAGCATATATCAGCAAGGATGGGGCGGACACGTGGACACGCATGGGTCTCAGCGTGGGCGGTGTCCGGACCATCGCGCAGCACCCCCGCAATCCGCAGATCCTCGCTGCGGGGACAGAAGACCATGGCATCTACATGTCTACCAACGGGGGGCGCTGGTGGACGCGCCGCGAAGCCGGAGTGGATCATCTGACATTCTACGCAGTCACGTTTGATCCCAACGCGCCTGATGTCATGTACGCAGGCGGATACGTAACGGGCATCTACAAATCGACTGATGCAGGTCAGTCCTGGAAGCGAATGAACAAGGGACTGAATGTCCTGACATTCCACACGCTTGCCGTGGATCCCCGCAACAGTCAGCGCGTGTATGCAGGTGCGTACTGGGGCGGCGTGTATCGTTCCGAGAACGGGGGAGGAGAGTGGACGCCGCTTGGACCGCCCGACTCCCAGGTCTGGACTCTATTCATTCATCCGTAGGACGAGAAGACTACTATGACTGTACGATCCCTCATCATTGCAGTCCTGCTTTTCGGCGGACTGGCTGCCACTCGGGCACAATCGCATGCGGATTACCTGAAGCACTATTCCGAGCGCGCCCGGCATATTCGCAGCGCATTTGACACCTCCACTGCGGCCTCGTATTATGCAATCGCGGCACGGTATGCCTCCAACAACAACATTCCTCTCGCTGACAGCCTCTTCCGGGTCGCACTGCGGGAGCCGCGCGGCGACATGTTCTGGATGTTTCCGGTGATCGGCGCCTATCTGCACGGGAAGGACAAGATGTCCCCTGAAACGCGGGCCGTCGTCCGCAATGCATGGAAGACCTACGCACCGTACAGGGGGGACACGGAAAATCACTGGGCCATGTACTACACGACGCTCTACCTTGCGGCAGAGCAGTGGCCCGGGCTTCCCGGCTCGGAATGGTTCAACGGCAAGAGTTCGCAGGAGAACCTGGAAGAAGCGCGGGAGTATCTGATCCACTGGATCCGGATCACCACGACCATCGGGCAGGGCGAATTCGATTCGCCGGACTATTTCCCGGAGTATGCGATTTCCATGTGCCTTCTTTCCGAATTCGCGCAGGACCCCCTCATGCGGAAGCGGGGGCAGATGATGATGGATTATTTCCTTGCAGACTTTGGTGTGGAGCATCTCAACGGACAGTATCTCGGAGGCTTCAGCAGAATCTATCAGCCCGCGGTCTTCACCCCGCTCCTGTCCGGCGCATCGGGCTTTGCCTATCTCTATTTCGGCACGGGCACAGAGGCCGAAACCTCTGCCGGTCCGCTCCCGGAAACGCCGAAGGCCCGTCCGCCGGGAGAATCCCCCTGGTCAGGCTGGGTCCTTCTTCCCTCTCTGAGCAACTATCGTCCGCCGGAAATCGTGTACAATATTGCGACCGACCGTACGACACCCTACCTCCATAAAGAGCGGAAAAGAGTGCGGAACGTTATACGGTTCGGAACGGAGAAGAATCCGCCCGTGTACAAGCAGACGTACGTCACCCCGGAGTATGGGATCGGATCGCTTCAGGGCGGGCTTCTCCAGCCGATCCAGCAGCACACGTGGTCCGTCCGGTTTACCTCCGGCAGGCCGTATACGACGATCTTCGGGCTGCATCCGTACTGGTCGAGCTATGAACTCGGCATGTTCTTTCCTGAAGAACTTAAACCGCTCATTGCCGATGTAGTGGCGTCGAAGGGGACGTACAACAATCCGGACAAGTGGACGGGAGGGTCGCCGTACGAGCGGACGTTCCAGAACCGGAACACACTGCTCGTGTTGTATGATATCGAACCCGGAACGATGACGGAACATATCGACGGGTTCTTCCCGGGGAATTTGAACGAGCGGCTCATCGACTCCTCGGGGTGGATCTTCTGCAAGGCGGGTTCAACGTATATAGGCTGGTACCCGCTTCAGGAAGGGGAATGGCTGGAAGAGCGAGAGACTCCAGGGCAGGCAAAGAACGTCATCGGCCGGCCTGAAAACCTTTCACAGAAACAGCCGGTCAGGAACTGGCGGTTCCGCAGCCACAAACTCCAGAATGGCTACGTCATCGAGGTGAGGTCCGAGCGGGAGATCGGATCGTTCCAGAAGTTCGTCTCCGTACTGCGGACGCGGATTCCGAAGGCCATACTGACTCCCGGCAAGGTCTCTGTGGACTATACCTCGTTGAGCAAGGACCGCATGAAGTTTGCCTTCCCCGATTCCCGGATTTTGAATGGCAAGGCGGTGGATCTCTCTGCGACAAAGCTCTTCGAGGGACCGTTTCTGAATGCGGAGGTGGGAAGCGAGAAGCTGACGATGACGTACAAGGGAGCGAAACGCGTCTACGATTTCCGAACAGTGACGGTTACGGAGTGAGCATGGCATCCCGGAAGACATTGGATGTGGTCGTTGCCGGCCTGGCGCTGGTGGACATCATCGGACGTCCGGTGGACATCCGGCGGCCGCCGCGCAAGGGCGGGCTTCAGCTGGTGGACTCCGTGACGCTCACCACCGGCGGCAACGTTTCAAACTGCGGGATCGATCTGGCGAAGCTCGGATTCCGCGTGGCGGGCATCAGCCGGGTTGGAGATGATCTGCTCGGCGACGTGGTCCGGAGACACCTCGCCGCGTACCGCATCGACACCTCAGGTATTGCCGTGGATCGTCGCGCACAGACATCCGCAACCTTTGTTGCCGTCGAAGCGGATGGGGAGCGCACCTTCTTTCACACGCGCGGATGCCTGAAGAACCTTCGCGTGGAGGACATCCTGGCGCATGTTCCGCTCATCAGGTCTAGCCGCATCTTTGCGCTCGGATACCTCGGGTTGCTTCCGGAGTGCGAGCCCCACCTCCCCAGGTTGTTCCAGACGCTGAAGCAGAAGACAGGAGTGGAGATTCTTCTGGACACCGGCGGCAATCCTGAACACCACCCCGCTCTGATGCGGCGCGTGCTGCCCCACGTGGACTTTTTCATTCCGAGCAGAGAAGAGGCAGCGATCCTGACCGGAGAGCGGACGCCGGAGGCCATGGTGCGGACGTTCCGGCAGTGGGGTGCGCCGTACGTCGTGGGAATCAAGCTCGGGTCGAAGGGTTGCTACATCACCGACAGGGAGAGTGCCGCATACGTCCCCGCTGTCAGGGTGCGCAACGTGGTGGACGCGACAGGAGCTGGCGATGCGTTTGTGGCCGGCTTCCTGGCCGCCACGATCCGCGGCATGCGGCCGGCGGATGCGGCCCGCAAAGCCAACGCCATTGCCGCAAGCTGCGTGACCGCCGTGGGCGCCTCGACGGCCATCAAGCCATTGAAAGAGTACAGATGAACACCTATCACATCGTCTCGCATTCCCACTGGGATCGAGAGTGGTACAAGACCTTCGAGCAGTTTCGTTCCATGCTGGTACCGATGGTCGATGATCTCATCGCGCTGCTCGAACGTGATTCAGACTACACATGTTTCACTCTTGACGGACAGACGGTTATTCTGGACGATTACCTTGCGGTCCGCCCGGAGCGGGAGGCCACGCTGCGGAGGCTGGTCCAGCAGGGGCGATTGATCATCGGCCCCTGGTACGTCCTCCCCGATGAGTTTCTTGTCAGTGCCGAATCAACGGTCAGAAATCTCCTCCACGGCATGGCCACGGCCAGGAGATTTGGCGGGACGATGGACGTCGGGTATATACCGGACAGTTTCGGGCACATCGCCATGATGCCGGCCATCCTTCACGGATTCGGCATCCCGACGGCGCTTGTGTATCGTGGATTCGGCGGCGAACCCGGCCAGCAGTCATCGGAGTACTGGTGGCATGCGCCGGACGGGACCAGGAGTCTCATGGTGCATCTCTTCAAAGACGGATACAGCGGCGGGTACTTCTACCAGGATTCGGACGAGGAAGCTCTCTCGCGCTTCGCCGCCCTGAAACGGGAAGTCGATGCTCGAGCGATGACATCGCACCGGCTCATCATGAACGGCGGCGATCATCACTGGCCGGATCCACGGCTGCCCAAGACGCTTGACCTGCTGCGCGCCCACACCGACGGCACGATTGTGCATAGCAGTGTGCCTGCATACGTCCAGGCCGTGCGCCGCGAAATCAGCGGGATCCCTGACGTGCATGGTGAACTCCGCTTCGGATACCGGTACGCATTCGCCGTCATGGGGGGTGTGTACTCCAGCCGGATGTACATCAAGCAGGCGAACTGGCACGCCCAGCTGCTGCTCCAGCGGTATGCAGAACCGCTGAATGCGCTCGGTGTGTGTGGCGGAATGAGGTCACAGTTGCCGTTGCTGAAGCATGCCTGGCGGACGCTCCTGCAGAATCATCCGCACGACAGCATCTGCGGATGCAGCATCGACCCAGTCCACCGTGAAATGATGACACGTTTCAGGGCTGTCGAAGATACCGGCGCCAGCGTGCTCGAGTCCGGACTCAGGCATCTTGTGCCTCAGGATGACCGTGCGGCCGGAGATGATCAGATGCTCTGCCTGATCAACCCGTCTCCCGTGTCCAGGTCGGAAGTGGCCTCAGCCGAAGTGCGGTTCTACCGCCAGGATATTGTCGTCGGGTTGAACCCTGACGTGCGTGTGGCGCCGATGCTCCCGCCTGTGAAGGGTTTCGGGCTGTTTGACGAAGACGGCCGGCAGGTGCCTTTCCAGATCGTGAACCGGTCGCAGGGATATGATATCACCTATTCGAACTTCAACTACCCTAAACAGACCTATGCCGAACGCTTTGCACTCCTGCTGGATGCGCAAAATGTTCCGGCAATGGGATTCAAGGGCTACGCAATCCGCAGGACCGGAAAGAGTGCGCGCTTCCCGGGCACGCTGAAAAGCGGAGCGCGGTTCATCCAGAACGAATTCCTCCGCGCCGATGTCCGGCAGAACGGCGAGGTTGTGCTGACAGACAGGACCAGCGGAAGAGTCCTGCGTGGAATCAATCTTTTTGAAGACAGCGGCGACGTGGGGGATGAGTACAACTATTCATACCCCAGACGGGATCTGAAGGTAACGACGGCCCGCTGCAAGGCCCGGGTAGAGCGCACCGAGCGGGGCCCCCTGCGTGCTGCACTCCGCATCGGGCTCAGCATGTCAGTGCCGGAGTCTGCCACGCCCGACCGGCGCGGGCGGAGCACGAAGCGGATCCCTCTTCCGATCATGTCGACCATTTCGTTGACACCTTCCTCGCACTCACTTCTCATTGAGACTCAGGTTGAAAACAATGCGCGCGATCACCGGTTCCGTGTTCTCTTTTCCTCCGGCATCGACACAGACACGGCAGTTGTGGACAGCCAATTTGCCGTTCTCGAACGAACCCAGAAAAAGTATCCCGTAAAGGACTTCACCATCGAGCACCCTGCTTCTGTGGCGCCGATGCAGCGGTTTGTCGGGGTACAGGATCAGGAGTGCGGGATGGTTGTTTTGGCCGATGGACTTCCGGAGTATGAGCTGTTGCTGGATGGGAAGGGGACGATTGCGCTCACGTTGTTGCGCTGCGTCGGCCTCATGGCGGGAGAGGATCTTCTCACGCGTCCGGGAGGGAAAGCAGGCTGGCATGGTGAAACGCCTGATGCCCAGTGTCCCGGATCGCACAGGTTCAGATACGCCATTCTCCCCTTGCCGGCCGGGGAGTCTGTCGGGGGCGGACTGGTGAACGCCGAATCGGAACGGTTCCATGCGCCGCTGCTTCCCGTGCGGCGGAAGAATCCCGTTGAAGCACCCTGGACCCGCTCGGCCTTTGCATGCGAGCCCGGCCGTCTGACGTTCAGCGCGTTCAAAGAAGCGGAGGATGGCGAGGCGTTGATACTCCGGTTCTACAACACGACAGACCGGCCCTGTGAGGAGACTATACGATTTTCGGGCCGCGTGGCTGGCGCAGAGAGAGCGCGGCTGGATGAGACGCCGGTGACTCCGTTGGCGGTAGACGACGGCTCCGTGATCCGGATTACCGCCGCCCCGGCGGAAGTCGTGACACTGCGCATCAGGATGGAACATCCATAGCGATCGCGCGGCCTGATGAGTCCGCGCGCAATCCCAACAAGGAGAGCGTACGATGAAGATCGGTCAGTTTGAAAGCGAGTTCGGGTATTTCATCGGTCTCGAACTGGACGGGAAGTGGATTAACTACAGCAAGGCCAGCAGCGCGTTCTACCTCCTCATGCACGGTATATCGCTGCTTCACCGGCCGACAATCGAAAGCCTTCTCGAGCGGGGACAGTTTGATGTGGAGGAGTTCCGTGCCGTTGCGGCATTTGTGAAGAAGCACCGCTTGCAGACTGCGGTCGCCATGCCTCGCGAGCACCTTCTCCGCGCCCCCATCATGCGCCCGCGGAAGATTGTGGCACTCGGACTCAACTACGCGCTGCATGTGAAGGAAGGTTCGTTGGACAAACCCAAAGAGCCGGTGATTTTCATGAAGGCGGGTTCGTCGGTCATTGATCCGGAGGAGCCGATCCGCATTCCCCGCGGGCTCGGCAGGATGGACCATGAAGCGGAGCTGGCGCTGGTGATCGGCAGGACCGCAACCGGAGTGAAGCGGAGGCATGCCTACGAGTACATCGCGGGGTACACCATCCTCAACGATGTCACGGCACGCAGTCTGCAGACGCAGGACATCAACAACCGGTATCCGTGGTTTCGCACGAAGAGCTTCGACACATTCACCCCTCTGGGCCCGTGGCTTGTCACGGCCGATGCCATCCGGCCTCCGGTGCGTCTGGATGTGGAATGCCGCGTCAACGGTAAGATCCGCCAGCGCTCGAACACCAGGCATCTGCTGTTTGATATCCCGACAATCATCGAGTACGTCAGCAAACACATCACCCTGGAACCGGGAGATATCATCTCCACAGGGACGCCGGAAGGGATAGGCCGGATCGAACACGGCGATACGGTGATCTGCCGGATCCAGCACATCGGCGAACTCAGGAATCCGGTGATGAATAAATGAAGATCCGGCTCTTTGCGGCGCCGCTGCTGATTGCCGGCGGCGACGGTGCTCCGGCCCGCGTTCTGGCATACCTGGAATCATAATGGGACCGGCCGCACACTCAGATCCGGCTGTCCGCCTGTTGGCGGACCTGGTGCGGATTCCGAGCATCAATCCGATGGGGCGCGCCTGCTCCGGACCGCAATACACCGAGGCGGCGATCGGCGCATACGTGGAATCATTCCTGCGCCGGCACGGAATCGACGTGCAGGTGTCCGAGTCCGCTCCGGGCCGGCCCAATATCATTGGATATGTTGATGCTGGTGCCTCGCGGACGCTGTTGCTGGAGGCCCATCTGGACACAGTGCACGCGGAAGGGATGACGGTTGAGCCGTTCAGTGCGGAGATCGTGGACGGTGCACTCTACGGCAGGGGAGCGTGCGATACGAAAGCATCCCTTGCAGCGTTCCTGCATGCGTTGACCACAGTCCTGCAACACCCGGGCCGCCTGGCGTACAATGTGATCATTGCAGCCGTCGCTGATGAAGAGTACCGGTTCACGGGAGCAATCCACGCCCTGAAGTCCGGCCTGAGGGCCGACTGCGGAATTGCGGGCGAGCCAACGATGCTCCATATCGTCCGCGCGCATAAGGGCGTTGTGCGCTGGCACGTACGGACCACCGGCAGGGCGGCACATGCGGCCTATCCCGATCGCGGTGAGAATGCCATCTACCGGATGGGCCGCGTGCTTGAACGTCTCGAACACCATGCCCGTGAGTTGCAGGCGCGCACGCCCCATCCCTCGCTCGGAACGCCGACGCTGAGCGTCGGTATGATTGAAGGCGGGCAGGCGGTCAATATCGTCCCGGATCATTGCCGGATCGAAATCGACCGGAGGACACTGCCCGGAGAGCGGGCTGACGATGCCATCCGAGCGGTCAGCGATCTGCTCGGAGAGTGTGAGGGGTGTGAGATCGAGGATCCGTATCTTGCCGTGAGCGGCATGGATGTTCCCGGCGACGCTCTGATTGTGCAGAGCCTCGCCCGGGCAATCCGACCGGTGGCCGGGGAGCCCGTCATCGAGGGAGCGCATTATGCCACCGATGCAGGACTGTATACGAGCGCGGGAATTCCTACGGTGGTGTTCGGCCCCGGCAACATCGCGGACGCGCACACGGCCGCTGAACATGTTGCCCTGCAGGAGCTTCACGCTGCAGTTACCATCATCCAGAACCTTCTGACGACACCTGCACCATGATACTCGGGCTCGACATCGGTGGGACAAAGAGTGCGGCCATACTGGGGACTTCCCGCGGGGAAATCCGGATGAGGAAGGAAATCCCCACACAAACATCCCGGGGATTTCAATCCGCCTTTAGCGACATCTGCACGCTCGGACATGAAGTGGAGGCACAGGCGGACGAGTCCATCGACGCAGTGAGCGTTTCGATAGGGGGGCCGCTGGACGTGTTGCGCGGTATCATCCTCTCGCCTCCCAATCTTCCAGGATGGGATCGCATCCCCCTGAAAGAACTCCTGGCGAACGAGTTCAACCTTCCGGTGTTTGTTGAACACGACGGGAATGCGGGCGCACTTGCCGAATGGATGTTCGGAGCCGGCCAGGGTATGCGCAATCTCGTGTTCCTGACCATGGGGACAGGCTTCGGCGCCGGATTGATCCTTGACGGACGGTTGTACAGGGGAACGACAGACGTAGCGGGGGAGGCGGGGCACGTCCGCATTGCCGAGGATGGCCCCCCATCCTATGGCAAGGCCGGATCCCTTGAAGGGTATGCAAGCGGAACGGGTATTGCGCGCCTGGCACACATGCTCTATCCGGAACGCTGGCCGGAAGGGGTTGTGCTCCGGCAGGTGGCCGAAGAGGCGAAGTCAGGGTCATCTGAGGCCCTGCATGTGTTCGAGACAGCCTCGCTGTATCTCGGGCGCGGACTCGCGATGCTCATCGACGTGCTTAATCCGGAATGCATTGTCATGGGTGGACTGGGCATGAGGCTGCACGAGCTGCTGATTGTGCCTGCACTCGAGGTGGCCCGGCGCGAATCGCTGCCCCGCGCCTGGGAAGCGTGCCGGATCGTCCCGGCCCAACTCGGTGAGGCCATTGGCGACTATGCGGCTCTCTGCGCCGCATTCGATCAGGGAAAACTGCTGAGGAGATGAGTGTGATCGCACGCTATCCGCACATCCCGATGGAAAAAGCAAAGCCCGACGCACAACAGTGTATCGACTCCTTGCTCGGCCGCTGCACGGTGCACCGCGCACCGCTCGTCGAGTACATCGTGGACGACATTGTCATGCAGCCTGTGGTGGAAGATCTGCTCGGGCGCACGTGGATTCCCTGGGGTCCCTCCCATGCAGAGATCGCGGGGTACCTCGACAATTTGATCGCGTTCTGGCGGGCGATGGGATATGATTTCGTCCGGTTCGAGATCGGACTCCCTCTGCCCGAGCACCTGACGGTCAGACCCGAAGCGACGCAGGGTGCCACAAAACAGCGCGCCTGGGCTGACGAACACCACGGGGCAATCACATCGTGGGAGGATTTCGAACACTATCCCTGGCCGCGTGTCGAGGCATTTGATTTCTTCCCGCTCGAATACCTTCAGGCACATCTTCCCGATGGCATGGGACTGATCAGCAGCCACGGCGGCGGAGTGTTTGAGCATCTGTCCTGGATCATGTCTCTGGAGGGATTGTCCACAGCGCTTTTTGAGAATCCCGACCTCGTCAAAGCCATTGCCGACCGCCTGGGCGCGCTCATGACAGGGTTCTACAGGCATCTGCTTGACCTGGACAGGTTGATCGCGGTCTTTCCGGGGGACGACATGGGATACAAATCGGCCACGATGGTCTCACCCCGGGACCTCCGCACGTATACGCTCCCGTGGCACAGGCAGTTTGCCGCTCTGGCCCATGCCCGTTCGCTTCCGTATTTTCTTCATTCCTGCGGCAACATCCTTGCGATCATGGGCGATCTGATCGATGACATCGGCATCGATGGCAAACACTCCTTTGAAGATGCTATTATCCCTGCGCCGGAATTCCAGCGCCGCTACGGAGACCGGATCGCGGTGCTGGGCGGGGTGGACCTGAATATTCTTTCCGGAGGAACTCCGGAGGAAGTCCGGGCGCGGGTGCGTGAACTGATTCTGACCTGCGGTCCAGCCGGCCGCTATGCCATCGGCTCCGGGAATTCCGTACCGAGTTATGTACCGGTGGAAAACTATCTGGCAATGATTGACGAAGCCCATGCAACCACATACTGAATCCCATGCAACAACATACTGACTCCCATGCAACCACAAACTGAATCCCATTGCGCAGTGCATCGAGCATTGTCGCTCACATCCGGGATGCAGGTTCGCGCCCTGTCGCGGTTTCTTGTATTGACATTCCTGCTCGTGCTCGCCGTCCAGGCATCCCGGGCGCAGAAAGAAGCGTATCTGACGGAGATCAAAAAGGCGGCGGAGAAGTCGTGGCGCGACATGCCCGCGACCCTCGAAAAGTGGAAAAAAGATCCCCGTCACAGCGTGCTCTGGGGATACAACTCACCGGCCCAGCCGCTCTATCTGGCTGGGACGTATGCGTATCTGCACCGCGTGACTGGCGACGAACTCTATGCGGGGCGTGTGGTCTCTCTGCTGAGCAGCTACGGTGATCTCCGCTCGACTCTTCCCCCCGGATTTGCATCCACGCGAGCAGAATACGGCAACGGAGTGCCCGCTGTTTCGAATTTCTTCTACCTTGCACCGTTCGCGCGGGCTATGCGGGAAATCCGGGGAAGTGCCGCGCTGGATGACAAGGCGCGGAAGAAGATGGAGTCCGATTTCGCAGGAAGCATCGACTTCGTCTTTCATTTCCCGGAGTGGGGCACACATAACCGGGCGATGCTGCGGGCGGAGGCATTGCAGGCGGGGTCCGTTGCCCTTCCCGACCATCCCAACGCCGGACAATGGCGCCAGATGGCCGCCGCAATTGCCGGCGACAATCTTCGCCACTGGGAGATTGAAGACGCCACAGTGTACCATCCCGTCTGGCTGCACGCGCTCCTCTCGTACGCCGAGGGCGCAGGACATCCGGAAGTCCACCGCTCTGCGATGATGCGCTTCTACATGGAGTACTTCACCCGGCTCATTGCACCATCGGGGATGATACCTGATTTCGGCGATGCATACTGGGAATCGTCCCTGGAGGCACTGAGGATGGTGGCGGTGTTCGAACGGGGCGCTGCCGTGTTTCAGGATCCGACATTCAAGTGGGCCGCACGCACGCTGTTCAACACGGGAATGAAACGGAGCGACACGCTGGGCATTGGTGATGCCTACTATCTGTGCGATGCGCACCGGTGGGCAGATGAGCAGATTCCCGTCCGCCCGCCTGAAGGGGGCAGCGAGGAAGTGCTCGAGGATCTCATCGGGAAGAAAGTGGTCTTCCGCAACGGATGGGATCAGGCAAGCACGTACATGCTGCTCAACTACCGGGATGAAGGTGACGGAGGCTGGCTCGGCAGGCGCTATCTGCGCAACACGATTTCCGTGGAAGAAGAAAAGATGCACCACGGGCATGCCGACGAGAACAGCATTGCACTCCT
Source organism: Bacteroidota bacterium (assembly GCA_017860635.1). Lineage (GTDB taxonomy): Bacteria > Bacteroidota > Ignavibacteria > UBA10030 > UBA6906 > JAGDMK01. The sequence goes on from JAGDMK010000063.1 coordinate 13,680, forward strand.
TATGGACAAAGGCTCGGTGCTGCTCCATGATGCAGGATACCGGAGCGATCTGCCGAGCGGTCCATTCGGTGCATGGAGGCAGGACTATTTCCATAACCGCCTCGTGGTACGGCTTGGGAAGCGCGACCAGCGCCAGAGTGTGCTCTCCTACGTGCAGAACTCCGGAGCATACAGGGCCGTGCAGACTCAGAAAATCGATTTTGTCCGGCTGCGGGATGCCGACATGAGCCGCACCCGCGTCATCGACGAAGCGCTCGGGTACATGTGGGACCGCGTGGTCGCGTACGTTCCCGCATTCGATCTGTTCGTGGTGGTGGATGGTGTGAAGGTTCTGCGTTCCGACTACTATACGTTCACGAATTTCTGGCATGCCGGGGTTGTTCTCGACA